>NZ_CP069302.1:0-300000 GCF_016839145.1 Shinella sp. PSBB067 | reverse complement strand
TGATGAGGCCGAGGTGGCTGATCGTCGAATAGGCCAGCAGGCCCTTGAGGTCCTGCTGGAACATGGCGAAATAAGCGCCGAGAAGCAGCGTGCTGATGCCGGCGATGCCGACCAGCATGAACCATTCATAGGTGCCGGAAAGCGCCGGCCAGAGGCGCACCAAAAGGAAGACGCCCGCCTTCACCATGGTGGCGGAATGAAGGTAGGCGGACACCGGCGTCGGGGCGGCCATGGCGTTCGGCAGCCAGAAATGGAACGGCACCTGCGCGCTCTTCGTCAGCGCGCCGATGAGGATCAGCACCAGCGCGGTGAGGTAGAGCGGATGCGCCTTGATCTTGTCGCCGGCCGCCAGCACCGCGTCGAGGTCGTAGCTGCCGGCGATATGGCCGAGCACGATGAGGCCGGCCAGCAGGCAGAAGCCGCCGATGCCGGTGATCGTCAGCGCCATGCGCGCGCCGTCGCGCGCCGCGGCATTGTGGTGCCAGTAGCTGATGAGCAGGAAGGAGAAGATGCTCGTCAGCTCCCAGAACACCGAAAGCAGGATGATGTTGCCCGAGACGACGATGCCGAGCATCGAGCCCATGAAGGCGAGCAGGAAGGAGAAGAAGCGCGGAACGGGGTCCTCTTCGGACATGTAGTAGCGCGCATAGAGCACGATGAGGCAGCCGATGCCGGTGATGAGCATGGCGAAGAGCCAGGCGAAGCCGTCCATGCGCAGGGTGAAGTTCAGTCCGAGTTGGGGCAGCCATTCGAGATCGAGCCGCACCTTGCCGCCGTCGCGCACGGCGGGATAGAGCGTGGCCGTCGCCACGAGGCATGCCAGCGTCACCGCGCCCGACATGCGGGCCGCAAGGACGCGGGAATCCGTCCGCAGCAGGATGGTCGCGGCAAGGCTTCCCACAAAGGGAAGGCAGACCAGCAGGACCAGAACCAATTCACCTGTCATCGTTTGATCGATCGCTTTCGAGCCTTAGAACGTCTCACATGCCGGCGGGCCGGCCATATCGGGAAGACCGCGGACCGATTGGACGATCGGGGCGGCCGTCAGGCGAAATTCGGCGGAGGGGCACGGGCCCCGCGCGTTTCATGGCGACCATCGCCCTGCACGAGCGGCAGGGCCGTGGCGGCGTCGGCGCCCGCCTTCCCACGCCGGGCGACGGATACGGCCGGCAGGCAGGCGGGATCGAAGCCGGCGCTGCCGAGCGGCGTCATCTTGCCCGCAACGGCGCGCTTGCGGCACTCCTTGCCGGCCGACGCGGGCGCGTGATCCGCAACCTTCAACGCAGCGTAGCGAAGCGCTTTGGAAGCGATACCGGCGGCCGAGGGGGCCGGGAGCATGGATATCAACAGCAAAAGACAGGTCAGCGCTGTGCAGAAAAGGCGGCAAGCCCGACGAACCGGTCGATGCTGTAGCCTTGCCGCTGCCAAACGTCCTGCCTCTCTACTATCGTCGTGCGCCCGGGGGATTCCTTCATCCGGACAATACGTTGGCCGGATCGGCGCTGTCCACCCGCAAGCATGAAACTTTTCCAAAATTTCCGCCGGTTTGCCGCAGACGGAGGATGGTTTTTCTTCGCAGCCGCAAAAACGGCGATCTTGTCGCACCCGGCTCGGCTTGAAGCCCTGCCGCTTTGGGCGCATCCTCGTCAGGCGAATCGCATGAAGCAGGCCTGCTCCGCCCGAGGACCTCGCCCGGAGCGCATGGTGCAACGACTATCTGGACCCGCCGGTCGATGTGTCCCGGCCGTCCAGCGAATTCCGTGTCCGGCTCTGTCCGCGACATCCGGCACGGCGTCAGTTCACACTCGAACGGGGATCAGCGATGACGGATACGCGACGGGAATGGATCAGCAAGCGGGCCTATTCCATCTGGGAGACGGCCGGCCGGACGCATGGACACGATGCCGAGCATTGGGAACAGGCCGTGCGGGAACGCGAGGAATTCGAGCGCGTGGCTCTTGCCACGGAGGCAAAGCCCGCCGAGGCGCGGAAACCCCTGATCGAGATCTCCGGGAAGGCGAAGCCGAAGAAGACGGCCGCCGCCGCGGAAAAACCGGCCGCCGCCGGAAAGACGAAATCCGCAAGGGCACCGGCGAGCAGCAAGCCGGCCTGACCGACAAGGGCAGGCGCAAAACCCACTCGCGACCGTCCCCTGGGGCGGCGGCGTGCGCGGGCGCGGCGTCATGGCCCCTTGGAGGCGGTCGCAAAGCACTCTATCTGAACGGGCGACACGGTTTTCTCGACGAGGTTGTTGTGCGTCCGATCTACATGCTGGCTGGCCTCCTGATGACGGCGCTGGGCATCGTCGGCGTTTTCCTGCCGCTGCTGCCGACGACGCCGTTCCTGCTCGTCGCCGTATGGTGTTTCTCGCGCTCCTCGCCCCGCCTCGAACAATGGCTGCTGGAGCACCCTGTCCTCGGTCCGCCGCTCATCAACTGGCGGCGCGAGGGGGCGATTTCCGCCCGCGCGAAATTCGTCGCCGTTTCCCTCATCGCCGCGAGCTACGGGTTCTTCTGGTATCGCGCGGAGCCTTCGCTGCTGCTTGCATCCGTCGTCGGGCTGATCCTGTCGGCGAGCACCCTCTTCATCCTGACCCGTCCCCTGCCGAAGAGAGGCTGAGCGCATGAGGCAAAAGGACGGTGCACCCGTCATCGTCTGGTTCCGCAAGGATCTGCGCACCGACGACAACGCCGCCCTGGCCGCAGCGGCGCAAACGGGACGTCCCGTCCTGGCGCTCCATATCCGCGAGCCCGCGGAAAGGGACACCGGCCCGCTCGGCGCGGCGCAGGCCTGGTGGCTGCATCATTCACTGGCGTCCCTTGCCGGAAGACTGCAAAGGCTCGGCACCGCGCTCGTGCTGCGCAGCGGTGACGCGCACGCCGTCCTCGACCGCCTGATCGCGGAGACAGGGGCCGACACGATCCACTGGAACCGCCGGCACGATCCGGCCGGCATCTCCATTGACACGGATATCAAGGCCCGCCTGAAGGCGCGGGGCATCGCCGCGAGAAGCTTTGCCGGGCAATTGCTCCACGATCCGGTGCGCCTCCTGACGGGCGAGAAGAAACCATATCGCGTCTATACGCCCTTCTGGAAGGCGCTGGAGCGCGAAGGGGAGCCGCACGACCCGGTCGAAGCACCGGAGCAACTTCTCCCGCCATCGACTTTTCCGCCATCCGAATCCCTTGCGGACTGGGCACTCCTGCCGGAAAAGCCTGACTGGGCCGCGGCCTTCGGCGAGATCTGGACGCCGGGGGAGGACGCGGCGCGGGCGCGGCTCGATGCCTTCGTCGGCGGTGCCACCGAGGATTACGCGAGGGACCGCGACCATCCCGCCATCGATGCGACGTCCCTCCTTTCACCGCATCTTGCCATGGGCGAAATCTCCCCTGCCCGCATCTGGCATGCGACGCGCGGGCTGGAGGCGCCGAAGGAGGATGTGATCCGCTTCCGCAAGGAACTGGCCTGGCGGGAGTTCTGCCATCATCTGCATTTCCATTTCCCGGCGCTTGCCGAACGCAACTGGAACGACCGGTTCGACGGCTTCCCGTGGTCGGCGGGCGAAAGGAATTTCGGGCTCTGGACAAAGGGCATGACGGGCTATCCCATCGTCGATGCCGGGATGCGGCAGCTCTGGAGACACGGCTGGATGCACAACCGCGTGCGCATGATCGCTGCTTCCTTCCTCATCAAGCACCTGATGATCGACTGGCGGCACGGCGAAAGATGGTTCCGCGACACGCTGGTGGACGCCGATGCGGCGTCCAACCCGGCGAACTGGCAATGGGTGGCCGGCTCGGGCGCGGACGCCTCGCCCTTCTTCCGCATCTTCAACCCGATCCTGCAGGGCGAGAAGTTCGATCCCGACGGCGCCTATGTCCGCACCTTCGTGCCGGAACTGGAAAAGCTGGATTCCAAATGGATCCACAAGCCTTTCGACGCGCCGGAAAGCGCGCTCGCCGAAGCCGGCGTCACGCTCGGGAAAACCTATCCGAAGCCTGTCGTCGATCACGCCTTGGCGCGCCAGCGCGCGCTGGCCGCCTACAAGTCGCTGAAAAACGGCTGATCTAGAGCGGAATGCTCTTGGGTTGAATCGGCCTGGGATTTCCAAGCTGGCGTATTCGTGATTCAAGATGCTGGCTGGAATGGAGGCCAGCATCTTATGCCGAAGGCCTATTCCCTTGATCTTCGTGAACGTGCCGTGTCCCGGGTTTTGGCCGGCGAAAGTGCTCGTTCGGTTGCGGCTGTTTTGAACATCAGCGTGTCCAGCGTGGTGAAGTGGTCGCAGCGCTATCGGGCGACGGGGAGCCCGGCTGCGGGTCGGGCCGTGGGCCGTCCACGCCCGTTGCTTCTCGGGCCGCACCGCGCCTTTCTCTTGGAGCGGATCAACAGCGGGGGTCACATCACCTTGCGCGGGCTGCAAGCCGAGCTTGCCGAGCGCGGGGCGAAGGTCGACTACCGGACGGTCTGGAACTTCGTCCATGCCGAGGGGCTGAGCTTCAAAAAAAACCGTTCTGCCAAGCGAGCAATATCGTCCTGACATCGCGCGTCGACGGGCCCAGTGGAAGAAATACCAAGGCCGCCTCGATCCGCGACGGCTGGTCTTCATCGATGAAACCTGGGCCAAGACCAACATGGCGCCGATCCGGGGTTGGGCACCACGCGGTCACAGATTGCAAAGCCGGGTGCCGCATGGCCACTGGAAGACGTTGACCCTGATTGCGGCGTTGCGCTGCGACCGCATCGACGCGCCATGCGTGTTCGACAGCGCTATCAACGCACGCAGCTTCACAGCCTATGTCGAGCAGGTTCTCGTGCCGACGCTGCGACCCGGCGACATCGTCATCATGGACAACCTCGGCTCACACAAGGGTCAGCCAGTGCGGACGGCTATCCGCAAGGCAGGAGCAAAGCTCTTCTTCCTGCCCCCATACAGTCCGGACCTGAACCCCATCGAACAGGTCTTCGCCAAGCTCAAGCACCTCATGCGCGCGGCCGCCGAACGAACCGTCGAGGCAACTTGGAAAGCCGCTGGTAGGCTGCTCCGATGCTTCCCCCAAACGAATGCCAAAACTATCTCATCAACGCTGGGTACGCTTCAATGTAAGCGCATCAGACTCTAGCCGTCTCGGTCGAGCACCGAGGCGAGGAGGGAAACGAAGGTGTCCCCCGCCTCTTCGAGCGGGCCGCTGTTGTCGATCACCATCGTATCGGCCGCCACCACGATCTCCGGCGCCGCACGCATCAGACGCCGCGCAATCGCCTCGGCGCTTTCCCGGCCGCGGGCGGCGAGCCGCGCGGCGAGCACGTCCGGCCGCGCCGTAATCACAACGACCTTCAGGCGCGGATAGGCCGCCGCGAAGGCCGGCAGGGCGGAACGGCTGCCATTGGCGACCATCGTCACGCCGCTTGCGAGCTGCTCCAGCGTTTCGCGCGGGATGCCGTAGGAAAGGCCGTGCGCGTCCCAGGACACCGCAAAGCCGCCCTCGGCCTTCCGGCGGGAAAAGCCGTCGGCATCGATCGCCTCGTGCGCTTCCCCGCCGGCATCGGCCGGGCGCGTGATCACCCGCCGCACGAAGCGAAGACGCGCCTTGCCGGCAAAATGCCGGGCGGCATAGGCCATGACGCTGTCCTTGCCGGCCCCGCTCGGGCCGACGAGGACGATCATGGTGCCGGCTGCAACCGCCGCTGGGGCAGCTTCGGCCACGCTCATGCCACCCGCCTGCCCTGGCGCCAGACCGAGCGGACGACGGGAACGTCGGACGGACGGCGCACGCGCACGAGGTCGGCGCGCAGCCCGCTGGCGATCGCACCGCGGTCATCGAGGCCGACGGTGCGGGCGGGCGTCGTCGAAACCATGGCGATCGCCTTCGGCAGGTCCATGCCCTCGTCGGCGAGGATGAAGGGCGCGTGCATCAGGCTGAACGGCACGTAGTCCGAGGACAGGACGTCGAGCACGCCGATGGTGGCAAGGTCGCGGGCCGCGATATTGCCGGAATGCGACCTGCCGCGCACGATGTTCGGCGCGCCCATCAGCACGCTCATGCCCGCGCCGTGCGAAGCGCTGGCGGCCTCGACGCTCGTCGGGAACTCGGCAAGGCGGATGCCGTAGCCGATCGCCTCTTCGACATGGTCCAGCGTGGCATCGTCGTGGCTGGCGATCGAGATGTTGCGGGCGGAACAGGCCGCGGCGATGGCGTCGCGATGCGGCTTGGCATAGCGGGCGGAAAGGTCCTGCTGGCGCTTGCAGAAGACCGCGAACTCGGCATCCGTGAGGCCGCGCTTCTTCTTGTAGTAGAGGACATACTGCTCCATGGTCTGGAACTGCCGCTGGCCGGGCGCATGGTCCATCAGCGAGACGAGGCGGACGAGCGGGTCGTCCTCGAATTCCTCGTAGTGATCGAGCACGTTTTCTGTCGAGACCTCGCAGCGCAGGTGGATGAGATGCTCGGCGCGCAGCCGGTCTTCGGCCTGCGCCTCGGCGATGGCATCGGCCATGGCGCGCATCTCGCCCTTCTCGAAGCCGCCGTCGTCGTCCGAGCCCATGCGCAGGCAGTCGAAGACGGTGGTGATGCCCGAGGTGACGACCTGCGCGTCATGCGACTGGATCGCCGCCGTCTTGCCCCAGCGCACGCCCGGGCGCGGCGAATAATGGGCTTCGAGATGGTCGGTGTGCAGTTCGACGAGGCCGGGGAGCAGATAGTCGCCTTCCATATCCTCGCCGGCGGCGGAGGAACCTTCGGAAATGTCGGCGATGAGGCCATCGCGCAGCACCAGCGTGCCCTGGAGGATCTGGTCCTCCAGCACGATGCGGGCGTTGGAAAGAACGGTTTCGCGGGTCATGTCAGGCGGTCTTTCTGTTGGCGGCTCCGCCCAGAGGGAAGAGCGAATGGACGGTGAAATCGGCGCCGCGCGCGGGCTCCCGGAAGAGCGCAAGGCCGGCGACGGGCAGCGGGCGGCCATGGAACGCGGCGAAATGATCGAGGAGCACGTTCTCGACGGCATCGCGGCGCTCGGCCGCGACACGCCCCGTCAGCGTCATGTGGAAGCGGAACTCGTCGAAGACGTAAGGATACCCCCACTGCACGAGATTCTGCCGCTCGGCGGCATTCAGCTCGTCCGGCTTGCGGCGGGCGATGTCGGCGGAGGTGAGCGGCGCACGGAAACGCTCGAAGCGGCGCACCACCTCGCCGGCGAAGGTCTGAAGTTCGTTGCAATGATCGCCCGGCACCAGCGCGAAGAAGGAGCCGAGCCGGCCGACGACGACCTCCGGAATCTCGAAGGGCTCGGCCTGCGAGACGAAGCGGCCGATCTCGGCGACAAGTTCGGCCTCGCTGCGGCCCTCCGCCAGGCAGAACGGCGCCTTCAGCGTGGCATGGAAGCCGTAGCGCCGCGGATCGGCGGTGAGCCCGGACAGCGCCGCCGCATCGAAGCCGGCGATCGCCGGCTGCGCCAGGGCCGCGCTCGTGAACGCATTGCGCCCCAGCCAGCGCTGGGCGGAAAGGGTCAGCGGATCGCTTGCGGGCGGTGTGAAATAGAGGGCGTAACGCACGGGCTCATTCCTGTAAAAGTTTCTCGATGCCGCCCCCGGGGGCGGCGCCGGATCATGACGGGATTCGTGTGGCAACATCATGCCGCCACGCGGGTTTTCCGGCTCCCGGACCCCGCACGCCGAACGGCTCTAGTGCGCAGGCCCGCCCATCAGGCGCGAGCGCAGCGCGTTCGATATGCCGTCGAAGACGAAGACCACGACGAGGATCAAGAGCACCATATAGGCGACGTTCTCCCAGTCCGAATTGGTCCGCATCGCCTCCCAGAGCTTGAGGCCGATTCCCCCTGCCCCGACGGCGCCGATGATCGTGGCAGAACGGGTGTTCGATTCCCAGAAGTAAAGTGCCTGGGAGGCAAAAAGCGGCATGACCTGTGGCAGCACGCCGTAGCGCTGCACGGCAACCGGTGCCGCACCCACCGATTTCACGCCCTCACGCTGCCTGTCGTCGATGTTCTCCAGCGCTTCCGAATAAAGCTTGCCGAGCGTGCCGGTATCCGTGAAGAAGATCGCCGACATGCCCGCGAGTGGCCCCGGGCCGAAGGCACGGGTGAAGAACAGCGCCCAGATGAGCATGTCGACCGAGCGCAGGAAATCGAAGAGGCGTTTCGTCACCTGGTTGGAAAGCCGGCTGCGCGTGATGTTGCGCGCGGCGAGGAAGGCGAGCGGGAAGGCGAGCAGCATGGCAAACAGCGTACCGACGAAAGCCATGACGATGGTCTGGAGCAGCTTGACCCAGACATCGAGATGCTGCCATTCGGCATTGTAGAGGATGTTGTTCCAGGCGAGCGAGAGGTTCGATTGCTTCGGGTCGATCCGGTCGCCCGACGCAATCAACGAGAAAACCTCGGAGGTGGACTTGCCGTGGAAGGGCGAGTTCGTGTCGAACAGGAAGTTCGCCCAGCCGAGGAAGCGCCTGCGGACGCTGATGTCGTCCGCCTCGATCTCGCCCCAGCCGGCAAAGCCGAAGGAAAGCGTGATCTTCCCGCCGGGTTCCTTCTGCTTCGCCCAGGCCGGCAGCGCGCCATCCACCCTCATCTTCGCGCCGTCGAGATCGACGACCAGCGTCTCGCCGGAATGCCGGACCGTCACGCGCTGCGGCACCACCTCGACGCTCGTCGCGGAATTGAGGGTGATCTTCGCGCGCGTGACCACCTCCTCCTCGCGGGTCGTCGTCCTGATCGCTTCGGTCGCGGCGGAGGACGGGCCGCCGACAGCGCCGCCGCTGCCCATGAAGCCCATCGACGCCGGCTTTTGCGTGGTGGAGGCCGCGCCCGCGGCGGGCGTGGTGCGGGTCATCGTGCCGCGCTCGATGTCCACCCAGTCCGGCTGCGCATCCGGCCCGAGCGGCGAGAAGCGCGGATAGGTGAGCTTCATCGCACCGTCAGGGGCGATCGTCACCTCGGGCCGCACCTCATAGGAGACCCAGTCGGCGAGATAGGTGCCGGCGATGCTCCAGTTGGCGGTGCCGAGCACGTGGCCGATGGCGAAGAACCACCAGCAATAGAGCGCGTAGAGCACGAAGCCGCCGGCGATGACGGGCACGCGGAAACGCTGCCAGAACGAGCGGTGGAAGACGGCCGGATGGCGCGCTGCGATCTCATCCATCCGTGCGGCATCGAGGGTCGTCATGGCACACTCCTATTGGGTCGGCCGGAAGGCATGGTCGCCGACGAGCTTGCGGCGCAGCCATGCGGAAAACTGGTCGACGGCGATGATGGTGACGAGCAGCAGGAGCACGATGGCGAGCGTCTTGGCCGCATGGCCCTGGCCGATGGAAAGGCGCAGCAATTCGCCGATGCCCCCGCCGCCGACCGCGCCGATGATGGTCGAGGCGCGCACGTTGATCTCAAGGCGTAGCAGGAAATAGCTCATGAAGTTCGGCAGCACCTGCGGCACGATGGCGAACCAGACGCGCTCCACCCAGCTCGCGCCGACGGCGCGAAGCCCCTCCTCCGCCTTCATGTCGGCATTCTCGACCACTTCGAAGAACAGCTTGCCGAGCGCGCCGACCGTGTGGATCGACACGGCAATCACGGCCGGCAGCGGCCCCAGCGAGAGGATGGCGAGGAAGAAGCCGGCGAGCACGACCTCCGGGAAGGCGCGCAGGATTTCCATGAAGCGGCGCACGAAGCCGCGCAGCAGCCGGTTGGCGACGAGGTTCTTCGACGCGAGGAAGCAGAGCAGGAAGCCGAAGACCATGCCCACGACGGTGGAGAAGATCGCGATGTTCAGCGTCTCCAGCATCTTGTGGAAGTATTCCGGCACGTAGAGGCTCTGGGTGATGTAGAGCCGGCCTTCAGGATAATTGTACTTGAAGCTGCCGTCGTCATAGGGCGACGGCAGGTCGAACAGCGCGCGGAAAACCTCCAGGCCGTCGCGCGGCATCATGTCTCCGACGAAATCGAAGAAGTGCGGCAGGCGGTCGAGGAACTTGCCGGCATTCGTCTCGTTGGCGAACCAGAGCGAGCCGGAAAGCGCGACGACGAGGATCGCAAGGCCGAGCCAGGTATGAAGGCGGCGGCGCGCGGCCAGCTCCTGCCAGTGCCGCTCGATGAGAGCGCCCTTCTCGCTGAAGCCGTCGTGGAGCGTGTGCATGGCCATCGTCTGTCCGCCCGGAACTCGAAAGAAGAAGGCGCCGGCCGGGTTGCGGCCGGCGCCGGATGCATGCCGGCGATCAGCCGCCGATCGTTGCCTTGCGGGCCTCGATGATCGGCTTGTAGAAGTCGACATTGACTTCCGTAAAGGAAGTGTAGTCGCCGCCCATGACGGCGGAGAAGCAGGCGGCGTCCTTCTTCGGCAGGTCGAGCATGAACTGCTTGAACTTCGCCTTCGTCTCGTCGGCCATGGAGGTGCGAACGACGATCGGGCCGTTCGGGATCAGCGGCGACTTCCAGAGCTCGACGAGATCGTTCATGTCGAGAATGCCCTTCTCGACCATCTTGTGCAGGTTGCCGGAGGTGTAGCCGTCCTTCCATTCGCCGACGCCCGAGCCGAAGGTCGTGCCGGCGTCGAAGGTGCCCTTCAGCACTTCGAGGACGAGGTTCTCGTGGCCGCCGCCGAAGCCGGTCTCGGCAAAGTATTCCTTGACCGGGCTGCCGATGGCTTCCGGCAGCGTGACGAGCGGGACGAGGTAGCCCGAGGTCGAGTCCGGATCGGCAAAGCCGAGCTTCTTGCCCTTGAGGTCTTCGAGCTTGGTGATGCCGGAATCCTTGCGGGCGACCATGATCGAGTGGTAGCCGGTCGATCCGTCCGTCTGGACGGTCGTCAGGATAGGCTCGACGGCGTTCGCGTTGGCGAGGTAGATCTTGGCATAGCCGGAAGCGCCGAGTTCGGCATAATCGAGCGTGCCGCCGAGCAGACCCTGGATGACGCCGTCATAGTCGGCGGCCGGGAAGAAGGAGACCTTCTCGAAGCCAAGCTCGGTCTTCAGGTGGTCGCCGAGGCACTGGTAGTTGCGCAGGCGGTCCGCTTCGTTCTCGCCGCCGATGATGCCGACGCGGAATTCCTTGAGGTCTTCGGCCTGGACATGGCCGGCAAGCGCGATGAGCGCGACGGCGCCCAGAAGAACGTTCTTCAGCATGGTCTCTCTCCTGTTTGGCCGGCTTCGCCGGGCCTTGAAAGTTTCTGACCCTTCACGCGGGCCGTTCGATCCCGGCCGGATCACAGTCCGGCCAGTGCCAGCGGTGTCGGGCCGGCGGATTCCTTGATGTTGTCCTGACGGGCCGGGTTGCGGATCGCGGTGGACGTGACGCTTTCGTCGATCTCCGCGCCGTCGGCGCCCGTGCCGTAGATCGTGCGCACGGCCTCGGCGTCGAGGTCGCGCGCGGGGCCGTCGAAGACGACGCGGCCGGCCGACATGCCGATGATGCGCTCGCAATAGGCGCGGGCCGTATCGAGCGTGTGGAGGTTGGTGATGACAGTGATGCCCTCGCGCTCGTTGATGTCGCGCAGAGCGTCCATCACGATCTTAGCGTTGAGCGGATCGAGCGAGGCGATCGGCTCGTCGGCGAGCAGCATCTTGGGGTTCTGCATCAGCGCGCGGGCGATCGCCACGCGCTGCTGCTGGCCGCCGGAGAGCGTGCCGGCCGGCTGGAGCGCCGTCTGCTCGATGCCAAGGCGTTCGAGCGCAGCAATCGCCATGATGCGCTCCTCGCGGGTGAAGAGGTTGAGGATGCTGAGCGCCGTCGAACGATGGTTGAGGCGGCCGAGCAGCACGTTGGTCAGGACGTCGAGGCGCGGCACCAGGTTGAACTGCTGGAAGATCATCGCGCAGTCGCGCTGCCAGTTGCGCAGCGCGGATCCCCGCAGCGACGACACTTCGATATCGTTGAAATGGATCGTGCCCTCGCTCGGGTCCGCGAGGCGGTTTATCATGCGCAGCATGGTGGACTTGCCCGCGCCGGACCGGCCGATGACGCCGACCATCTGGCCCTGTGGGATGTCGAAGGTGACGTCGGCGACGGCAACTCTGGCACCGAAGCGGCGGGTGACGTTCTTCAGTCGGAACATGGTGGAACCCTTTCCTGCAACAGGAGGCAATGTCGTTTTCCGGACTGGCTCTAAACACTGTTGATGAAGGGGCGATGTCAGTTCGATGTCGGAAAGATAACAGTCCACAGGCCTGGATTTCCGCCGTTCGAAGGCGCTTCTTCACCCGTCGTGGCGGGCGAGGAAGGCTTCTGCGTCGAGTTTGCGAAAGTCGTCCAGGGCATTGCGAAGCCGGGCATGATCCCAGTCCCACCACGCGAGTTTTTCCATGCGCGCCGCGATGGTTCGGGGGAACCGTTCACGGATGACTTTCGCCGCGACGCCGCCGACGATCGTGTAGGGTTCGACGTCCTTCGTGACGACCGCGCCCGAGCCGACGACGGCCCCGTTGCCGATCGTGACACCCGGCAGGACGGTCGCGCCATGGCCGATCCACACGTCATGGCCGATGGTCACGCGGTGTTCGCGCCGCCAGGAGAAGAACTCGGCCTCATGGTCGGCGTCCGGCCAGTAGTCGTTGGCGCGGTAGGTGAAGTGATGCAGCGTCGCGCGCCACATCGGATGGTTCGTCGCGTTGATGCGCACCGAGGCGGCGATGTTGGCGAACTTGCCGATCGTCGCGCACCAGACGGAGGTGCCGTTCATCAGGTAAGAGTAGTCCCCGAGCTCCACCTCGCTGACGCGGCAGTTCTCGTCGATCTCCGTGTAGCGGCCGAGCGTCGTGTCGGAGACGACGGCCGTCGGGTGGATCAGCGGCGTTTCCGAAAGCCGGGTCATGCGGCGGCCTTTCGCGGCGAGAAGGCGGAGACGTCGACGATACGGTCGGCGACCCTCTCGCGCACGTCCTCGTCGTGGAAGATGCCGAGCAGCGCGACGCCGGCCGCCTTCTTCTCGGCGATCATGTCGACCACGACGGCGCGGTTCGTCGCGTCGAGCGAGGCGGTCGGCTCGTCGAGCAGCAGGATGCGGTGGTCGGTGATGAAGCCGCGGGCGATGTTGACGCGCTGCTGCTCGCCGCCGGAGAAGGTGGCGGGCGGAAGCTGCCACAGCTCGCGCGGCAGGTTGAGCCGGGCGAGCATCGCCCCGGCCGCCGCCCTCGCCTCCGCCGCATCGACGCCGCGCGCCTGCAAGGGCTCGGCAACGACATCGACGGCCGCGACGCGCGGAACGGTGCGCAGGAACTGGCTGACATAGCCGAGCGTGCCGCGGCGCACGGCCAGGATGCTGCGCGGGTCGGCGGTCGCCAGATCGACCAGCCTGCCCTCGTGCTCGACGAGGATCTGGCCGCTGTCGACGGCATAGTTGCCGTAGACCATCTTGAGCAGCGAGCTCTTGCCGATGCCGGACGGCCCGCCCAGCACGACGCATTCGCCCGATTTCACCGAAAAGGCGACGTTCGAGACAACAGGCAGGCGGATGCCGTCGCGAAGATGCATGGTGAAGCTCTTCGCCATTTCGGAAACGACGAGGGGTGTGGGCATGTCATTCTTCCTTTTGACGCATGGTCTTGTCTGAAAACCGGGTTCCACTTTCCGGGACCATGCTTCAGACCTGAAGGATCGAGGAAACGAGGAGCTGGGTATAGGCTTCGCGCGGGTCGTCGAGCACGCGGTCCGTCAGGCCCTGCTCGATGACGAGGCCGTCCTTCATCACCATCATGCGGTGCGAGAGAAGGCGCGCGACGGCAAGGTCGTGCGTGACGATGATCGCCGAGAGGCCGAGGTCCTGCACGAGGGAGCGCAGGAGATCGAGCAGGCGGGCCTGCACCGAGACGTCGAGGCCGCCCGTCGGCTCGTCCATGAAGATCAGCCGCGGCGCGGTCACGAGGTTTCGGGCGATCTGCAGGCGCTGGCGCATGCCGCCGGAAAAGGCGCGCGGCTGGTCGTCGATACGGTCGAGACTGATTTCCACGCGGCCGAGCCAGTTGCCGGCCGTCTCGCGGATGTTGCCGTAGTGCCGCTCGCCGATGGCCATCAGCCGTTCACCGACATTGGCGCCGGCCGAGACCGCCATGCGCAGGCCGTCCGCCGGGTTCTGGTGCACGAAGCCCCAGTCCGTGCGCATCAGGAAGCGGCGCTCCGCCTCGCTCATGCGGGAGAGGTCGCGCATCTGGCCGTCGCGCATGCGGTATTCGACGGCGCCCGATGTCGGCATCAGGCGCGTGGCAAGGCAGTTGAGCAGCGTCGTCTTGCCGGAGCCGGATTCGCCGACGATGGCCAGAACCTCACCCGGCCAGAGATCGAAGGAGACGTTCCGGCAGCCGGTGCGCGCGCCGTAGAATTTCGAGATGTCGCGGACCTTGAGAAGCGGCGTGTCGGTCATTCGGCGGCCTCCTTGTCGTAGGCGAGATGACCGCGGTGGCCGTTGGCGCAGCGCTCCTCGCAATGGTCGGTGTCCGAGCAGACGAACATCCGCCCGCCCCTGTCGTCGAGCACCACCTCGTCGAGATAGACATCCTCCGCGCCGCAGAGCGCGCAGGGCTTGTCGAAGGTCTGGACCGCGAAGGGATGGTCCTCGAAATCGAGGCTGACGACCTCGGTATGGGGCGGCACGGCGTAGATGCGCTTCTCCCGGCCCGCGCCGAAGAGCTGGAGCGCTTCCGACATGTGCATCTTCGGATTGTCGAATTTCGGCGTCGGCGACGGGTCCATGACATAGCGGCCCTCGACCTTCACCGGATAGGCATAGGTCGTCGCGATATGGCCGTTGCGGGCGATGTCCTCGTAGAGCTTGACATGCATGAGGCCGTATTCCTCCAGCGCATGCATCTTGCGCGTCTCGGTCTCGCGCGGTTCGAGAAAGCGCAGGGGTTCGGGGATCGGCACCTGGTAGACGAGCGTCTGGCCGGCCGTCAGCTTCTCCTCGGGAATGCGATGGCGCGTCTGGATGATCGTCGCCTCGCGCGTCTTCGTCGTGACGGCCACATTGGCCACCTTCTGGAAGAAGGCGCGGATGGAGACGGCGTTGGTCGTGTCGTCCGCCCCCTGGTCGATGACCTTCAGCACGTCCTCGGGACCGAGGATCGCCGCCGTCACCTGCACACCGCCGGTGCCCCAGCCATAGGGCATGGGCATTTCGCGGGAGGCGAAGGGCACCTGGTAGCCGGGGATGGCTATCGCCTTGAGGATCGCGCGGCGGATCATGCGTTTCGTCTGTTCGTCGAGATAGGCGAAGTTGTAGGTCGCCAGGTCTGCCGTCGTCATTCTGCGGCCTCCGGAAGTTGGCTGTTTTCGCCGTGCGCCGCCTCGTATTCGCGCCGCATGCGGCGCACGAGATCGAGCTCGGCCTGGAAATCCACGTAGTGCGGGAGCTTCAGGTGCTCGACGAAGCCGGTCGCCTGAACGTTGTCGGAATGGGAGATGACGAATTCCTCGTCCTGCGCCGGGGCGACGATGTCCTCGCCGAACTCCTCCGCGCGCAGCGCACGGTCGACCAGCGACATGGCCATGGCCTTGCGCTCGCTCTGGCCGAAGACGAGGCCGTAGCCGCGCGTGAACTGCGGCGGGTTCTTCGCCGAGCCCTTGAACTGGGCGATCATCTGGCACTCGGTCACCTGGATGCGGCCGAGCGAGACGGCAAAGCCGAGCTCCGGCATGTCCAGTTCCACCTCGACCTCGCCGATGCGCACTTCGCCGACGAAGGGATGGGTGCGGGCATAGCCGCGCTGGGTGGAATAGCCGAGCGCCAGCAGGAAGCCCTCGTCGCCGCGGGCGAGCGCCTGCAGGCGAAGGTCCCGCGCCATCGGGAACTCCAGAGGCTCCCGGGTGATGTCGCCCGGAACGTGGCCATCCGGCAGGCTGCCGTCGTCCTCGACCAGGCCTTCGCCGGCGAGGATGTCGGAGACGCGCATGACCGGCTCGCCGGGCTCGTCGCGCTCCAGCGGCGCATCCACGGCCTCGTCGTTCAAAAGCGACGGGTCGAGGAGGCGGTGGGTGTAGTCGAAGGTCGGGCCGAGGAGCTGGCCGCCGGGCAGGTCCTTGTAGGTCGCCGAGACGCGGCGCTCGACAACCATCGAACCCGTCTCGACGGGCCTGGAATAGCCGAAGCGCGGCAGCGTCGTGCGATAGGCGCGCAGGATGAAGATCGCCTCGATCATGTCGCCGCGCGCCTGCCGGACGGCGAGTGCGGCGAGCGCGCGGTCGTAGAGCGAGGCTTCCGCCATCACGCGGTCGACGGCAAGGCCGAGCTGGGCGACGATCTGCTCGATGCCGATCGCCGGCAGCGAGCGGTCGCCGCGCCGGCGGTCGGCGAGAAGGCGGTGAGCGTTGGAAATGGCGGCTTCGCCACCCTTGACGGCAACATACATGGCTCACGCCTCCTTGACATGGACGACGGTGGTGCGCGGCAGGCAGAGGACCCGGTCGCCGGCCACGAGGACGAGGTCGACGCCGCGCGGGAAGCCCTGGCGGTTCTCCGTCCAGAAATGCGGGAACATGTCCGGCAGGCCGACCGGCGCGGTTTCCTCCCGGGTGCGGATACCCGGCCCCGTCAGGACCATCGGACGGCCGCCTTCGAAACCCTCGATCTCGACGACCAGCGTCGTCGAGCGATCGGGATATTCCTGCGTGCCCTGCGCGAAGAGGCAGAGATTGGGCAGCATCGCGCCCTTCTCCACGAAGGCGAAGCGGGCGCTCTGGCGCTCCTCGGTCACGGTCGCGCCGGCATGGAAGGCCAGCCAGCCGGGCAGCGGCGAGGCTTTGAGCGTCGGCGTCAGCCAGACGGGCGTGTCATGGTCGCAGAGCGTCAGCGCCACGGCGCCGGCAGCGGCCGTCAGGGGCGCCGGCGGCATGACGGTCGCGGCCATCTGACCGATCGTGCCGGGGCGGGCCATGCAGTCCATCAGCGTGCGGAAGACGGCCTGGGCCTCGAAGACGGGCTCCTGAAAACCGCCGGCAAAGGGGAGCGTATCCAGTGTCATCAGTCCTCTCCGCGAACCATGGTGAAGAAATCGACGCGGGTGGCGGCTGTCTGGCGGGCCTTGGCCGCGTCCTCGCCGGCAACGCGCGCGGCAATGGCGGCGAGCAGCGCTTCCACCTCGGCCTTGCGGGCCGGCTGCTGGAAGAGCGCGTCGAAGATCGCCGCGAGCCGCGCCTTCGCGCCGTCCGTGCCGAGCGACTGGCCGTGACCGACGGTGCCGTCTTCGAGGCGGATGCTGGCGCGGCTCACCGTCGCCTCGCCGAGATTGAACGGCGCGCCGCCGCCGCCCATGCGTCCACGCACCATGACGAGGCCGGTTTCGGGACCACGTACGGGCTGCACCGCGGGCTTGTCGGCCAGCGCATCGTAGGCCGCCTGCAATTCGGCGCGGCTCGCCTTCGCCAGCAGACCCATCGCCCTCTGCCGCTCCCCGGCGCTATCCCTCGCCGTCTCGGCGGATTTTCCAACTGATGTCATTGCCTCATCTCCAAATGTCTATTAATCTAGACAACTGAACATCTAAGTCTCGTCTTAAACGGTGGGCGTGACAAGGGTATGACAGGGACATTCGCGGAGGCGGGAATCGTGGAACGGCAATCGGGCGTGGCACTCTGGCGGCAGATCGCGGACCGCATGCGCCTTGCGATCAACAACGGCGATTTCGACGAGACCGGCATGATGCCGCCGGAGACGGTGCTGGCGGGCCGTTTCGGGGTGAACCGGCATACGGTGCGCAGCGCCATGGCCGCGCTGGCCGAGGAAGGCATCGTGCGCGCCATCCAGGGCATCGGCACGCGCATCGAGCGGCGCGACCGGCTGCGCTTCCCCATCTCCCGCCGCACCCGCTTCTCGCAGGGCCTCGGCAACCAGGCCCGCGATCTCGAAGGAAAGCTGCTGGACGCGGCGACCGAGGCCGCCCCTTCCATCGTGACGAATGCCCTCGGGCTGGCGCCGGGCGCGCCCTGCGTGCGGCTGGAAATCGTCAGCAGCGCGGACAAGCGGCCGATCTCCCGCTCGACGAGCTATTTCCCGGCCGACCGTTTCGCCGGCATGGCGGAGGCCTATGAGGAAACCCGCTCGATCACCGCGTCCTTCCGGAATCTCGGCGTCGCCGACTATGTGCGGCGGTCAACGGAAATCTCGGCGATCCACGCGGAGGGCGACGACATGCGCCAGCTCAAGCTCTCTCCGGGCGCCATCATCCTCGTCGCCATGGCCGTCAACACCGACCTCGACGGCACGCCGATCCAGTTCTCCCGCACCCGCTTCGCCGCCGACCGGGTCAAGCTGACGGTGGAGCCGGACGCCTGACGGCATTCAGCTTTCGAAATCCCCGAAGACGTCCTGCAGGCGGGTGAGCGTGTCGACGCGCTCGCTCACCTCGTCGCCGAGGACGACGATGATGTTGCTGAGCATGAGGTCCATGACCGCGGTCATGGTGGCCGCGCCGTCCCAGAGCGGGCCGTGCGAGCCGGGCACGATGAGGCAGATGTCGGAAACCTCCGGTCCCCAGGGGCAGAACTCGTCGGTAAGCAGCACAACCTTGACGCCGGCGCGACGGGCTTCCAGCGCCAGCGGCCGGGCCTTCGCCGCAAAGCGGCGCACGTCGTGCAGGAACAGCAGCCGCCCCTCGACGGAGCCGTCCAGCAACTCGGCATAGGTGCCGTTGAGGCCGTCGACGAACTGCACGCGCGGACGCGTATAGGAAAGCTGGCTTGCGAAATACTGCGCGATGCCGCGCACGTTCTGGTAGGCGGCGACATAGACTTCCGTCGCGCCGATCAGCGCGTCGATGGTCTGCTGCCATTCCGGCGCGTTGGTGATGGCGTAGATCTCGCCGAGATTGTCGATCTGCTGCTGGATGAGACCGGCAAGGAGCTTGCCCTCCTTGCGGTCCTGCTCCAGCCGGGAGACCTGGCCCTTGACCTGCCAGGCGGGGTTGGAGCTGCCGCGGCGCAGTTCGCCCTTCAGCTCGTCGAGCCCGTCGAAGCCCATGCGCCGGAGATAGCGGCCGACGGTCATCGGCGAGACCTGAAGGCGCTGGGCGATGGAGCGCGCCGTCTCGAACGGCAGGTCCGCGATGTTGCGCTCGATATAGCGGGCGATGAGCTTGTCGGATTTGGACCGCCTGAGGTCGTCGGACTGAACGAGCTTCAGAATGCGTTTCGACACGTCGCCCCTCTCTTCGAAATCCCGCCCGTCGAGAAACGGGCGGGGACCAGTCGCGTTCACTGCGCCGTCTTGACCCGCGTCCACACGCGGTCCACCTGGCGCAGGGCCGGCCCCAGATCCTCGAATATCTGGAGACGCGCCATCGTTTCGGCCGGCGGGTTGATTTCCTTGCTATTCTTGATCTTTTCCGGGGTCAATTCCCGTGCCGGCACATTGGCCGTGCCGTTGGTCTGCTGCGACACGTTGAGCGCCACGATTTCCGGGCGGGTGTAGAACTGGAGGAACTTGATGGCGTTCTCCTTGTTCGGCGCGCTCTTCAGGACGCAGATGTCCTCCTGGTACATGGTCGCGCCCTCTTCCGGGATCACGTAACCGAGGTCCTTCTCGTTGCCGAAGACGTCCACCATGGCGCCGACGAAAGCGTGGCCGGCGGCAACGTCCCCCGCCTGCACCATCGGCCGCTCGTCATAGGTGAAGGCCGCGACATCAGGCTTCATGGCGATGATCGTGTCGGCCGCCTGCTGGAGCTCGGCCGGATCGGTCGAGTTGATCTTGTGGCCGTTGAGGATGAGGCCGACGGCGAGCACCTCGCGCATGTCGTCGAGCAGGGTGAATTTCAGGCCCTTGGCCTTCACCGTCTCGATCAGGTCCTTCCAGCCGGTGACGTCCTTGCCGAGGATCTTGCGATTGTAGAAGATGCCCACCGAGCCCCAGGCATAGGGCAGGCAGTATTCGCCGTTCGGGTCGCTCTTGGCGCGCAGGAACGCCGGATCGATGTTCTTGAAGCCCTCGTAGGTATTGATGTCGGTCTTCTCCAGAAGATCGAGCTTGGCCATGATGTCGTGCATGTGCACGGAGGGGAAGACGATGTCGTAGCCCGTCGCCCCGCCCTGGATCTTGGCCAGCATTTCCTCGTTGGAGGAGTAGGTCGACAGATTGACCTTGATCTGGGTCTCTTCCTCGAATTTCTTCAGAACCTCGGGATTGATGTATTCGCCCCAGTTGTAGACGTTGAGGTCGCTGGCGCCCGCCATGCCCGCCGTCGCCACCAGGGCGATGAGGGAAAAGGCGGTGCGGCGCGTCCAGGCGCAATCGAATTTCGTCATGGAATGGTCTCTCCTCTGATGGTTCGGCCCGCAGGCCCCGGCGCTTTCCTTTGCGCCGCCGTTCCCGCCACGGCTTCTTTCGGCCGTTGACTTGGATGGCTAAATGGTATCCACATATCTAAATCGCACAAGCGTTATTTTTATAACATTTTGGGGAACGACGATGCGAGAATCCATAGTCCGCCTGGAAAGGGCGGCGAAGGCCTTTGCCACGCCCGAGGGCCAGACGGTCACGGCGCTCGACGCCATCGACCTGACCGTCCGGCGCAACGAATTCCTGACGCTGCTGGGGCCGTCGGGCTGCGGCAAGACCACCCTGCTCCAGGCGATCAGCGGCTTCGTCGAGCTCGATTCGGGCCGCATCCTGATCGACGGGGAGGACATGACGGACCGGCCGCCCTATCGCCGCCCGGTCAACACCGTCTTCCAGAACTACGCCCTCTTTCCGCACATGACGGTCGGCGAGAACACCGGCTATGCGCTGGAGGTCGCCGGCGCGGCGAAGGCGGAGCGCGCCAGGCGCGTCGCCGAGGCGCTGCACATGGTCGGCCTCGAAGGCATGGAAGGCCGCAAGCCGCGCCAGCTTTCCGGCGGCCAGCAACAGCGCGTGGCGCTCGCCCGCGCCATCATCGCCCGCCCGAAGCTGCTGCTGCTCGACGAGCCGCTTTCCGCGCTCGACAAGAACCTGCGCCAGGCCATGCAGATCGAATTGAAGACGCTGCAGCACGAACTCGGCATCTCCTTCATCTTCGTCACGCACGACCAGCAGGAGGCGCTGACCATGTCGGACCGCGTCGCCGTGCTCTCGGCCGGGCGCATCCAGCAGCTCGACACGCCGCGCGCCATCTACGACCAGCCGAAAAACAGCTTCGTCGCCACCTTCGTCGGCGCGAGCAATCTTTTCGAAGGGGAAGCCGCCGGCGGGCAGCTCGTCACCCGGGACGGCATCGCGATTTCCCACGGCCAGACCAGCTCTACGGGCGCGGCGACCGCGCTCATCCGCCCCGAGCAGTTCTTCCTCGCCGCCCCCGGCGACGATGCGCCGAGCCTCGACGTGGATCTCGAGCAGATCGTCTTCGTCGGCTCCACCTTCGAGCTTTTCGGCCGCACGGCAACGGGCCGGCGCGTGATCGCGGAAGTCCCCGCCGTCCGGCGCAACCTCATCGGCGAGATCGAGCAGTCGCGCCGGGCGCGCCTTGCCTACGATCCGGCCGCAGTCCACCTCATCCCCGCGGAGGCCGCCTGACATGTCGTCGATCGCCCTTCGCCGCCGCGCCCAGCTTGCCGTCCTCCTCGGGCCGGTCTCGCTGTTCCTCGCCGTCTTCTTCCTCGGCCCGCTCGCCATCATGATCGTGACGAGCTTCCTTGCGCCCGGCCTTTACGGCGGCGTGGAATGGACCTGGTATCCGCACAATTACGGCCGCATCCTCGGCTTTGCCGATCCGATGTTCGAGGATTTCGATCCGATCTACATCGCCATCTTCCTGCGCTCGCTGAAGATCGCCGCGCTGACCGTCGTCGCCGCGCTCGTCGTCTGCTATCCGGCGGCCTTCTGCATCAGCCGGCTCTCCGACCGGTGGAAGAACTTCTGCCTCTTCCTGATCACGCTTCCCTTCTTCACCAGCCTGATCGTACGGCTCTTCGTCTGGGTGCTGATCCTGCGCCAGACCGGCCTCGTCAACGAGGTGCTGCTGACCTCGGGCGTCATCGCCCGGCCGCTCGATCTCATCTATACGGACGGCGCGATCATCCTCGGCATGGTCTATGTCTTCATCCCCTTCATGTTCATGCCGGTCTATGCCAGCGTCGAGAAGCTGGACTGGACGCTGGTGCGCGCCTCGCTCGATCTGGGCGCGGGGCCCGTCCGCACGTTCCTGCGCATCGTCCTGCCGCTGACGGCGCCCGGCATTGCCGGCGGCGCGGTGATCGTCTTCATCCCGGCGCTCGGCAATTTCGTCGTGCCGGCCATTCTCGGCGGCGCGAAGGTTATGATGCTCGGCAACCTCATCGAGCAGCAGTTCCTCGCCGCGCGCAACTGGCCCTTCGGTTCGGCGCTCGCCATGATGGTGATGAGCGTGATGCTGGTGCTGCTCTTCGTCTACGTGGTCGTTTCCGGCCGGCGCGGCCTCGACGCCGCCGCCGGACAGTGAGGAGGGCAAGATGAAGATCCTCGCCACCCTCGCCCGCGGCAGCCTGATTGCCTATACCGGCCTCTTCTTCGCCTTCATCTATATCCCGCTCGTGCTGATCGCGGTCTATTCGTTCAACGCCAACCCGATCAACATGATGACCTGGTCCGGCTTCACCACCGAATGGTACGCCCAGGTCCTCGGCTTCAAGACGACCATCTCGGAGAACGCGCTCTATCTGGAATCCACCGACCAGCTCCTGCAGGCCGTGTGGAACAGCCTGAGGATCGCCGCCTCCACCACCGCCATCGCCACCGTGCTCGGCACGGCGATCGCGATCGCGCTCTACCGCTTCGACTTCTTCGGCCGGCGCTTCTACCGGGTCGTCATGTTCATGCCCATGCTGATGCCGGATATCGTGCTGGGCATCGCGCTGCTGATCTTCTTCGTCAATGCGGGAATCGGGCTTGGCATCGGCACGATCATCATCGGCCAATGCACCTTCCTGATCTCCTATGTCTTCATCGTGGTGTCCGCCCGGCTGGCCGGCATGGACCGCACGCTGGAGAACGCGTCGGCCGACCTCGGCGCCAACGAGTGGACGACCTTCCGCAAGGTGGTCTTTCCGCAGCTCCTGCCCGGCATCGTCGGCGGCGCGCTGCTCGCCTTCATCATCTCGATGGACGATCTCGTCATCACCTACTTCATCGCCGGCGTCGACGTGACGACGCTGCCGATGTTCATCTTCGCCATGCTCCGGCGCGGCATCAAGCCGGAGATCAACGCCATCGCCGTGATGATGCTGACCTTCTCCTTCGTCGTCGCCTCCCTCGGCCTCTACCTTCGCTCCCGGCAGAAATGACCATGAACAGAAAGACAAAGCCCCGCGCCCGCGACCTCGGCCTGCCCTTCACCGGCCGCACCGGCCCCTTCAACGCCATCACCGATGTCGAAGGCGTCGCGGTCGGCCTGCGCACCATCCGGGAAGAGACGCCGCGCCCCGGCCGCCGGCTGCCGGTGCGCACCGGCGTCACCGCCATCCTGCCGCATAGCGAAAGCGAGACGCCCGTGCCGGTCTATGCCGGCGTGCACCGGTTCAACGGCAATGGCGAGATGACGGGCACGCACTGGATCGAGGACGGCGGCACCTTCCTCGGCCCCGTCATGATCACCAACACCCACGGCGTCGGCATCACCCACCACGCGACGATCCGCTGGATGCTGGAACGTTACGCGTCCACCTACGAGATCGGCGATTTCCTCTGGCTGATGCCGGTCATCGCCGAGACCTATGACGGCGCGCTCAGCGACATCAACGGCATGCCGGTGACCGAGGCGGATGCCCGCGCGGCACTGGAAAGCCTCTCCCGCGGCCCGGTCCGGGAGGGCAATTGCGGCGGCGGCACCGGAATGATCACCTATGGCTTCAAGGGCGGCACCGGCACCTCGTCCCGCATCGTCACTTTCGGCGACAGGGACTACACGATCGGAACGCTGGTCCAGGCAAACCACGGCCAGCGCGACTGGCTGACGATCTGCGGCGTGCCCGTCGGCAAGCACCTTCAGGACAACACGCCGCAAAGCCAGCTCAAGGAGCGCGGCTCGATTATCGTCGTCATCGCGACCGACCTGCCGATGGCACCGCATCAGCTAAAACGCCTCGCCCGACGCGCCGCCATCGGCATCGGCCGGAACGGCACGCCCGGCGGCAACAATTCCGGCGACATCTTCCTCGCCTTCTCCACCGCCAACCCGCAGCCGATGGCGCATCGCGCGCCAGCGCGGCTCAACATCGAGATCGTCAACGACGAGCAACTCGACGCGGCCTATCTAGCCGTGGTGGACAGTGTGGAGGAGGCGGTGGTGAACGCCATGCTGGCGGCGGAAGATGCCGGCGGCACGCCGCACGACCGCTTCCGCATCGACGCCATAAGGCATGACGACCTGATGGCCGTCATGCGGCGATACGGCCGGGCCGTTTAGTTTGCGGTGCCGTCAGGCGTGACGCGCTGGCTGTCGCCGCCCGTGCCGGTCTGCGGGGTGGGATCGCGATCCGTCGGAACCGTCTGGCCGCCGCCCGGAACGCTGTCGTCGATGGTGTTCTGGCTCGGCTCACCGGCACCGCTTTCCGTCGAGGAGGTCTGCGACGCATCGACCGGCGCGGAGGGATCGGCCCGATCGCCCCAGAACTCGACCGCGCCCCAGACGAGGAAGACGAGAACGAGGCTGATGCCGAGCACCTTCAGCACGGGCCAGCCGGGTCCGCCCTGCCTTGCTTCCCGCGCCGAATATTCCTTGCGGACCGGATCGTGGGTGCGGGTGATCGGATCGCCGCGTTCGTCCTGCTGATGCGTCATGGCTTGTTCTCCCTGAAAGTCGTCTCGGGAAGAAACTGGCCGTGCGACGGAAAAGTTCCCTTTCCTCAGGCTTCCGCCGGCCCGTCGAGCCCCAGCGCTTCGAGCAGGCGGCGCTGGCGCAGCAGGAGATGCGTGAGCGCGACGACGTCGCCCTTCGCCGGCTGGTGCGTCATGCCCTCCTCCACCGCCTCGGCGATGGCTTCCAGCGTATCGGCGATCTCGCGGGAAAGGACGTGCAGTTCGGCAAAGCGCGGATCGGCGGCCGCCGCCGCGAGCGTGGCGGCGGTAACGCGGCCGATGCCCTGCGGCACCCTCGCTCCCGCATCGACATATCCCTCCGGCAGGTCGCCCTTGAGATTGACGACCCGGCGATGCCGGATCACATCGATGATCTGGTCGACCGCCTGGCAGGCGCCGGCGACGCGGGAGGGATGATCCGTGTCGGCCGCCGCATGGGGCAGGAGTTCGAGCTTTCCGGGATGGCGCGCTGCGAGCTTCAGATAGGGCAGCATCGGCCCGCTGAGCGCGCCGCTCGTCGCGTTCCTGAAGAGATCGGCATCGATGGCCGCATGGCGCACCTGCCCGGAGGCCAGCACCCGGTCGAGCGCCGTCGTGTCGACCACCTCGCCGCGGTCGTAGTTGACCACCACCGCCCCGCGCTTCATCGCCGAAAGCACCGCCTCGCCGACGATGCCGGCATTGGCGTAGAGGCGCGTCGCCCCGTCGAGCCGGCCGAGGCCGACATGGACGGAAAGCACGTTCGCGCCCTTCGCCGCCTTCACCGGCGTTTCCGCATAGTCGAAGCCTTCGGCCTCGATCCATTGCCGGTGCCGGGCGCGGGCATGGACGACGACCTGCATGCCGAAGGCGCGGGCGAGCTTCGCCACCTCCCGGCCGATATTGCCGTATCCGATGAGGGCCATACGCTGGCCTTCGAGCTTTGCCGTCGGGTAGGATTTGAGGTCGCGTCCCGTATCGAAATCGCCCGCGGCGACGCGCTTGTGAAGGAGATCGACCGGCAGGTCCGGCGTCACCTTCAGCACCGCCTTCATCACCATCTGCGCCGTCGCGCGGCTGTTGATGCCGGGCGTGTTCATCAGCGGGGCGGTGCCGCCCTCGCCGTCGCCGCCGCCCCAGGAGGCCGAGGCCATGTTGCCGGTGCCCGCGCCGATGCGCACGCCGCCGAGCGGGAAGACCGCCTGCCGGGGGATGAAGGTCGCCGCCGCAATCAGCGCATCGTAACGGCCGTCGGCGGTCTGCGCGATGATCTCGACCTCGGCGCTGAGGTCCGGCTGGTAGAAGAAGTGGATGCCGGGCTCCAGCGTCTCGCGCCGATACGGGCCTTCATGGAAGACCCCACCGCGCGCCTCGATATGCGCCTTCGCCTCGCTCGGGTCCGGCCGCCCCTCCGCGTCGAGGCGAAGGCCGATCAGGTCGGAAACGAGGACCTTGTAGGCACGCTTGGGATCATCCGGCCGTCCCTCGTCCGCAAAAGCCGCGTTTCGATCCTGCATGGCGCACCTCCTTGCCAGTCCCGCTTTCGTAGGCGAGATTTCCGGGCCGGGCAAGATGAGGCAAAAGCGCGTGCGGGGTCAAAAACGGCCTATTGCCCGCTCTTCCGGCTGCCGCCATAAAGATGCTCGAAAGAGGATCATCCCATGACGTCTCGCGCCTTCACCGTCATCGAAAACCAATGGATCACGCTTGCCGACGGCACGCGGCTTGCCGCCCGCATCTGGATGCCCGAGGGCGCGAACGGCGATCCCGTCCCCGCCGTCTTCGAGTTCCTGCCCTATCGCAAGCGCGACGGAACGAGCCCGCGCGATGAATCGACCTATCCCGTCTTCGCCGCGGCCGGCATTGCCGGCGTACGCGTCGACATCCGCGGCTCGGGCGAATCCGATGGCGTGATCGACGGCGAGTACACGCCGCTGGAGCTCGCCAATGCCTGCGAACTCATCGCCTGGATCGCCGCGCAACCGTGGTCGAACGGCGCGGTCGGCATGATGGGCATCTCCTGGGGCGGCTTCAACTGCCTGCAGGTCGCCGCCCTTGGGCCGCCGGCGCTGAAGGCGGTCATTTCCATCGCCTCCACCGTCGACCGCTACAACGACGACATCCATTACAAGAACGGAACGCACCTTTCCGCCCAGCTCTCCTGGGCTGCGACCATGCTCGCCTACCAGTCGCGCGCGCCGGATCCGGAAATCGTCGGCGAGCGCTGGAAGGCCATGTGGCTGGAACGGCTGGAGAACGAGCCCTTCTTCCTGGAGGAATGGCTGCAGCACCAGCGCCGCGACGCCTTCTGGAAGCACGGCTCGATCTCGGAGGATTTCGCCGGCTTCCCTGTGCCCGCCCTCGTCATCGCCGGTTGGGCGGACGGGTATCGCAGCACGCCGCTGAAGGCGGTCGAGGGGCTCGGCGACAGGGCGAAGGCCCTCGTCGGCCCGTGGATCCACAAATACCCGCATTTCGCCTGGCCGAAGCCGCGCATGGACTTCCATGCCGAGGCCGTCGCCTGGTGGAACCGCTGGCTGCGCGGCGAGAAAAACGGCGCGGACAAGACCCCGCAGGTGCGCGCCTATATCCAGGATGCCGCCCGTCCCGCCCTGCGGCGCGAGGCCGATCCCGGCTTCTGGATCGCCAAGGACCGCTGGGAGGAGCCGGATATGGCGACCTTCTACGTCGAGCAGTACGGCGCGCTCGCGCCCGGCATGCCCATTGCCGGCGCATCGGGCCACGACCGTTTCCTGAAGTCGCCGCTCGATACCGGCATCATGGCCGGCGAGTGGTTCACGCTGAAGCCGGATGCCGAAATGGCGCTCGACCAGCGCCCGGACGATGCCGGCTCGCTCGTCGTGGAGACGGCGCCGCTCGCCGAGGCCGAGGACTTCCTCGGCCAGCCGGTGCTGGAGCTCGACGTCGCGACGGAGGCGGACATCGCCAATCTCTGCGCCCGCCTCGTCGACATCCACCCGGACGGCACGGCGACGCGCGTGACCTTCGGCGTCGTCAACCTCGCGCATCGCGACGGCAATGCCGCGCCGCAGGCCATGCCGCGCGGCAGGAAGGTGCACATCCGCCTCGTGCTCGACGCGATGGGCTATCGCTTCCGCGCCGGGCATCGCATCCGCCTGTCGCTTTCGACATCCTACTGGCCGATGGTGCTGCCGCCGCCGGTCGATGCCGGCGTGACTGTCGACCTCGCCTCGCTCGGCCTTGCCCTGCCGAAGCTCGGCGCGCACCGCGTCGTTTCCATCCCCGAGCCGGAGAACCCCGATCCGCTGCCGAAATATACGCAACTCGCCCCCGCTGAGACGGCGCGCGGCGTGGAGCGGGACCTGACGAACGGTCTCACCGAATACACGATCTACGAGGATACCGGTCTCTACGAGCATCCCGCCACGGGGCTTGCGACCCGGCAGGTGCGCGACGAACTGTGGTCGATCGCCGAAAACGATCCTCTGTCCATGACCGGCACCGCGGTCTGGACCTGCGACATGCAGCGTCCCGGCTGGTTCGTGCGCACGGTCTCGACGGCCACCATCGCCTGCACGGCGATGGACTGGCTGATTTCCGCCACTGTCCGCGCCTTCGAGGGCGAGGCGCAGGTTTTCGAAAAGACGTTCGAGAAGGCGGTCCCGCGCGACTTCATGTGACGGGTCAATGGAAGTCGCGGGATTTGACGCGGATCGCCTGCGTCGCGTCCGCCTCTTCCTGCCCGGCCATGCCGCCGCGCCGGCCGATGGTGAAAAAGTCCGCCGACAGGTCGACGATCCGCTGCGCGACGATGTGCACCACGTCGCCCTCCCTCTGGATGTAACCCTTGATGCCGATCATCGGCGCGCTCATCACGATGGGCCGGTGGGCGAGGAAGACCTTCCGCCAGACGACGAGATTGGCAATGCCCGTCTCGTCCTCGATCGTCACGAAGATGACGCCCTTGGCCGATCCCGGCTGCTGGCGCACGAGCACGATCCCCGCCGTCTCGACCTTGCTGCGGTCCCTGAGGCCCGTCGCCTCGGCGCAGGTGAGGATGCGGCGGCGCGCGAGGCTTTCCCGCAGGAAGCTCACCGGATGGGCCCTCAGCGTCAGGCCGACATGGCCATAATCCTCCACCACCTCGCTGCCGGTCGCCATGGGGCGCAGCGCCACCGCCGGCTCGCAAAGCTCCGCCACGGCCGCCGCCTCCCGCTCGGCGGCCGCCGAGAAGAGCGGCAGCGGCTCGTCCCTCAGCCCCCGGATCGCCCAGAGCGCCTCGCGGCGCGAAAGGCCGAGCGAGGGCCGGAAAGCATCCGCCTCGGCAAGCCGGACCAGCGCATCGGCCGGAAGGCCCGAGCGGCGCCAGAAGTCATCGACGGAGACGAAGGGCTCGTCCTGCCGGTCTGCGATGAACCTGGCGGCCGCCTTGTTGTCGAGCCCCTTCACCATCCGCAGTCCCAGCCGGACGGCAAAGCGCCGCGGCTCCTCCGTCGGCTCCAGCGTGCAATCCCACCGGCTTTCATTGACGCAGACCGGGCGCACCTCCACCCCGTGCTCGCGCGCATCGCGCACGATCTGCGCCGGCGCGTAGAACCCCATCGGCTGGGAATTGAGCAGCGCCGCGCAGAAGATATCCGGGTGGTGGCATTTCACCCAGGCGGAGGCATAGGCGACGATGGCAAAGCTGTAGGCATGGCTTTCCGGGAAACCATAGGAGCCGAAGCCTTCGAGCTGGCGGCACATGCGCTCTGCGAACTCCCTGGTATACCCCTTTCCGACCATGCCATCGCGCAGTTCGTCCCGGAACTTGTCCACGCCGCCCGTCTGCTTGAACGTGGCCATGGCCCGGCGCAGCTGATCGGCCCGGCCGGCCTCGAAGCCGGCGCACTCGATGGCCACCTGCATGGCCTGCTCCTGAAAGAGAGGCACGCCAAGGGTTCTCTTCAGGACCATTTCGAAGGCGGGCTGGGGATATTCGACCTCCTCCAGCCCCTGCCGCCGCCGCAAATAGGGATGCACCATGTCGCCCTGGATCGGCCCCGGCCGCACGATGGCGACCTGGATGACGATGTCGTAGAACGTCACCGGCTTGAGGCGAGGCAGCATGGACATCTGCGCGCGGCTCTCGATCTGGAACGTGCCGATCGTGTCGGCTTTCGAGATCATCGCATAGGTTTCTTCGTCTTCCGGGGGGATGGTGGCGAGCGTGTAGGTCTCGCCCTTGTGCTCCTTCAGGAAGTCGAAGGCGCGGCGCATGCAGGTGAGCATGCCGAGCGCCAGCACGTCGACCTTCATGAAATTCAGGTATTCGATGTCGTCCTTGTCCCATTCGATCACCTGCCGGTTGACCATCGCCGCCGGCTCGATCGGCACAAGATCGTCCAGCCGGTCGCGCGTCAGCACGAAGCCGCCCGGATGCTGCGAGAGGTGGCGGGGCCGGTCGATCAGTTGGCGGGCGAGCTCGAACAGCAGCTTGACGCGGCGGTCGTCCACATTGAGGCCGGCTCCGACGGCATGGCTCCGGGGCAGGTCGTTGGACCAGCCCCAGACCTGCGAGGACAGCGCCTTCAGCACGTCCTCCGGCAGGCCGAGCGCCCGACCGACGTCGCGCATGGCCGCCCGTGAGCGATAGCGGATGACGGTGGCGCAGAGCGCGGAGCGGTCCTTTCCATAGGTATCGTAGATCCACTGGATCACCTCTTCCCGGCGCTCGTGCTCGAAATCCACGTCGATGTCGGGCGGCTCGCCGCGCTGCTCGGAGACGAAGCGCTCGAAGAGAAGGCCGTTCACCATGGGATCGATGGCGGTGATGCCGAGGACATAGCAGACAGCGCTGTTGGCTGCCGATCCACGCCCCTGGCAGAGGATGCCAATGGCGCAGGCATGTTTCACTATGGACCGTACGGTCAGGAAATACGGCGCATAGTTCATGCGCGCGATAAGATCGAGCTCATGGTCGAGCTTGCCGCGCACCTTCTCGGGAATCCCCCCGGGATAGCGCTCCGCCGCCCCTTCCCATGTGTGCTTCACCAACGCCTCCTGCGGCGTGAGATCCGCATATTCCTTCTCGTCGGGATATTGATACTTCAGCTCGTCCAGCGAGAACCGGCAGCGTTCCATGATCTCCAGCGTACGCTGGAGGGCTTCCGGGTAGCGGGCGAAGAGGCGATGCATCTCCTGCGGCGGCTTCAGGTAGCGGTCGGCGTGGCGTTCGCGCAGGAAGCCGGCATCGTCGATGGCGACGTTGTGGCGGATGCAGGTGACGATGTCCTGCAGCATGCGCCGGCCGGGCTCGTGATAGAGCACGTCGTTGGTGACGACGGTGGGCACGCGATAGCGCGCGGCGAGGTTGGACAGGTCGAAGAGGCGGACCTGGTCGTTCGGACGGCGGCGGAGCGTCAGGGCGAGATAGCACCGGCCGCGGAAGGTCTCGCCGAGGCGGCGCAGGTGGAAGGCCGCGGTGTCGTCCGCGTCCTCGGGCACCAGGACGGCGATCAGGCCTTCGTTCCAGTCCACCACGTCCTGCCAGTCGAGATGGCACTTGCCCTTGCCCGCCTTCTGCTTGCCGATGGTGAGCAGGCGGCAGAGGCGGGCATAGGCATCGCGGTCGGTGGGATAGACGAGCAGCGACATGCCGTCGGCAAGATCGAGCCGGCAGCCGACGACAAGGCGCACCCCGGGCGCATCCGGCGGAAGCTCCTTCGCCGCCCTGTGCGCCTGGACGACGCCGGCGAGGCTGTTGCGGTCGACGACGGCAAGGGCCTCGATGCCGAGGGCGCTTGCCTGGGCGAACAGCTCTGCCGCGCTGCTCGCCCCCCGCAGGAACGAGAAATGGGACGTGACCTGGAGCTCGGCGTAACGCGGTTTCATGCGAAGACCCCGTGCAGGAACCAGCACCCGGCTCCGCTTGCGGCCTGCGCTTCGTCACCCGAGCGGAAGAGCCAGAAACGCTCGCCCGCCTCGTCCTCCACCTGGAAATAGTCGCGCACGGCAGCAAGTTCGGCATCGTGCTTCCACCATTCGCCGAAGATGCGTTCCGGGCCGTCGGCGCGCTTCACCCGCCGGCGCACGCCGCGCCAGGTGAAGAAGGCGGGCGGATGGTCGGGCAGGAGCGCCATGACCTCGATGGGCTCCGGGCGTGCAAGAAGGCGCGCGGGGCGCGGCCAGCGGCCCGGCCAGGTGGCGCCGTCATCGGGGGAAAGCGGGGCGACGCGCTGGACGGACCGCTCCGGCACATCGCTTTCGACCGGCGTGACGCGGTAGAGCCGGCGCGCGCCGATGCGGTTGGCGATCACGTCGACGAGACCGGCAAGGTCCGCCGTCTCCTCCTCGATCAGCGAGGAGGCCGCCTGTTGCAGGACGAGCGGTTCGGCGAGCGTCGCCGTCAGTTCCATGATCTCGATGCCGAAGCCGGGATCGACCGTTTCGATCCGGTCGCAGAGAAGCCGGGCGAGGCGCTTGCCATCCCGTGCGGCGCGCGCCGTTCCGACGCGGATCGCCTGCAGGGAATTGTCGACGCGGTGGAAGACGAGGTCGAGCCGCCGGGCGCCGAGGCCACGCCTTTCCAGCGCGAGGCAAAGGTCATCGACCAACGCCGTCGTGTAGCGCGCGATCGTCTCCGGCGCGCCGATCGGTTCGCCGAAAACCTTGCGGACCGTCGTGAGCTCCGGGTCGCGCAGGGGATCGACGGGCTCCGGCACTGCGCCCTGCAACTGGTCGAGCCGGCGGCCGAGGAGCGCCCCGAAGCGCAGGACGAGCGGCGCGCGCGGCACGGCCAGCACGTCGCCGATATTGGCAAAGCCGAGGACATGCAGGCCCGTCACGGTTTCCGCCGGGATGCGCAGGCCGGAAAGCGGCAGCGGCGAGACGGCCGCCTGCGCCGCGCCAGGAGGAATGACGCGCACGGGACCGGCAAGGAAGCGCGCGGCGGCATAGGCCGCGCCCCAGGTGTCGGCCACGGCGGCACGGGCGGAAATGCCGGACGCGGCGAGACGGTTGACGAGGCCCGCCAGCATGCGTTCCTCGCCGCCGTGCAGATGGTCGGCGCCGGTCGTGTCGACGACGAGCCCGTCCGGCGGGTCCGGCGCGACGATGGGCGCATAGTGCTGCAGGGTCCACAAGGCAAGGCGCCGGAGCGCCGCCGCGTCGGCAGCGGGATCGGCAGGCATGGCCATGACGTCGGGCAGGAGCGCATGGGCCTTGGTGAGCGGCATGCCGGCGCGAAGCCCGGCTTCCTCCGCGGACCGGCTCAAAGCCGTCACGATGCGGCGCGCGCCGTCGCGCCCGACGAGGACGAGCCGCGTGTCAGCCGGCGGCGCCGCGGCGCCAAGCGCCCGCCTCAGGCGATCGATCGGCCAGCCGGGGAGAAAAAGCGATACGACCCTCGACATCGGATGCCTCCACTTCGAACTCTGCCGCCTCGCCGGCCCGGCAGCGGGTCAGCTCGAGCAGCCATCGTGCCCGGCCGACGCCGGGCACGGGAAGCGGCGCGGACGGCACTACGGAAACCTGCCAGCGCGTCACGGCGGCGGACGGCAGCATGAAGGCGCCCGCCTCGCGCCTGTGCCGGAAGCGCCGCAGGGCGATGCCGAGCGTGCCGCCGGCCTCCGCGGCCAGTTGCAGGCGGCGCGAGGCGGTCATCGACAGGCGCGCGACCTCCGCCACGACAGCGCCGAGCCCGCCATGGCGCAGCCCCTCCTCGAAACAGAGGAGCAGGCTCTTCTCGTCGTCCGCCTCCACATAGATGACGCGGCCGGGGGCAAGCCCCGCCTGCGCCAGCGCCGGGGCGAAAAGGTCCGGCCGCGTCAGGCACCAGAGCACCTGCCCCCGGGTGCGTGCGGCGATGCCGGCGGCAAAGAGCATGGCGGCGGCCCCCTCCACGGCATCGTTGCCGCCGCCGCAGACTTCGTGCAGGCTGGCAAGCGCCAGCCCGCCGCCCGGCAGCCTTTCATCGATCTCCGGCACGCCGAAGGGCAGCACCGCCCGCGCGCGCGACGCGCAGCCGTCGAACTGCCGGATGCGGTCGCGCAGGTCGGCGACAACGGCATGGACAGGGGCGGACATCGGCTGGGCGGCTCCCGGCTGGTGGACATTCGTTCTTTATTTGTTCCCTATTTCCGGAAGAGTCAATCGCCCTGCCGCAGCCGAAAGATCACAGTTTGAATCATCGGCTGGAACCAACTGGCGCGCCGGAAGTTCTTCTTCCCGCCATTCCCATCAATTCAGGAGACATGTCCCATGGCTGACGAAAAGAGCACCGGCAAACGCACGCTCGGCGTCGTTGAAGGTCGCGACAGCATTTCGGAGGAAGCGAAGACCGCGGCCGCGGAAGCGACCGTCAACGAACAGATCGAAGCGCTGAAGACGGAAATCAGCCGGCTGAAGGAATCCGCGGGCCTGATCGCCGAAGGCACCGGCCAGCTTGCTGTGGCCAAGGCGGAGTCGCTGCGCGAGGAACTGCGCCAGACCATCCAGGCCAATCCGCTCGCCACCCTCGCCGGCGCCGCCTTCATCGGCTATCTTTGCGGCCTGCGCCACCGATAGGAAGGCCTTTCCTTCCCGTCATGAAAAAGCCCGGCATTGCCGGGCTTTTGTCGTTTCAGAACCAGCGCTGGCGCCGTTGCGGCTCGCCCTCTAGGGAGCCGAGAAGGTAGCCGATGACGATGCCCGCAAGCCCCGCCGCCAGCACGACGGTCGAAAGGGCTGCCGGGTGTTCACGCGCGGCCTGGGCGACGGCAGCGCCTTCGTTGCGCACGTATTTCGTGGCCGAGCGAACGGCGGGGCGGGCAGCCTCCACGGCATTGCCGGCGCGCTCGCGCATCGTCTCATAGGCCTCGGCACTCCGTTCGCCGAAATCCTTCTGAAGCTGGGCGATCTCGTCACGCAGGGCGGAAATCTGGGATTGGACGTCATTGCTTGCCATTGCGGTCTCCTTGTCAGCAATCCGGACCGAACGGATGGCGCGCGGCTTGGTTCCAAGCCGCAGGAAGAATTGCCGTCAGCCCGCCTGTCGGCGCCTGTCGCGGCGGATCTGCGAGGGCGTGTCGCCGAAGGCCGCGCGGAAGCGGCGGGTGAAATGCGACAGGCTCTCGAAGCCGGTTTCGAGCGCGATCTCGATCAGCGGCTTGTTGGTGCGCATCACCATGTTGAGCGCGGCGGCCATGCGGATCTTCATGTAGATCGCGCTCGGCGAGGCGCCCATGTCGCTCTCGAACAGGCGTTCGAGCTGGCGGCGGGAGACATTGGTCATGGTGGCGATGCTGTCGATGGAGAGCAGGTCTTCCGTGTGCTGCTCCATCATCATGATGGCGAGATGCACGCGGCGGTCGCGAGCCTCTAGGCCCAGCGGATTGCGCGGCTGGAGGTCGGTCGCGTCGCGCCGGTGGCGGATCTGCAGGATCTCCAGCGCATTGCGCTCGGCCGCCTCGCCGACATGGTGGCGAACCAGCGTCGCGGCAAGGTCGGCCACGCTGCTGCCCCCCGCACAGGTGGCGACCTTGCCGTCGAAGCGGAAGATCTGCTCCGATGTCGCCTCGATATCGGGGTAGCGGGCGCGGAAATCGCGGTGGTGCAGCCAGCTCACGCAGGCCATATGCCCCTTGAGCAGGCCCGCTTCGGCAAGGATGAAGCTGCCCGTGCACAGGCCGATCAGCCCGACGCCGGCATTGGCCGCCTTGCGCAGGTAGGTCGTCGCATAGCTGTCGATCGGCTCCTCCACGCTGAGGAGGCCGCCCACGACGGCGATGTAGTCGAAACAGGAGGGGTCGGCGAAGGGCGCGGTCGGCGCCACCTGGATGCCGCTCGACGAGGAGATGAAATTGCGCGTGCTGCTGAGCACGTCCCAGTCGCAGTTGACGCGGCGGGAACGGTCCTCGCTGTCGCTGGCAAGACGCAGCGTGTCGACGAACAGGGCGAAGGCGGAAAGCGTGAAGCTTTTCGACAGGATAAAGCCGACACGCAAGGCCTTCGGCGCTGTCACAGCGTTCATCTCCTTCGACGCCCGAACCTCAATCGCCATCCAGCCCTCCCAAGCCGCTTTGCCGGACAATATCGTCGCAGACACGGTCCCTCGCAAGAGCCATAGCAGATTTCCCGGGCCGTCTCCATTGCCGGGCCGCGATTTGTGGGAGGATCAGGTCGCCCTGCAATGTCAGGCTGCTGGCGACACCATCTTCTCAACCGCCATAATGTGCAGCGACGGCCGCTGCCGCGGCGGCGATGTCCGCCCTGAAGCCGAGCTTGCGAAGGGCGATGCCATAGGCGGCGACATTGCCGAGCACGGCTTCGAAACGCGCGCGCTGGCCCGTGTGGTTGAGCCTCACCAGGCTCTCCGCGCCGGGACCGACGCCCGGCGACATGTCCGTATCGAGATGCGCGGCGGCGGCGAGAAAGGCGTCCGTGTCCACGCCATCGGGCAATCTTGCCGTCGTGACGAGATGGGAGGCGCGGCCGGGCGGCGCCCATGGCGCGGCGCCGAGGGCCGCGAGGCCGTCGCGCGCGGCCTTCGCCGCCCGGGCGTGGCGGGCGAGGACGGCGTCGAGGCCCTCCGCCTCGAAACGGTCGAGCGCCGCTTCCAGCGCGAAGAACTCCAGCGCGGCCGAGGTGCCGGGCAGCGCGCCGCGACCGGCATCGAGCCAGGCCTTGCGGTCGAGCAGCGACAGCGTCGAGTCCCGCGGGCCCCCTTCGGCCGTTATCAGGCGCCACGCGGCGGGGCTGACCGAAAGGGCCGAGACGCCGGCCGGCCCGGCGAGGGACTTCTGCGGCCCGATCACCGCGACGTCGATGCCGAGCGCATCGACATCGAGCGCGTGGCCGCCGACCGAGGCGACCGCATCCACCACCGTCACGATGCCGCGGGCGCGGGCGGCGGCCACGATCTCCTCCAGCGGGTTGAGCACGCCGTTGGCCGATTCCGCGTGGCAGAAGATGACCGCCTTCGTGTCGGGATGGGCGTCGAAGGCCGCGCTCACCGCTTCCGCCGCGACGGGACGGGCGGGCTCGGCAGCCAGCGTCACCACCTCGGCGCCACCGCGCCGCAGCCAGCCGCCGAACCATGCACCGAAAGGGCTGGTCACGATGTTGATCGCCTTGAGGCCAGGCCGTGCGAGGCTCGCCGTCACGGCCTCCAGCGCGACCACGGCCTCCGTCTGGAAGAGCAGGATGTCGTTCCGGGTCCGCAGGATCATGCCGAGCCGGTCGGCGAGGGGGCCGAAGCGCTCGGGCGGAAAGACGGGGGCGTCATTGAGTGCATTCCAGCGGTCAGACGGCATTGCGGTCTTCCTGTTCTATGACGAGGCGCGGCACGGCGCGCACGAGCGCGCGGGCGGCCGCTGATTGCGGGTTGCCGATAACCTCGGCCGCCGGGCCGGCCTCGACGATCCGGCCGGCATCCATGATGGCGATGCGATGGGAGATGGCGGCGAGCACGGCCAGATCGTGCGAGACGAAGAGATAGGCGATGCCGCGCTCCGCCTGCAGGGCGACGAGGAGTTCGAGGATTTTCTCGCGCAGCGAGACGTCGAGGGCGGAGACCGCCTCGTCGAGCACGACCAGGGCCGGCCGCGAGGCGATCGCGCGCGCGATGGCGATGCGCTGGCGCTGGCCGCCCGAGACGTCGCGGATCGAGCGCGCGGCATAGGAGGCCGGCAGGCCGACGCGGTCGAGCAGCGCGGCCACCTCCCTGCCCCGCCCGGCCTTCGGCACGACGGCGTGGATGCGCAACGGATCCTCGATCACCGAGGCGACCGTGGCGCGCGGATTGAAGGCGCCGAGCACGTCCTGGAAGACCATCTGCATCTTCGCCCGCCGCCGGCGCAGTTCGCTGCCGGAAAGGCCAAGCCAGTCCTCGCCGTCGAAGCGGACCGTGCCGCCGTCTGCCGGGACGAGGCGGGTGAGGACGCGCGCGAGCGTCGACTTGCCGCTGCCGGAGGCGCCGGCAAGGCCGAGGGTCTCACCCGCGCAAAGCGTGAGCGAAACACCGTCGAGGGCCGCCACATCCCGGCCGCCGGAGACGTAACGCTTGCCGAGGTTTCGCGCGTCGAGCAGCGTCATCGGCCTGCCTCGCGGATCAGCGGCGGCGTTGCAAGATCGCGGTGGCTGGCGATCAGCGCCGCCGTATAGGCAGCCGCGGGCGCGGCCAGAACGGCGCCGGTCGCGCCCGTCTCGACGAGCCGCCCGTCGCGGAAGATCGCCACGCGGTCGGCAAAGCCGGAGGCGAGCGCGATGTCGTGGGTGACGAAGACGAGCGTCATGCCGGCATTTCGGACGAGGTCTCCGAGCAGCGCGACGATCTCGGCCTGGACGACCATGTCGAGCGCGCTGGTCGGTTCGTCGGCGATCAGCAGGCCGGGCCTTGCCGCGAGCGCGGCGGCAATCGCCACGCGCTGGCGCTGGCCGCCGGAAAGCTGGTGCGGGAAGCCGCGCAGCACCTTTGCGGGCTCGGGGACGCGCACCCGTTCCAGCATGGCGAGCGCCCATGCCTGCCCCGCCTTGCGCGACAGGCCGAGATGACGGCGCGCACCCTCCGCGACCTGCTCGCCGATGGTCAGAACCGGGTTTAGGCTGGCGGACGGGTCCTGGAAGACGAAGCCGATGTCGCGGCCGGCGCGCGGAGGATCGCCGGCCGCCCAATGCAGGCTGCCGGCGACGGATGCTCCACCCGGAAGCAGGCCGGCAAGCGCACGGGCGAAGGTGCTCTTGCCCGATCCGCTCTCGCCGATGATCGCCAGCCGTTCGCCGGCATGGATGTCGAGATCGATGCCGGCCAGGGCGGGCGTCGCCTGGCCGCGATAGGTGACGGAGAGCTGCCGGACCGCGCAAAGCATCATCATGCTGCCCCCTCCCGGTCGGAGAGCGCCTTGCCGAGGCCTTCGCTCAGGAGATAGACGGCGATGACCGTCACGACCAGCGCGATGCCGGGTAAGACCGACAGGAAGGGCGAGGAGCGCAGGACGTTCCGTCCCTCGGCGATCATCGACCCCCAGGTGACGACGTTCGGATCGCCGAGGCCGAGGAAGGACAGCGCCGCCTCGGTCAGGATCGCGGCGGCGACGATGATGGCGGAGAGCGCCAGCACCGGCGGCAGGACATTCGGCAGGATTTCCCTGAGGGCGATCTCCGCCGGATGCATGCCGATGACGCGCGCGGAGGCGACATAATCCCGCTCGCGCACGGACAGCACCTGCGCCCGCGTGAGCCGCGCCGGATCGGCCCAGGCGCCGAGCGCGATGGCGAGCACCACAACCGGCACCGAGGCGCCGACGACGCTGACGAAGGCGAGCGCCAGAAGGAAGCTCGGCACGATCTGGAAGGCATCGACCACGCGCATCAGCGCCTCGTCGACGATCCCGCCCACAAAGCCCGCCGCAAGCCCCACGCAAAGGCCGATGGCAAGGGCGGCACATGCCGCCGCGAGCCCGACGAGGAGCGAGGTGCGCGCGCCGTGCACGATGCCCGCCAAGACGTCGCGCCCCAGCCGATCCGTGCCGAGCGGGAAAGCCGGATCGGTGAAGGGCGCCGTCAGGGCCCGGCCGGCGATCCTCAGCGGATCGCCCGGCGAAAGCGCGGGCGCGAACAGGGCGACGAGCGCAAGCACGGCGATGAGGACGAAGCCGATCATGCCCTCCGGCGTCGCCAGCAGGTTCCGCACCACCCTCATGCGCCGCGCTCCGAAGCCCCGACGCGCGGGTCGAGCGCGGCATAGACGATGTCGATGACGAGATTGACGAGGATGACAAGCACCGCGCTCGTGACGATGATGCCGGTCAGCAGCGCCGTGTCGCGCCCGCTCACCGCTTCCTGCGCCAGCCGTCCGAAGCCGGGGATGGCGAAGATGCTCTCGATGACGACGCTGCCGCCGAGCATGGCGGCCATTTGCAGGCCGAGCATGGTGACGAGCGGCAGGAGCGCGTTGCGCGCCACATGGCGGAGCACGATCCGCGCTCGCGACAGGCCTTTCGATTGCGCGAAGAGCACGAAATCCAGCCGCCAGACATCGGCCATCCCGGCCCGCATGACGCGCAGGAAGAGCGCCATGTAGACCAGCGCCAGCGTGCCGACCGGCAGCACCAGATGGGCGGCGATGTCGGCGGCGCGGGACAGTCCCGCCCGCCCGGAAGCGATGGTCTCGATGCCGGATGTGGGCAGCCAGCGCAGTTGCACGGCGAAGACGATGCTGAGGACGAGGCCGAGCCAGAAGCCCGGGATGGCGTAAAGGACGAGCGAGAGCGTGGAAAGGACCCGGTCGCGGGCGCTTCCCGGCTTCGCGCCGGCGACGATGCCGAGCGCCGAGCCGATGGCGAAGGAAAGCGCCGTGGCGCTGCCCATCAGCAGGAACGTGTTGGGAAGGCGTTCGAGGATGAGGTCGCGCACCGGCCGGTCGAAGGCGACGGACCAGCCGAGATCGAGCCGGCCGAGCGAGGAGAGATAGACCCAGAGCCGCGCCGGCATCGACTGGTCGAGGCCGTAGGCCGCGCGCAGCGATTGCGCGATGGCGGCATCGCCGCCGCCGATCGACAGGAGATAGGCGTCGACCGCGTCGCCCGCGGCCGCTTCCAGTAGCAGGAACGTCAGGACGACGACGATCAGCAGCACGGGAATGCTGCCGATCGCGCGGCGTCTCAGCAATCGAAGGGCTCGGTTCACGCTGCGCCTGACCTTGCGGAGTTCTTTCGGTCGGGCGAGCCTATCACGACTGCAGCGCGGTATCTGCCCAGTTGGAGACCGCCCAGCGCGGGTTGCTCGCGACGTTCAGCACCGTGTCGCGCGCGACCGTGATGAAGCCCCATTCGGCGACGTTGATCAGCGGCAGGTCGGTGACGACCAGCTTCTGGAACTGCCGGTAGAGCTCCGTGCGGGCCGCGGCATCGACCGTCTCCGCCGCCTTGGCGATGACCGCGTCGAGTTCCGCATTGGCATAGCCGCCCTGGTTGGAGAAGCCGACGCCGGCGGGAATGCCGGACTGGACGAGGATGGTCGTGGAGATCGCCGGGTCGCCGCGGAAGACCGGCGGGGCGACGGCGAGGTCGAAATCGTGGTCCGTGTAGACCGCCTTCTGGTGCGCGGCGGAATCGGCGTTGACCAGCGCCGCGTCGATGCCGATGGCGGCGAGCGCCTGGCGCAGGTAATCGCCGAACTGGCGCGTCTCGTTGAAATAGGGCGCCGGGCGCAGCTTCAGCGAGAAGCGCTTGCCGTCCGCACCCTTGGCATAGCCGGCCTCGTCGAGCAGCGCATTGGCCTTGTCGACGTCGAAGTCGTAGGCCGGCACGTCGGCATCGTAGAATTCCGGCGCGTTCTTCGGCACGGGGCCGGTCGAGGCCGTGGCGTAGCCGAGGAAGATCGTGTCGACCACGAATTTCCTGTCGATGGCATGGGCGATCGCCTGGCGCACCTTGAGGTCTGCCAGTTCCTTGCGGCGGTGGTTGATCTCGACGACGAGCTGGTAGGTCAGCGCCTCGTAGCCCTTGGTGATGACCTTGATGCCGGGCACCTTGGAGATGCGGTCGAGATCGGTGAGCGGCACGGCGGAGAAGGCGGCGAGCTGGATTTCTTCGGCCTCCAGCGCCGCGCCCGCGCCGGCGCGGTCCGGCAGCACGCGGAAGACGATCTCGTCGAGCTTCGGCTGGCCCTTGTCCCAATAGGCCTCGTTGCGGGTCAGGCGGTAATATTCGCCGGGCTTGTATTCGGCAAAGCGGAACGGCCCGGTGCCGACGAGCTGGACATTCGCCGGATTGGCGGCGATGTCCGTGCCCTCGTAGAGATGCTTCGGGATGACGCTGCTGACGACGGGAAGCGCGTTGCGGATGAGCTGCAGCGGCGTCGGCCTGGAGAAGCGGAAGATCGCGGTCGCTTCGTCAGGCGTATCCACGGCTTCCAGATGGGCGAAGACCACCCGGCCGAGATTCTGCAAGGGTTTCCAGACGTTGAGCGCCGAGAAGGCGACGTCGGCCGAGGTGAAGGGCTTGCCGTCGTGCCAGGTCACCCCTTCGCGAAGGCGGAATGTGACGGAAAGGCCGTCATCCGATCCTTCCCAGGCGGTGGCGAGACGCGGCGCCAGACCGTCCTTGCCGTCGAAGACGGCTTCGGCCAGCGGCTCCACCACCTTGCTCGCCACGAAGAACACGCCGTTGGAGGCGACGATGGCCGGATTGAGGTTCTTCGGCTCGGAATCGGCCGCCACGATCAGCCGGCCGCCGGACGGCGCGTCCTGCGCCAGGGCGAGCGTCGGCAGGGCCGTGGAGGCCAGCAGCGCGGCCCCTGCCTGCAAGAAGGTCCGCCGGGTTGGGGTCGCGCTCAGCATTTCTCTCTCCTGCTTTGACATGTCGTCCGGGATATTGGCGGCGAATCATCCGCGAACACAGAGAGGAAATTCTCACAGCCCGCCTTGCAAGAACAAATTCTTGCGAAGACTGACGTAACGCGAGGCGCACAGGCAAAACTTTACCGCTGCCCCCCTTTTTGCGCTGAACCGGCGGCTCAGCGCCGCCGGGCCAGCATCGAGCGGGACAGCACCACGGCAAGGCCGATCAGCAGCGTCGCGGCAATGAAGAGGAAGGCGGCGGCGGCGATGGCCGGGCTGATGTTCTCGCGGATGCTGGAGAACATCTGCCGGGCGAGCGTGCGCTGGTTGGGGCCGGCGACGAAGAGCGTCAGCACCACCTCGTCGAGCGACGTGGCGAAGGCGAGCACCGCCCCCGACAGGACGCCCGGCATGGCGAGCGGCAGCGTCACGCGGCGGAAGACCGTGGCGGGCGATGCGCCGAGGCTCTGGGCGGCCAGTTCCACCCGCTCGTCGATGCCCGCGAGCGCTCCGGTGACGCTGACGACCACGAAGGGCACGGCGACGACGGTGTGCGCGATGATGACCCCGGCATAGCTGTTGGTGAGGCCGAAGCGGGCGAGCAGCACCTGCATGCCGACGCCGAGCACGACCGCCGGCACCACCATCGGCAGCAGGAACAGCGTGCGGAACGCGCCGCGCAGCAGAAGGCCGCGGTTGCGCAGGCCGAGCGAGGCCGCCGTGCCGAGCGTGGTGGCGAGCAGCGTCGTGCCCGTGCCGACGATCAGGCTGTTGACGATTGCCCTTTTCCAGGCATCGGCCGTGAACAGTTCGATGAACCAGCGCATGGACCAGGCCGGCACGGGATAGGTGAGGATGACGCTCGAGGTGAAGGCGAGCGGCAGGATGGCGACGAGCGGCGCCACCAGGAAGAGGATGGCGAGCGTTGCGAAGGCGAAGCGGGTGATCCTCGTCGGCATGGTCAGCGCCTCCCCGGTTCGTCGGCCGACAGCCGGGCATAGACGCTGTAGAGCGCGAGCGTGGCGACGAGCAGCACGACGCCGAGCGCGCCCGCCATGCCCCAGTTTGCCGAGCCGGTGGCGTAGAAGGCGATGATCGAGGAGATCATCTGGTCACCCGGCCCGCCGATCAGCGCCGGCGTGATGTAGTAGCCGATGGCCGAGATGAAGACGAGGAGGCCGCCGGAGGCGACGCCACGCAGGCTGAGCGGCAGGAGCACGCGCAGGAAGGCGCGCAGCGGCGGCGCGCCGAGCGAGGCGGCCGCCGGCATCAGGTTCTTCGGAATGGTGATCAGCACCGAATAGATCGGCAGCACCATGAAGGGCAGCAGTACGTGTGTCATGGCGATGATGACGCCGGTGCGGTTGAAGATCAGCGGCAGCGGCGCGCTGGTGATCCGGAGCCATTGCAGGAGGTCGTTGATGAGGCCCTGTTCCTGCAGGAGGATGAACCAGGCGGCGGTGCGCACCAGAAGCGAGGTCCACAGCGGCAGCAGCACGGCGGCGAGCATCAGGTCGCGCTTCCAGCCCGTCAGCGAGGCGGCGATGATGGCATAGGGATAGCCGATGCACATGCAGGCGAAGGTGACGAGCGCCGAGATCCAGAAGGTGCGCACGAGGATCACCCGGTTGACCGACTGGTCCGGCGGAAGCTGCTCGATATGGCCGTCGGCATTGCGGCCGAGATCGACGGCGGCCAGGAGATTGCGGTCGGTGAGCGGCGAGAGCGCGTCGGCGATGGCGATCCAGAATTCGGGTTTCTCCCAGCGCTTGTCGACGGAGACGAGGTCCACCGGCGGGCTGGCGGGATCGGCGAGCGCGGCCGTCGTCTTCGACATCAGCGTGCGGAAGCCGGAGCGGGCGCTGTTGAGACGGCGCACCATGTCGCCGAGCGCCTGCTGGTCGTTCACCGCCTTGAGGTCGGCGATCAGCGCCGCCTGCATCTCGTGCGTCGGCGGCGACTTGCGGTCCCAGCCGGGCAGCACCTCGGCGCTTTGCGGCAGCAGGCGCAGCACGGCCGTGTCGGAAACCGACTGCGACATCATGCTGAAGAGCGGCCAGACGAAGAAGGCGACGAGAAAGGCGAAGAGCGGCGCCATCAGCAGGAGCGAACGCCCCGCGCGGGAGCGGCCGGCACTCATGATGCCTGTCCCGGCGGCAGGATGACGCGGCAATCGCCGGCCGAGAAGGCGGCGAAGACCTTCGTGCCGGGCACGAATTCACGCGAGCGGCGGCCGAGCTTGGCGATCAGCGGATGGCTGCCGGCGTCGAGCTGCACGCGCAGGTGATCGCCCTGATAGACGGAATCGGCGACCTCGGTCTCCAGGCAGTTGTTCGCCCCGCTCGCCGTTTCGGCAAGCTCGATGCGCTCGGGGCGCACGGACAGGAAAACGGGCTGGCCGGCGGAGACTTCCGCGGGCGCGGCGGCGAGGATCTCGGCGCCGGAGCCGAGCCGCACGGCGGCCTCTCCCCCGCCGACACGGGCGACGACACCTTCCAAGAGGTTGGTCTCGCCGATGAACTCGGCGACGAAGCGGGTGGCCGGCTCGTCATAGACTTGGCGCGGCGTGCCGATCTGCTCGATCCTGCCCTTGTTGAACACGGCGACCCGGTCCGACATGGTCAGCGCCTCGGACTGGTCGTGGGTGACGAAGACGATGGTGAGCCCGAGGCGGCGGTGCAGGTCGCGGATGTCGAGCTGCATCTGCTCGCGCAACTGCTTGTCGAGCGCGCCGAGCGGTTCGTCCATCAGCACCACGCGCGGCTCGAAGACGAGGGCGCGGGCAAGCGCCACGCGCTGCTGCTGGCCGCCGGAAAGCTGGCTCGGACGGCGCTCGCGCATGGTGGAAAGCTGCACCATGTCGAGGGCGCGCGTCACGCGCTCGGCGATCTCGGCCTTGCCGAGCCCGCGCATCTGCAAGGGGAAGGCGATGTTCTCGCCGACCGTCATGTGCGGGAAGAGCGCATAGCTCTGGAAAACGACGCCCATGTCGCGCCGGTGGGTCGGCACGTTGTTGATCGCCTGGCCGTCGACGAGGATCGCGCCCGATGTCGGCTGCTCGAAGCCGGCGAGCATCATCAGCAGCGTCGTCTTGCCCGAGCCGGAGGGGCCGAGCAGGCTGACGAACTCGCCCTTGGCGATGGAAAGATCGAGATTCTCGACGACGCAGAGCGCGCCATAGAATTTGGTTATGCGGTCGAAGCGGATGAATTCGGCCAACGGGTGCTCCCTCTCGCGTGCGGCGTGCGGGGGCGCGGATGATCGCGCCCCCGAAGCGGCGGCATCGGACTTACTGGGCGAGCCAGGCGTTGAACCGCTGGGTCAGCGCCTCGGAATTGTCGATCCAGAAGTCGATGTCGAGCGAGAGGGCATCGGTCATGTTGGCCGGCTCGGTCGGGAGGTCCTTGGCAAGCTCCGGCGGCACCTTGGCGGCGGCTTCCTTAACGGGAAGGCCGTAGGCGACATATTGCGGCAGCTTGGCCTGGTTGTCCGGCTCGCTGGCGAAGGCGATGAAGTCCTGTGCGGCGTCCTTGTTCTCGGCGTCCTTCAGCACGACCCAGCTGTCGACGGCATAGATGCTGCCCGGCCAGACGACCTTGAAGTTCTTGCCCTCGGTGCGGTTGATGCCGGTGATGCGGCCGTTATAGGCCGAGGTCATGGCGACTTCGCCGGAGGCGAGGAACTGCAGCGGCTGCGCGCCGGATTCCCACCAGACGATGTTCGGCTTCAATTCGTCGAGCTTCTTGAAGGCGCGGTCGACGCCCTCGTCGGTGGCCAGGACCTCGTAGACCTCGTCCTTCGGCACGCCGTCGGCCAGGAGGGCGAATTCGAGCGTGTATTTCGGCCCCTTGCGCAGCGAACGCTTGCCGGGGAACTTCTCGACGTTCCAGAAGTCCGCCCAGGAGGCCGGGCCTTCCTTCAGCTTGTCGCCGTCATAGGCGATGGCCGTCGACCAGACGATGGCGCCGACGCCGCAATCGTTGACGGCCGAATCGAGGAACTTGTCCTTGCCGCCCAGCTTGTCCCAGTCGATCTTCTCGTAGAGGCCGTCGGCACAGCCGAGCGCCAGCTCTTCCGCCTCGACCTGCACGGCGTCCCAGTTCGGCGCGCCGGCCTTCACCTTGGACTGCAGCACGCCGATGCCGCCGTCCCAGGCCTCGTCCAGCACCGGCTTGCCGGTCTTTTCAGCGAAGGGCTTGAAGTAGATCTCGCGCTGGCCGTCCTGGTAGTTGCCGCCCCAGGAGACGATGGTGAGGTCACGCGAAAGCGCCGGCGCGGCAAGCCCCGCCGAAAGCACGAGCACGGCGGCTGCCAGAATTCCCTTGGTCCTGATGATCTGCATTGTATTCCCCTTTTTTTGGTTTGCACCGGACCGGCCCGATCGCCGGCCCTGAATTTTCCGTCGACGACGGCGGCCCCTCCCTGGGCCGGAGGCTTTCGCGCGATGTTGGCATCGCGGCGGGCACCTCGTTCCCGTTCCTCTTGTCCGGCCGATTCAGGCATTCCCGCCGCTGCCGGTCAATGGCTTTCTTGCGCCCCTGCGGGCGTCAGACGTGCTGGCCTCCGTTGATGTGGATCTCGGCACCGTTGATGTAGGATGATTGCTCGGTGCACAGGAAATAGATCGTCTCGGCCACCTCGCGCGGCTCGCCGAGCCGGCCCATCGGCACTTCCGCCGCGACCAGCGCGTCCGTGCCGGGCGACAGGATCGAGGTCTCGATCTCGCCGGGGGCGATGGCGTTGGCGCGCACGCCGCGCTTGCCGAATTCATGCGCCATCTCCCGCGTCAGCGATGCAAGCCCCGCCTTGGAGGCGGCATAGGCGACGCCTGCGAACGGGTGGACGCGCGAGCCGGCGATGGAGGTGACGTTGACGATCGAGCCTTTCGCGGCCTCCAGCTCCGGCAGCAGCGCGCGGGCGATCAGCGCGGTCGAGACGAGGTTGACGTTGAGCACATGGGTCCAGACGTCGGCCGTCGTGTCGGCAACGCCGAGCCGGCTCCTGCCCGGTCCCTTCGGCGAGATGCCGGCATTGTTGACCAGTGCCTGCAGCTTGCCGGACGGCAGCCGCTCGCGCACCGTCGCGGCGAGGCGTTCGATCTGGGAAAGGTCGGCAAGGTCGGCCTGGATGTGGCTCTCGCGGGCGGAGGGCCAGGCGCATTCCTCGGAGAACGGCTGGCGCGAGACGGTGAGGATGCGCCAGCCCTTCGACTGGAAGAGCTTGACCGTCGCATGTCCGATCCCGCGGCTTGCCCCCGTCAGCAGCATGGTGGGGCGTTCTTGGGTCATGCGAGGGCGTCTCCTTGTGATGCTTGATACATCGTAATCAGCCGCGAGCGAAATGCAAGCCTCGATAAGAGGCGCAAATCAGAGGCGCGGCGCCTCGCGCGGTCCGGCATGCCAGATGCGCTCCAGGAGCGGCTTGCCGCCGAGCAGGATGTCATCGACGATGGCCATCGAGGCGGCGGCCGGATCGTGGCGCTTCAGCGCCTCCACGACGGGATAGTGATGGTCGATCATCGCCCGCCCGCCCGGCAGATAGGCATCCGAGATCAGCGGGCCCATCTGCAGCCAGAGCCGGCGCAGGATGCCGTTGAGCACGGGAAGGCCGGCGATCTTCGGCAGCATGAAATGGAACATCTGGTTGAGTTCGGCGCCCTTCAGCCGGTCGCCGTCGGCAATGGCGGCCTCATTTTCGCGGATAATCGCCTCGAGCGCGGCAATATCGGCGGAGGTGGCCACCTGCGCGGCGGTCTCGGCCGCCAACCCCTCCAGCCGCACGCGGATCGCCCGGATTTCCCTGTAACGCGCCTCGCTCATCGCCGGGATGCGGATGTCGCGCGGCGAGCGGAAGATGATCGCCTCGTCGTTGACGAGCTTCAGGATCGCATCGCGGATGGGCGTGACGCTGGTGCCGAACTGCTCGGCCAGATCGCGGATCTTCAGCCGGTCGCCGGGCTTGAAACGGCCCTGGATCAACGCATCGCACAGCGCGCCATAGACGACGCTGTTGAGGTTGGAATGGTCGAGGGTTTCGAATTCGGGCATCGCCGGCTCTGACGAAAATCAATAACAAGATACTTGATGCATCTTTTTTCACTTGTTTCAACCCGCGCGCCGGGCCAAACTTGGGGCATTTCCCGCAAAAGTGCCAGGCAGTTTTGCGCCCGCGACATGCGCCCCGCCAAAAGACGGGGCGTTTTCGCGGTCGAGAAAAAACGAGAAACACCCCAGAGGCCGGCCGGAAAGGCCGGCAACGGAGCCACGATGAGCGAAAACAGGCCCTTCCCGCCCGGCGCGACCGCCAACGAGGCGCTCCCCGGCGCATCCTCCGGCTCCGGCGGCGATGCTATGTCTGCCGCCTTCAGCAAGACGGCGCTGCCTGCCGCCGCTACGCTCGTGCGCGAGGTCTACGGCATCGCCGGCGAGGCAGCGCGGCTTTCCAGCGAGCGGGACGAGACCTTCCTGTTCACGGCAGCCGACGGCACGCGCTACACGCTGAAGATCGCCAATCCCGCGGAGGATCCGGCCGCGCTCGCCTTCCAGGACGGAGCGCTCCTGCATCTCGCGGGCCACGCGCCGTCTGTGCCCGTTCCCCGGCTGGTGCCGACGCGAGCAGGCGCAACGAGCCACCGGCTCGCGACCGGCGAAGGGCCGCGCATCGTCCGCCTTCTGACCTTCCTTCCCGGCGAGTTGCAATACCGCACCCCGTCCTCCACGGCCCAGAGCCGCCATATCGGCCGCGCGCTCGGCGAACTCGACCTCGGCCTTTCCGGCTATGCCGGCCGCCCGCCGGCGGGCAAGCTGATGTGGGACATCTCGCACACGCTCGACCTTGCCGCCGTGGTGGATTCCGTCGCGCCCGAGCGGCAGGCGCACGTCGAGGCGGTGCTGGAGGAATTCCTTCGCATGCTGCCGGCTTTCTCCGCGCTGGAGCGCCGGCAGATCATCCATAACGACTTCAACCCGCACAATATCCTGGTCGATCCGGCCGCGCCCGAGCGCGTCGCGGGCATCATCGATTTCGGCGACATGGTCGAGGCGCCGCTCGTCAACGATCTCGCGGTGGCGATCTCCTACCATCTCTTCACGCCCGACTGGGCCGAGCGCGCGGGCGCCTTCCTCGAAGGCTACCTTTCCGCCCGGCCGCTTCTCCCGTCGGAAGCCGCGATGCTTCCGACGCTGATACGCGCCCGGCTCGCCATGTCGATCATCATCGCGGAATGGCGCTCGGCGCGCTTTCCCGAGAACCGCAGCTACATCATGCGCAACCACGCCGCCGCCTGGGCGGGGCTGCACAACATATCGGACCTGACGCCGGCCGGGCTCAAGCGGCTGGCGCCCCATCTTGCGGAGGCTTGAAATCATGTCGATGGTGAACGCGTTCTCGCGTGAGGATTTCGAACGGCTGGGCGAGGCGGACAAGGCGCTGATCGCACGGCGCGAGAAGGTGCTCGGCCCCGCCTATCGCCTGTTCTACGAGGAGCCGCTGCATCTGGTGCGCGGCGAAGGCGTCTTCCTCCATGACGCATCGGGCGAGAAATATCTCGACGCCTACAACAACGTCGCCTCGGTCGGCCATTGCCATCCCCGCGTGGTGGAGGCGATCACCGCGCAGACCGCCGTGCTCAACACCCACACCCGCTACCTGCACGAAGGCATCGTCGACTATGCCGAGACGCTGACGGCGACCTTCCCGGACGCGCTCAGCCAGGCGATGTTCACCTGCACCGGCAGCGAGGCGAACGACCTTGCCGTGCGCATCGCCCGCTTCGTCACGGGCGGCACCGGCATCATCGCGACGGAGCTTGCCTATCACGGCCTGACGGGCGCGGTGGCGGAATTCTCCCCCTCGCTCGGCGAATCCGTGACGCTCGGCCCGCATGTGCGCACCGTGCCCGCGCCGGACAGCTACCGCCACTCCCCTGAAGAGATGATGGAGAAGTTCGGCCGAGACGTCGAGGCCGCCATCGCCGATCTCAAGCGCCACGGCATCAGGCCGGCCATGCTGATCACCGACACGATCTTCTCCAGCGACGGCATCTTCGCCGGGCCGAAGGGTTTTCTGAAGCCGGCGGTCGATGCGATCCATGCCGCAGGCGGCCTTTTCGTCGCCGACGAGGTGCAGCCCGGCTTCGGCCGCACGGGCGAGGCCATGTGGGGCTTCGAGCGGCACGGCGTTGCGCCCGACATGGTGACGATCGGCAAGCCGATGGGCAACGGCTATCCGATGGCCGGCATCGTGCTGCGCCCGGAGGTGATCGCCGAATTCGGCCCCCGCGCCCGCTACTTCAACACCTTCGGCGGCAATCCCGTCGCCGCGGCCGCCGGCAAGGCGGTGCTCGACACGATCCGCATCGAGGGCCTGCAGCAGAACGCACTGGAGGTCGGCACCTACCTGATGGAGGGCCTCAGGACCCTCGCCCGCAGCCACCCCGCCATCGGCGACGTGCGCGGCGCCGGCCTCTTCGTCGGCGTCGAGATCGTCTCCGACCCGGCGGCGAAGCAGGCCGACGCGGCGCTGACGACGCGCATCGTCAACGGCCTTCGCCGCCGCCGCGTGCTGATCAGTGCCTCCGGCCCGCGCGCCAATGTGCTCAAGATCCGCCCGCCGCTCGTCTTCTCGCGCGAGAATGCCGACATGCTGCTGGAAGCGCTGGAGGACGTGTTGAAGACCGTCTGATCAGGCGGCGTCAGGCGTAGCGCCGGCGCCGGCCCGTGAAGTGGATCAGCCCCTTCTGCAGCAGGATGAAGGCGAAGAGCAGCAGGCCGATGAGGATCTTCGTCCACCAGCTCGACAGCGAGCCGTCGAAGGTGATGTAGGTCTGGATCAGGCCCTGGATGAGGATGCCGACCAGCGTGCCCGCGACGAAGCCGGAGCCGCCCGTCAGCAGCGTACCACCGATGACGACCGCCGCGATGGCGTCGAGCTCGACGCCCACCGTCGCCAGCGAATAGCCGGCCGAGGTGTAGAGCGAGAAGACGATGCCCGAAAGGCCCGCGAGGAAGCCCGAGAGCGCGTAGATGCCGATCGTCGTTCCGGCGATCGGCACGCCCATCAGCCGCGCCGTCGCCGTGCCGCCGCCGAGCGCATAGACATTGGCGCCGAAGCGGGTGCGGTGCGCGATCAGGATACCCACTGCAAAGACCACCAGCATCAGCCCGCCGATCAGCGTGATGCGCCCGCCGCCGGGCAGCTTGTAATAGAGCCCCTTCAGGGTCCCGTAGAACGGGTGCTTGATCGGGATCGAATCGATGGACAGCACAAAGGCCATGCCGCGCGCCAGGAACATGCCGGCCAGCGTGACGATGAAGGGCGGCATTTCGAGGTGATGGATGATCGCTCCCATCAGCGCGCCGAAGGCGGTGGTGATGGCAAGCGCCAGTGCGAAGGCGACGAGCGGGTGGATCGATGTCGCCTGGAGCAGCACGGCGAGGAAGACGCCGGTGAAGGCGATGACCGCGCCGATGGACAGGTCGATGCCGCCCGACAGGATCACGAAGGTCATGCCGACGGCGGCGATGCCGAGGAAGGCGTTGTCGGTCAGGAGGTTGCCGATCACCCGCGTCGACAGCATGTTCGGGTACTGCGCGATGCAGACGGCATAGGCGATGAGGAAGATCGCGACCGTGGCGGTGAGCGGAAGATAGCGCGGGTTCATTTCGCCTCCTGTTCCGCCTTCTTCTCGCCGGCCCGGGGGCGGGAGAGGAAGGCGAAGGCCGTCTGGGCGCGCGGCGACTGGATGACCAGGATCAGCACGATGATCGCCGCCTTGATGATGAGGTTGAATTCGGGCGGGAAGCCGGAAAGCAGGATGCCCGTGTTGATCGACTGGATGATCAGCGCGCCGAGCAGCGAGGCCGCGATGGAAAAGCGCCCGCCGAGCAGCGACGTGCCGCCGACGACGACCGCAAGGATCGCGTCCAGCTCCAGCCAGAGACCGGCATTGTTGGCGTCCGCCCCGCGGATATCGGCCGCCGCGATGATGCCGGCGATGGCGGCGCACAGGCCCGACAGCACATAGGCGGCGATCAGCAGCACGCCGGTTGAAACGCCCGAGAGCATGGAGGCGCGGCGGTTGACGCCGAGCGCCTCGATCAGCATGCCGAGCGCCGTTTGGCGGACCAGCAGCGCCACGATAATGCCGAAGGCGATCCAGATGACGACGGGCATGGGCAGGCCGAGGAACGAACCGCCGCCGATGAAGATCAGCCCTGGATCGTTGAAGGTGAGGATCGCCCCCTCGGTGATGAGCTGCGCGATGCCGCGCCCGGCGACCATCAGCACCAGCGTGGCGATGATCGGCTGGATATCGAGCACGGCGACGAGGATGCCGTTCCACAGGCCGCAGAGAATGCCGGTGCCGAGCGTGACGAGCAGCGTCGCCACGAGCCCGTAACCCGAGGTGATGCAGGCGGCGGCAACCGCCCCGCAGATCGCCATGACCGCGCCGACCGAAAGGTCGATGCCCTTGGTGGCGATGACGACCGTCATGCCGATGGCGAGCAGCGCGACGGGCGCGCCGCGGTTGAGGATATCGATGAGGCTGCCGTAGAGCCGGCCGTTCTGCATTTCGAGGCGGAAGAAGCCGGGAAAGGCGATGGAGACCATCACGAGGATCACGGCAAGCGCGGCGACCTGCGGAAAGAGGCGCAGGGCATAGGCTTTCAGCGTGGAGGTCATGCGTCCGCCCTCCCGCCGGCTGCGATGGCTTCGACGATACCCTCTGTCGTGACCTTCTCGCCGGTCAGCTCCGCCACATGCGCCCGGTCGCGCAGCACGATGACGCGGCTCGAATAGGCGACGAGCTCTTCGAGTTCGGAGGAGATCACGATCAGCGACATACCTTTCTCGCAGAGGGATTCGATGAGGCGGATGATCTCCGCATGGGCGCCCACGTCGATGCCGCGCGTCGGCTCGTCGAGGATCAGGAAATCCGGGTTGGTGGCGAGCCAGCGGGCGAGGATCGCCTTCTGCTGGTTGCCGCCGGAGAGCAGCTTGATCGGCTTTTCCCGGTCGCTGGTGCGGATGTCGAGCGCCTTGATATAATCGTCGGCAAGCCTGTCCTGCTCGCTGCGGCTGATCGGCCGCGCCCAGCCGCGCCGCGCCTGGAGCGCCAGCGCGATGTTCTCACGCACCGAGAGATCGCCGATGATGCCGTCGACCTTGCGGTCTTCCGGACAGAAGCCGAATTTCTCGCGGATGGCGGCGCGCGGCGAGGAAAGGTCGAGCGCGCGCCCGTCCGCCTCCGCCGTGCCGCTGTCGGCGCGCTCGGCGCCGAAGAGGATTTCCGCCGTCTCCGTGCGGCCCGAGCCGAGCAGGCCGGCGATGCCGACGACCTCGCCGGCGCGCACGTCGAGGTCGAAGGGCTGGATATGGCCCTTGCGGCCGAAGCCGCGGAAGCGGAAGCGCACCTGCCCGGCCTCGCTCTTCGCGCCATGCTCGGCGGCGACTTCCTGCACCAGCTCGCGGCCGAGCATCATGGCGATCAGCTCGCGGCGCGAAAGCTCCGCCGTCTCGCGCGTGCCGACGAGCTGGCCGTTGCGCAGCACGGTGATGCGGTCGGAGATCTCGTAGACCTGTTCGAGGAAGTGGGTGATGAAGATTATGCCGAGGCCGCGTTCCTTGAGCCGGCGCACGATGCGGAAGAGCATTGCGACCTCGTGGGCGTCGAGGCTGGCGGTCGGCTCGTCGAGGATCAGCACCTTGCCGGAGAGATCGACGGCCCGCGCGATGGCGACGACCTGCTGCACCGCCACGGAATAGGCGGCAAGCTCGGCGGTGACGTCGATGTCAAGCTCGTATTCCGCCAGCAGAGCCCCGGCGCGGCGGTTCATCTCGCGGGCGTTGACGAGGCCGAAGCGCTTCGGCTGGCGGCCGAGGAAGAGGTTTTCGGCGACGGTGAGGTTCGGCAGGAGATTCACCTCCTGGTAGACCGTGCCGATGCCGAGGTTCTGCGCTTCCAGCGTGCTCTGCGGATCGGCGTCCACGCCGTCGACGAGGATGCGTCCGCCGTCGCGGCGATAGGCGCCGGTCAGGCATTTGACGAGCGTCGACTTGCCGGCGCCGTTCTCGCCGAGCAGCGCATGCACCTCGCCGCGCCGCAGGGAGAAATCGACGCGGTTCAACGCCCTGGCGCCCGGGAAGATCTTGTCGATCCCCGTCGCCGAGAGAACATGGGAATTGTCAGGCAGCATGATCCCCGGTCCGCATGAAAGGACCGCCTGCCATCCCTGAGGAGACGACAGGCGGGCGAGGTCGATATCCCGCGATGCGGGATATCGGGAGAGATCAGTAGCCGAGACCCTTCTTCTCCTCGTATACCTTGGCCGGATCGTCGGCCTGGGTATAGAGCTTGGATTCCGTCTGGATCCACTTCGGCGGGGTCGTGCCGTCCTTGCGGAAGGCATCGAGCGCGTCGAAGGCGGGGCCGGCCATGTTCGGCGTCAGTTCCACGGTGGCGTTCGCCTCGCCGGCGGCCATGGCCTGGAAGATATCCGGAACGGCGTCGATGGAGACGACGAGGATATCCGTGCCCGGCTTCAGGCCGGCTTCCTTGATCGCCTGGATGGCGCCGACGGCCATGTCATCGTTATGGGCGTAGAGCGCACAGATGTTCTTGCCGCCGTCTTCCGCCTTCAGGAAGCTTTCCATGACTTCCTTGCCCTTCGTGCGGGTGAAGTCGCCGGTCTGGCTGCGGACGATCTTCAGGTTGTCATGGCCGGCGATGGCGTCCTCGAAGCCCTTCTTGCGGTCGATGGCCGGCGAGGAGCCGGTCGTGCCCTGGAGCTCGACGACGTTGCAGGGCTTGCCGGCGACCGTGTCCACCAGCCACTTGCCGGCGACGTTGCCCTCATGGACGGTGTCGGAGGTCACGGCGGTCATGTAGAGATCGTCCGACGCATCGACCTTGCGGTCGAGCAGGATGACCGGGATTTCCGCGTCCTTGGCTTCCTGCAGCACCTCGTCCCAGCCCGTCGCGACGACCGGCGCGACGAGGATGGCGTCGACGCCCTGCGCGATGAAGGAGCGCAGCGCCTTGATCTGGTTTTCCTGCTTCTGCTGCGCATCGGCGAATTTCAGGTCGATGCCGCGCTGCTCGGCCTGCTGCTTGGTGAGCGTCGTCTCTGCCGCGCGCCAGCCGGATTCCGAGCCGATCTGCGAAAAGCCCACCGTGAGGTCAGCAGCGGATGCGACACCGAACATCGAGGCGGCAAGGATCGTGGCACTCGCGAGTGCGGTTGTGAATTTCATGATGTCCTCCCAAAGAATGCTGCTCCTCAGCAGCGTGATTAAAAACATCATATTGTATTACTATTGTAAACCCAAAAATTGCGCTTCCGCACATTTCGCCGTCCGGCGCTTGGGCGCGACCGGGCGGACACGTTGCCCGGCAAGGTTTTCAGTCCCGCTGTTTGATGGATTCAGTTCAGCTTTCCCTGACCGAAGGGATTGGGATGGGTGCTTCACGGCCGCGCCTGATGGCCGAACGGGAAGCCGCGACGTGCCCGAATGGGTGAACTTCCCCAACCGCCATCGTTCGCGACGGCAGCACAGGGCCCGCACAGAAGTGGAAAGAGGCGCTCAATCGAGGGACGGAAAATAGTCCGCAGGCGACATTTTCAGTGTGGACGGTGAGATCCCTTTGGTGACCAGCTCGATCGGCGGCCCTATCGGTTCCGGCCTCCCGACGCCGCCCATTGCCGTAACGGCGGCTTCGACCGCCCATCGTCCCTGCAGCATGGGATTATCGAACGGCACGGCTGCGACACTGCCGTTGACAAGGCCGCGCGCGACGCTGTGACTGATATAGGTGGCGATGAGCAGCGGACCGCTGCCTGCGCGCGCATGAAGGGCCATGGCGGCCTCGATTGCCGGAGCGGAGCCGACGATCACGTCCGGCGTCGATCCACCGGCCAGCGCCTTTTCGAGGATCCTTAGTTGCTCGGCATTGCCCGTGTCGGCGCTCAGCACGGCGTCGATCGAGAGGGCCGAGCCCTCCAGGCCGCTCCGAAGGCCCGCCTCCAGCGGCGCCGTCCAGCCCGATTCCCTTGGGCCGGTGAGAAGGACCGCGTGGCGTGGCGGCATCCCGGCCGGGAACGTCCGCGCGAGATGCTTGCCGATCACGGCCCCCATTAGCGACCAGTCGACGCCGACGCGCGCCATGAGCGCATCGGAATGCAGCTCGTTCACAAGGCCGATGACCGGCCGGTGCATCGCGGCGCGGCTCACGGCGGCGAGCAGCGTCCCGTCATCGGATGAAACCGCGCCGATCAGGATGGCGCGCGCATTGAGGCCTTCGCAGGCGGCGATCTGCTCGACCTGGTGTGACAGGGCCCGATAACCTCCGGCCTCGAAGAAGTGAACGGTCAGCCCCTTTTCCTTCGCGCGAGCCTCGATGCCGTAGGCCACGCTGAGCCAGTATTCATCCTTGAAATGCGGCACCAGGACACAAAGATCCCCTGCCGTCGCCGCACCGCCGAAAAAGACGCAGGCGATGGCGATTGCGGCATGAATACTGCGCCGGTAAGCATGCTTCATGCGCGCCAGACGTTTCGACAAGCAGCTCCAGTCCGTCTTCATGGTCCTCTCCGGGCTGACCATCCTTGTCGGCCTTGTCTCGGTCGCCGTCAACTCCTACCTCGTGCGGTCCCAGGGGCGTGTGCTTGCCGAAAGCATCGCCATCATCGAGCGCACCGAGAGGGTGGCGCTCGACGCCGATCTTGCCGTGTCGCTGGCCGGCCGGCTGGCCACCGCCGGCACGGCGCGGGAGGTCACCGAGATCGAAAGGACGCTGACCGATCGTATCGGCAGCATCCGCAACGACGTCCTTGCCATGGATGTCTTCCTCACCGGCGCGACGGGCGAAATCAAGGAAGCCGGAAAGGCATTGGACCTCGTTTCCCGGATGAGCGACACCGTGCGCCGCCTCCAGGCTGTCAACGCATCAAGCGGGAAAAGCGAAGCCCAACTCGTCGCCGCGGGATTGAGCCTGACGGACCTGATCTCAAGGCAGAAGAACCTCGCCAGGCTTCGCATCACGGCCGGCATCTGGGAGATGTATTCCGCGCGCGATGGCACGCCAAGGCACGATCTCGACCGGCTCGCGGATGTCGACTTCTTCGCGTTCGAACGGCTTGGCGAGCTGGGCGACGCCGCCGCCGCGATGATCCGTCTCGTGCAGGGGATCGGCGGCGTTGCCACGCAGGGCGACGTTTCCGCCCGGTCGGCCGATTTCCGCGCCGCCCTCGACCTCGCCGAGGCGCGGACGCCCTTCATGCCGTCCACGGCGGCACGCAGGAAGGCAGAGGACAATCTTCGCATCCTGGCTGCCGCCGACGAAGCCGACGGGCTGATCACCCTGCAGCATACGCGGCTTTCGGCAGTCGCCGAGCTCGGCACTCTTTCGGCGGAGCTCCGCCAGACGCTGGAGGCACTGGCGGGCGTTGCAGTTGACGGCCGGACGCAGGTAAGGGCCCGCATGCAGGACGGCGTGGCCGCCGCGGGACGCCGGGCGGTGCTGCTGACGGCCGGGCTTGCCGCCGCCGTCGTTGTTTCCCTTGTCGCCGGTTATCTGGTCTGGTCGCGAACACGCACGCGGGTGGTATTGCGGCTCAATGCGGTTGCCGGGCGCATCGTCGCCGTGGCGCGCGGAGAGACGGGCCAGCCGATGCCGATCAGCGGACATGACGAAATCGGACGGCTGGAGAAATCGATCAACGTCCTGCGCCGGCGCGCGCAGGACGCCGCAAGGCTGCGGCAAAGCCTCGAAGCCGCGGTCCTCGCCCGCACGGCCGACGTGGTGGCCGAAATGCGCTCCGCCAATGCCGCAAGGGCCGAGGCCGAGGAGCTCGGCCGCGCGAAGATCCATTTCCTGGCGCGGATGAGCCACGAGATCCGTACGCCCCTGAACGGCCTGATCGGCATGCTGGATCTCCTGCTGCCCGGCGAGAAGGCCCCGCCGCGCCAGTCGCGGCTTCAGGCGGCCCTGACCTCGGCGCGCGATCTCCAGGCGATGACCGAAGACATACTGGCCTTCTCCAGCGGAGAGGACCGGATGGGCAGCGCGCGGCTCGTCCCGTTCGATCCCGCCCTGCTGGCGCGCGATCTGGCGGAGCACCTGCAAGTCCTTTCAAAGGCCGGCGATCTGGAAATCGCCGTCGACATCCCCCGGACCCTGCCGCCGGCGCTGATCGGCGACGCCGCGCGCATCCGGCAGGTGATCGTGAATCTCATCTCCAACGCCGTGAAATACACGCGCGCCGGAAAGGTGAAACTGGCCGTATCCCACAGGCCGCTCGCAAGCCCTCGCCGACATGAAATCGCTTTCACCGTCTCCGACACCGGGCCGGGAATGACGCCGGAGGAGGTTCGCGATGCCTTCGACATCTACGGCCGCACGATGGATGCCCGCCGCCGGGGCCTGCCTGGCGTGGGGCTCGGCCTTGCCATCGTGCGGCAGCTCACGGACATGATCGGCGGCGAGCTGCGCGTTGCGACGCAGGTCGGCCAGGGCAGCAGCTTCACGCTCGCGCTGAAGCTGGAAGAGGCCCTGCCCGAGACCCTGACGGAAACGGCCGCCATGGCGTCCCCGCGGGACGGCCTTCACGTCCTCGTCGTCGATGACGATCTCGTGAGCCGCCTCGTTGCCCGCGGCTATCTGGAGCGCATGGGTGCGCGCGTGACGGAGGCGGCGAGCGGCGAGGAAGCGCTGGCCGAGACGGCCCGCTTCGACGCGATCCTGCTCGACCGCAACCTGCCGGGGCTGCGCGGCGAGGAGGTCGCCGCCCGCATCGCGCGCAACGGCGCGCGGGTCGCGCTCCTGACGGCCGATCCCGTGCAGGGGGACCCCGCCAGCTTCCATGTGGACCAGGTGCTTCGCAAGCCGATCTCCTCGCGCGCGCTGGCCGATTTCCTCGCGCAGGACGCCAGCCCCCCGTCGCAGGATGCTGCCGATACGCCCGAGCGCGTGCTGAGGGCGGATGTCGCCGACATGGGCGACGAGGCGGCGGCCGAGATCGTATCGGCCTTCCTCGACGATCTGGCGGAGGGCGTGCCGCACCTGCTGGCGGGTTCGGACCACGACCGGCGCAAGCGCCTCGCGCACCGCCTGAAGGGCGCTGCCGCCAACTTCGCGCTGCACGATCTCTGCGCGCTCCTCGGCAGGGTCGAAACCGGGGATGCCGGCGCGCTTGCCGCAATCGCGCAGCTATCGGCGGAGGCGGACGCCCGGCTGCGCGCCGCCGCCGGCCGGGCGGGACTTCAGCTTTCCTCGGGGCGGACGAAGCAGTAGCCCTCCCCCGTGCGCGTCAGGAGCCAGTCCGGGTTCGCCGGATCGGCTTCTATCTTCCTGCGCAGCCGTCCGACGAGGACGTCGATGGTGCGGTCGCCCAGTTGCCAGGTGCCCCGGCCGAGGATCTCGCAAAGGCGCGCGCGCCCGAGCGTGATGCCGGGATTGGAGGTCAATGCGTTCAGCAGGTCGAATTCCTGCCCGCTCAACGCCTCCACGCGCGCGGCGGAGACCAGCCGGTGACGGATGCGGTCGAAATGCCAGGGACCGAAGTCGTCCACGGCCCCCGGCTGGGGCGCGCTGCGGCCGATGTCGGCGATGCGGGACAGCAGGTTCTTGATCCGTGCCGCCAGCTCGCGGCGGTCGAAAGGCTTGGTGACGTAGTCGTCCGCGCCCATTTCCAGGCCGACGATGCGGTCGACCTGCTCGTCCCGGGAGGTCAGGAGGATGATGCCGACGCGTGAGCGGGCGCGTTGTTCGCGCGTGATCGTCAGCCCGTCCTTGCCTTCCAGGCCAATGTCGAGCAGCAGCACCTCCGGCGGATCGCGGTCGATCACGTTCTCCATGGACACGGCATCCTCGACCTCGGTGACCCGATAGCCGAGCCCGCGCAGGTAGCCGGCAAGCCGCATCCGCGTGACGCGGTCGTCCTCGACGATGAGAATATGTGCGCTCATGGGTTTTACATCCCTTTACATCTCTTCACCGCAAAGCTTGTCCCACGTCAACAGCTTTGCATGCCCGGGACATCACAACTGTGCCGAAACACAGACGGGAGTCCTACAATGACAGCGATGCTTTCCACCCGACGCGGCTTCCTACAGGGCGGGGCCGCCCTCCTGGGCACGAGCTGGCTTATGAACAGCACGACCCTTGCGTCGATCGATCCCAATTCCTTCGCCGGGCGCGTCTTCAGCGCCAGCCATTACGGCCCGTTCGAGGCGGTCGTGCGCGACGGCAGGATCCTCGAAATCGCGCCGATGATCGAGCTGGACCAGCGGCCGACCGAAATGCTGAGCTACGGCGTTCTCGACCGTGTTTACGACAAATCGCGCATCGACTATCCCATGGTGCGCAAGTCCTATCTCGCGGGGTGGAAGTCGGGCGACGTGAAGCCCGAACTGCGCGGCAAGGAGGAATATGTCCGCGTCGACTGGGACACCGCGCTGAAGCTGACGGCGAAGGCGATCGTCGACACGATCGAGCAGCATGGCAACCAGGCCATCCTCTCGACCTCCTACGGCGGCTGGAGCCATGCCGGCCTCATGCGGCCCAACGTGCTCCAGGGCAAGTTCTTCAACATGATCGGCGGCTGCACCAACACCGTGGGCGACTGGTCGGGCGGCGCAAGCCAGATCAGCCTGCCGCATGTGATCGGCGACATGGAGGTCTATTCGGCCCAGACGGCCTGGGAAGTGATCCGCGACAACACCGAGGTGTTCGTTCTGGTGGGCTGCGACCCGATCAAGAACAACCGCGTGGAATATACCGTGGCCGACCACGGCATGTACGCGCCGTGGGAGCAGATCCGCGACAACGGCTGCAAGTTCGTCTCGATCAACCCGCAGAAAACCGCCTCGGACGCCTATCTGAACGCGGAATGGGTCAGGATCATTCCCAATACCGACGTCGCGCTGTTCCTCGCCATGGCCCACCATGTGCTCGAAAAGGGCCTGGAAGACCGCGCCTACATGGACAGGTACACCGTCGGTTCCGACAGGTGGATCGCGTATGTCAGGGGCGAGGGTGACGACCGGACGCCCAAGACCCCGGAATGGGCCGCCGCCATCACCGGCATCGATGCCGCCAAGATCCGCGAGCTGGCCGAACTGCTGGCGAAATCGAAGACCGAGATCGCCGGCGCCTGGTCGCTGCAACGCGCCCATCACGGCGAGATGACCCACTGGGCCATCATCAACTTCGCCGCCCTCACCGGCAAGATCGGCAAGCCGGGCGAAGGCGTCGGCTTTAGCTGGCACTACGGCAACGGCGGCATGCCGCAATCGGGCAAGGCCACGCCCGCCGGCCTCAGCCAGGGCAAGAACTTCGTCACCGAGTATATCGTGCCGGCGTCCCGCGTCACCGAAGCGCTGGAAAATCCGGGTGCCGAAGTCGTCTACAACGGCAATCTGCGCAAATATCCCGACGTGCACATGATCTACAATGCCGGCAACAACTTCATGTCGCACCAGCAGGACACCAACCGGCTGATCAGGGCCCTGCAGAAGGTCAGGACCATCGTCAGCCAGGACGTCTGGTGGACCGCGGCCACCCGCTGGGCCGACATCGTGCTTCCCGCGTCCTCGCCGCTGGAGCGCGACGACATGTCGGTCGGCGGCACATATTCGAACGACCGCATCTATGCGATGAAGAAGATCATCGAGCCCGTCGGCGAAAGCCGCAGCGACTTCGACATCTTCGCCGATCTTGCCGACCTGTTCTACAGGAAGTCGCAATTCATCGAGGATCAGGCCTATCCGGAATACATGGACATCCTGAAGGTTGCCTATTCGAAGACCGGTGCGGCCGAGACCACGCCGTTCGAGACGTTCTGGGAAAAGGGCTACGCACGGCAGCCCGCCCCCGACGCGGCCCGCGCCTGGGTGCGGCACGGGGACTTCTACACCGACCCGGAGAAGAACCACCTGCACACCAAGTCCGGCAAGATCGAGATGTTCTGCCAGACCATAGCCGACATGAAGCTGGAAGATTGCCCCGGCATGCCGATGTGGCTGGAGCCGGCCGAGTATCTGGGCAATGCCAGGGAAGGCCAGCTCCATGTGGTCAGCCCGCATCCCTGGTATCGCCTGCACAGCCAGATGGCGAACTCGGAGCGGCTGCGCGCGCTCTATCAGGTTCAGGGCCGAGAACCCGTGCGCATCAACAGCAAGGATGCGGCCGCCCGGGGCATTGCCGATGGCGACCTCGTCGAGATCTACAACGATCGCGGCACTGTCATCGCCGGGGCGGTCGTCTCCGACGAGATCATGCCGGGCGTCATCTCGATCTACGAGGGATGCTGGCCGAGCCTCGACGGCAAGGGACGCTGCAATTCCGGCCTGGTGAACTTCCTGACCTCGACGCAGAAATCGTCCAGCCTCAGCCAGGCGACCACGGCAAACACCTGCCTGGCCTCCATCCGCAAGTGCGACGATCCCGAAGGCCCGAACCTCGCCTACGAGAAGCCGCCGATCATCGAGGACCTGAAGGTGGCCGCGATCGACGACGACGATCTCGCGCTGGACCGGCTGGATAGCCTCGTGGAGGCGCTCTATGCCGACATGAGCCCGGGCGAGAAGCTGTTCTACGAACGCTGCACCGTCTGCCACGGCCCGCGCGACGTGGGCGCCTTCACCCAGTTGCAATGGAAGGCGATCACGCCCTCGATGTTCCCGCGCGCGGGCCTCGACGACGACGAGAAGGCGATCGTCATGGACTTCCTCCTGTCCAACGCCTCCGACGCCGCGAAGTGACCTGCACGGGCAGCGGCCGGCTCTCCCGGCCGCTGTCCCCTTCCTCAAACATATTCATGCAAGATGTGCGACCCGGCCATGCCCAACCCACTCATCGACGTCGCGGCAGCCCTTGAGGCTGCCCTCGCCCAGATCTCCCCGGTCACGGCCGTGTGCGACGTCGCTCTCGCCCAGGCGACGGGCCGGGTGGCCGCGTGGGACGTTGCGGCCCCAACGGCCATGCCGTTCTTCACCAATTCGGCGGTCGACGGCTTTGCCATTCGCCTTGCCGGCGCAGCGGCCTCACAACCGCTGCCGGTTGTGGCAACCCTTGCGGCAGGCGCGGCCGCGGTGCCCGATCTTCCCGAGGGCAAGGCGATCCGCGTCTTCACCGGCGCCCCGTTGCCGGAGGGCACCGAAGCGGTGGTCCCGCTGGAGGACGTGCGCGAGAGCGATCACGCGATCCTTCTGGAAACCCTGCCGGAAGCCGGCGCCAACATGCGGCGGGCCGGCAGCGACCAGCCGCAGGGCGCCATCCTCCTGTCGCGGGGCCGGCGCATCCTTGCGCACCATATCGGCCTCCTTGCCGCAAACGGCGTGAGACAGGTGCGCGTCTTCGCCCGCCCGCGCGTGGCCGTCCTGTCGACCGGCGACGAGCTCACGGCCGACCTCCTTCGTGCCGGGCAGATCTACGATGCCAATCGCCCCATGCTGCTTTCCATGGTGCAGGCGGCGGGCGCCGAGGCGCTGGACGCCGGCGTGCTTCCAGACGCGCCCGCGCCTCTCGCCACCCGGCTTGCCGAACTCGCCCGGACGGCCGATCTCGTTCTGACCTCCGGCGGCGTATCGATGGGCGGGCGCGATCCGCTGCGCCCGGCCTTCCTTGCCGCGGGCGGCACGATCGCCGCCTGGCGCGTGGCCCTGAAGCCGGGCAAGCCCATTGTCTTCGGGCGCCTCGGCCCGGCAGCCTTCACCGGATTGCCCGGCAATCCCCTTGCCGCTTTCGTCGGCTTCCAGCTCTTCGCCGCCGCACAGATCGCCCGGCTCTGCGGCACCGAGCCGGCGCCTTTCGCCGCCTTCCGCGGCAGGGCCGCGTTTTCCTGGCACCGCCGGCCCGGGCGGCAGGAGGTGTTCCCCGTGCGATGTCTCGGCACGGACGAAACCGGCCTTCCCCTGCTCCAGCGCCTGGGCAACGGCGTCTCGGCAACCCTGTTCCCGCTTGCGGGCGCCGACGGCCTTGCCATCGTCGCCGCGGATTGCGCGGACGTCTCGCCGGGCCAGATGCTGCGCTGGCAGCCGCTTTTCGACGGGATGACCCATGATGCCTGAAGCCACCACCACCCTTTCCCCCTGTTCCGCAAAGCCGGGCGCCGGCGCACTGACCGATGCCTTCTGCCGCCGGATCAGCTATCTGCGGGTCTCGGTCACCGACCGGTGCGATTTCCGCTGTACCTATTGCATGGCCGAGCGGGTCGAGTTCCTGCCCCGCAAGGACCTGCTGACGCTCGAGGAACTGGATCGGCTGTGCTCCGCCTTTGTCGGGCTGGGCGTAACGAAATTGCGCATCACCGGCGGCGAGCCGCTGGTGCGCAAGGGCATCCTCGGATTTTTCCGCGCCATGTCGCGCCACCTGGCAAGCGGGGCCCTGCGCGAACTGACCCTGACCACGAATGGCAGCCAGCTTGCGCGCCATGCGGAAGAACTGGCCGCCTGCGGCGTACGGCGGGTCAATGTCTCGCTCGACACGCTCGATCCCGACCGCTTCGCGCGCCTGACCCGCCGGGGCCGGCTGGAGACGGTGCTCGACGGCATCGCCGCCGCCCGCGCGGCGGGGCTTCGGGTGAAGATCAACGCCGTGGCGCTGCGCGGCCACACCGAGGACGAACTGTTCCCGCTGGTCGACTGGTGTGCGGCGGAAGGCCATGACCTGACCTTCATCGAGGTCATGCCTTTGGGGGAGACCTCGATCGAGGAGCGTCTGGATCAGTATCTGCCTCTTTCCGACCTGCGCGCGCGCCTTGCCGGCCGCTTCACCTTGCAGCCGCTGGCCGGAACCACCGGCGGGCCGGCTCGCTATCTGCAACTTGCGGAGACCGGCCAGAGAATCGGCTTCATCACGCCGCTCAGCCACAATTTCTGCGAGAGCTGCAACCGGGTTCGGCTCGGCTGCACCGGAACCCTCCACACCTGCCTTGGCCAGGAGGGCGCCACCGACCTGCGCGCGCCGCTTCGGGGCTGCCCGCAGCAGGCGGAGCTGGAAGAGGCCATCCGTGCGGCCATCGCGCGCAAGCCGCGCGGGCACGATTTCGATTATTCCCGCGCCGCGCCGGGCGGGGCGGTCCGCCGTGCCATGAACCGCACGGGAGGTTGACCGGGATGGCGACGATCGACATCCTCTACTTCGCATGGCTGCGCGAACGCATCGACGAACCGCGCGAGCGCGTCCTCACCTCGGCGGCGAGCGTCGCCGACCTCGTCGCGGAACTCCGCCTGCGCAGCGAGCGCCATGCCGCGGCCTTCCGCGACCCTGCCTCCGTCCGCGTGGCGCTCGATCAACGCCTGGCGGATTTCTCCGCATCCCTTTGCGGGGTGCGCGAAGTCGCGTTCTTCCCACCGATGACCGGAGGCTGAAGATCATGGAGATCGAGGCGCCGCTCTATGGCGAAGGCGAACTGCCGCGCTACGAGCGCCACATCCTGCTGCGCGAGATCGGCGGCCAGGGACAGGCGCGGCTCAAGCGGGCGCGCGTGCTGGTCGTCGGCGCGGGCGGGCTCGGCGCACCGGTGCTGTTGTACCTGGCGGCGGCGGGCGTCGGCCGGATCACGGTGGTGGACGACGACAGCGTGTCGCTGTCCAACCTGCAGCGGCAGGTGATCCACAGCCAGCAACGGCTGGGCATGGCCAAGGTGGAATCGGCCCGGATCGCCCTCGCCGGGATCAATCCCTACGTCACCGTGGTGCCGGTCGAAGCCCGGCTTGACCGGACGCGTGCGGCGGACCTCATCGCCGGGCAGACACTGGTCATCGACGCCACCGACAACCTTCCGTCGCGCCATCTCCTCAATGCAGCCTGCACCGCCGCCGGCGTGCCGCTGCTTTCCGGCGCCATCAGCCAATGGGAGGGACAGTTGACGCTGTACGACCCGGCGAATGGCGCGCCGTGCCTTGCCTGCCTGTTTCCGGTGCTGCCGCCGGGCGAGCTCCAGGTCACCTGCACCTCGGCCGGCGTGATGGGCGCCCTTCCCGGCATTCTCGGCGCGATGATGGCGGCCGAGGCCATCAAGGAGATCGCCGGAGCGGGGCAGAGCCTGCGCGGCCGCCTCCTCCTGCACGACGCGCTGTGGGGCCAAAGCCGCCAGATCGCAATTCACCGCAGCGCCGGATGCCCGGTCTGCGGCCCCTGCCGGAAGGATCCGACATGACGCTGACGCATTTCGACGCCGACGGCCAGGCGCATATGGTCGATGTCACCGCGAAGGTGGAAACGACACGGCTGGCTGTGGCCGAAGCGCAGGTCCTGATGGCGCCCGAAACACTTGCCCTCGTGGTCGCCGGCAGCGCCAGCAAGGGCGACGTCCTTGGCGTGGCGCGCATCGCCGGGATCATGGCCGCCAAGCGCACGGCGGACCTGATCCCGCTCTGCCACCCGCTGGCATTGACACGCGCGACGGTGGATTTCGAGATCGATCACCACCTGCCGGGCGTTCATGTCCGCGCCGCGGTGCAGACGAACGGGCCGACCGGCGTCGAGATGGAGGCGCTTGCCGCCGCATCGGTGGCTTGCCTGACGATCTACGACATGCTGAAAGCTATCGAGAAGGGCATGGTCGTCACCGGATTGCGACTGGCGTTGAAGGACGGCGGCAAATCGGGCCGGTACGTGGCCGGCGAGAGGAGGACATCGTGATGCGGCTTGCGCATGTCAGCATCGAGGGGCGCGGCGAGACCGACCGCTTCCTGGCCATGGTCGCGGACGCGCTCCAGGCCGAAGGGCTTCGCCTGTCGGGCGTGGTGCAGACCAATACCGCGCGCGCCGGCCGGCCCAAATGCGAAATGGACCTGCGCGTCCTGCCCGATGGACCGACGCTGCGCATCAGCGAGGATCGCGGCGCGCTGGCGCGCGGCTGCATCCTCGACCACGCGGCGCTGGAACAGTCCGTTGCCGAAGTCTCGCGGCGGCTGCACGGCGCCGACGTGCTGATCGTCAACAAGTTCGGCAAGCGCGAGGCGGAGGGGCACGGGATGGTCCCCGTCATCGCCGAGGCGCTGGAGGCAGGGATTCCCGTCCTCGTCGGCGTGAACAAGCTCAACCTCGAACCGTTCCTCGCCTTTGCCGGGGAGATGTCGCTGGCGCTCCCGGCCGACATGCGGCAAGCGGTCGACTGGTGCCGGGCAAGAGAGGTCGCAGATGTCCGCTGACAATCCGCTGATCGCCATACTCGTCGTCTCGGACCGGGCGGCCCGGGGCGAATATGAAGACCTCGGCGGCCCCGCGGCCGAGGAGTGGCTCCGGCGCGCCGTCCGCCCGCCTGTGCCCCTCCTGCGTCGCATCGTCCCCGATGGCTGCGAGACGGTGGCCGCCGCCCTCCAGGACCTCGCGGACAACCACGGCGCCGACCTGATCCTCGTCACCGGCGGCACCGGGCCGGCGCCGCGCGACCAGACGCCGGAAGCGCTCGAAGCGGTGATCGACAAGGCGCTTCCGGGCTTCGGCGAAGCCATGCGGCAGGCAAGCCTTGCCGAGGTCCCGACCGCGATCCTGTCGCGGCAGAGCGCCGGCATCCGCGGCCGGACGCTGATCATCACATTGCCCGGCAAGCCGTCGGCGCTCGCGACCTGCCTCGACGCGGTGTTCAGCGCCGTGCCCTATTGCCTCGACCTCATCGGCGCCGCCCGCATCGAGACCGACCCGCAACACTGCGTCGCATTTCGTCCCTCGAAAAGCTGACCCGGATTCTTCATCGAATTTCCGGACAAAGACCACCGCGCGGCGTTATCCCGCGCGTTGCCGCCGATAGTCCTGCGAAGCCTTCAGCGAAAGACGATACCGCCGTCGACGTTCAATGTCTGGCCGGTGACGAAGGCGGCATCGTCGGAAGCGAAGAAGACGACGGCGCCAACGACGTCGTCCGGGTCTCCGATGCGCGCATGGCGGTCTTGTCCTTCCGGGACTTGCGCACGCAGCAGTGAGTGGTTCAGGGGGATTGCCGCCCCGAGCAGAACCGCAAGCCGGAGGCACCGCAGAACGGCAGCGCCCCCTTGGCTCAGGCGTGGTCGAGGAGATTACCGGCTCGCGGCAAACTCCGCCATGCGGCGGATCAGCAGCGCGCCGACCGTCGCGCCGGCATCCTGCAGGCCCACGGTCTTTTCCTGGAACGCCGCCGCCTTGCCGTGCTGGGCGAGCATGGACTTGGTGGCCTCCAGCGCCTGTTCGGCTGCATCCGCCGTCGCGTTCATCGCGTCGGAAAGCGAGGCGCCCGCGGCGGCCTGCGCCTCCAGCGTCGTGGCGACGGGATCGAGCACGTCGAGCAGCGTCTTGTCGCCGACCTTCGCCTTGCCGCGTTCGGCAACGCCGTCGCGATAGGCGCGCCAGAAGGCGGCCATGTCGGCGGTGCCGAGCGCGTCCTTGCCCTCGACGGCCTTGCTGGCGCGCAGGAAGCCGGTCGCCGTCAGCGTGCCCATGGTGGAGGGCGCGGTGCGGGCCATGGTGGCGCCGGCGGTGCGCAGCAGCTTGGAAATGCCCACCGCCTCGCCTTCCGCTTCCAGCGCCTCGGCGGCGGCGGCGAAGGCCTTGCTCATGGTGATGCCGAGATCGCTGTCGCCCACCTTGCCGTCGAGCGCGATGAGGAATTCGCGCTGTTCGGCGAAGAGTTCCTTCCAGCTCTTGAAGAGGTCGATGAGATCGGCAGCATTCAAAGTCTGAAGCGTCATGGCATCACCCTGCGACGTGCTGGAAGAACGGCGTGTTGGCCGGGGCGGCGATGAGGCGATCCAGCTCCTCGTCGAGATGCAGGATCGAGATCGAGGCGCCGGCCATCTCCATCGAGGTGGCGAACTCGCCGACCCAGACATGTTTCGCGGTGACGCCGCGCGCCTCCAGAAGCTGCGAGACGCGGCGGAAGAGGATGTAGAGCTCTTCCAGCGGCGTGCCGCCGAGGCCGTTCATCAGAACGGCGACATTGTCGCCCGATTTGTAGTCGGTCTCCGCAAAGATGCGGTCCATCATCTCGTCGACGACGTCGTCGGCCGGCGCGAGCTTCTTGCGGCTGATGCCGTTCTCGCCATGGATGCCCATGCCGATTTCCATCTCGTCCTCGCCGATGGAGAAGGTGGCGTGGCCGATCTCCGGCACGACGCAGCTCGAAAGCGCGACGCCCATCGTGCGGGTGCGCAGGCGCGCCTTGTCGGCAAGGCGGGTGACCTCGTCCAGCGAAAGGCCCTCGGCGGCGGCAGCGCCAGCCGCTTTGTAAATGAAGAAGATGCCGGCGACGCCGCGGCGCTTGTGCTCCTCGCCGACGATCGAGGAGGCGACGTCGTCGTTGCCGACGACCTGCTTGACGGCGATGCCGTCGAGATCGGCAAGCTCTGCCGCCATGTCGAAATTGATGATGTCGCCGGTATAGTTGCCGTAGATGTAGAGGACGCCGGCGCCCTGGTCGATATGCTTGGTCACCTGGTACATCTGCTCGGCGCTGGGCGACTGGAAGACGCCGCCGACGGCCGCGCCGTCCAGCATGCCGTCGCCGACGAAGCCGAGGAAGGTCGGCAGGTGGCCCGAGCCGCCGCCGGTGGCGATGCCGACCTTGCCGGGCCTGGTCCGGGCCGTCACGAGGCAGCGCAGGTCGTCGGCCGCATAGGTGACGGCGGGATGCGCCTTGTAGATGCCTTCGAGCATCTCGTCGACGAAGTTGACGGGGTCGTTCAGGAACTTCTTCATGGGTTTCCTCCGAAGTGGGGGTTATTTCTTGCGCTGGCGCGTGACGAAGAAGGCGGCGGCCAGCAGGATGAAGCTGCCGACGACGAGCCGCTGCCAGGTGCTGGGAATGCCGACCATGACGAGCACGCTGTTGAGCACGACGATCAGCAGCACCCCGAGAAGGGTGCCGAGCACCGTGCCCGTGCCGCCGGTGATGCGCGCGCCGCCGAGCACAACGGCGGCGATGACGTTGATCTCGGTGCCGACGAGGTCGAAGGGATTGGCCTGCCGGTTGGCGCAGACATGGATGATGCCGGCAAGGCCCGCGAGCGCCCCCGCATAGCCGAACAGGAAGACATGCACGGTGCGCAGGCTGTAGCCGAGGCGGCTTGCAATATCGGCATTGCCGCCGACGGCGAAGATGGCGCGGCCCATCAGGGTGCGGTTGAGGATCCACCAGGTCACGAGGGCCGCGACGGGCAGGACGAGGAAGTAGAAGGGCAGCGTGATCAGCGCGCCGTTGGCGGATTCGAACTGGACGAGCGGCATGCGGCCGAAGGCGCCCATCTGCGGCGGCAGCGACATGATCCAGACCGTGCCGATGAAGGAGAGCAGGAAGCCGCGGAAGAGATATTGCGTGCCGATGGTGACGATCAGCGACGGCACCTTGAGGTGATGGACGAGCAGCCCGTTGACGATGCCGAGCGCCGCTCCGCCGAGCGTCGCCATGAGGATGACGACGACGATGGGCAGGTTCGGCAGGTAGCTCTGCACCAGCACCGTCATCGAATACATGGTGAAGGCCGCGATCGCCGTGAAGGACACGTCGATGCCGCCCGCCGCCAGGATGATGAAGACGCCGAGGGCAAAGAGCCCCATGACCACGCTGGCGCGGCCGATGTCGATGAGCGTCGAGGGTTGCAGGAAAGCCGGGTTGGCGATGGCGACGCTGACGCAGATCGCGACCAGCAGAAGGAAGGTGATGGTCTCCGGCCGGCGGCGAACGAGTTCACCGAAGCTGAAGGAACGCGACGGGCCGGCGGTGCCGTGGAGTTCATCGGTCCGTGAAGCGTTCATTGCACAGTCTCCGTCATCGTCGTCAGCATCGCCTTGTAAAGCTGGTCCTCGCTCGCCTGCTCCGCATCCACCTCCGCGACCACCCGGCCGCTGTTCATGACGAGGATGCGGTCGGCGTTCTGCAGGAGCTCGGGCAGGTCGTCGCTGACGATGACGAGGCCCATGCCCGCTTCGGCGAGCGCCTGGATGACGCGGTAGATCGTATCCTTGGAGCCTACGTCGACGCCGACGGTCGGCCCGTGCAGCACCAGCAGCTTCGGCGCGATGCTGAGCCAGCGGCCGATCAGCACGCGCTGCTGGTTGCCGCCCGAGAGCGCGCCGACCGGCAGGTCGAGGTTCTTCGTGTTGAGCCGCATCTCCTCGGAAAGGCGCGCGGCGATCCTGCGCCCCTCCTCCCGGTCGACGACGCCGAGCGAATTGGCAAGGCGCGAGACGATGAGGGCGATCTCGTTTTCGAAGATCGACTTGTCGAGGAAGAGGCCCTCGGCGAGCCGGTCCTCCGGCACGTAGCCGATGCCCTGCTCGATGGCCTCGGCCGGCGAGCGCACGGTGACGGCCTTGCCGTCGAGCGTGAGCGTGCCGCCCGATGCGGGGGCGACGCCCGTCAGCGCCATGGCGAGTTCGTTGCGGCCGGAATCGGCAAGGCCGGTGATGCCGAGGATTTCACCCTTCCTCAGCGAGAAGCTCATCTCCTGCACGCCATCGGCGGCGAGACGGTCGACCTTGAGGAGTTCTTCATCGGAGGGCTTGCCGGTGCGATAGCGCTGGGCATCGATGGAACGGCCGGTCATGAGCTCGGCCAGCTCCTTCTTGCTGTAGTTCGCGATAGGACCCTGCGCGACGCACTGGCCGTCGCGGAAGACGACGGCATGGCCGCCGATGCGGTAGCATTCGTCGAGCTTGTGCGTGACGAAGAGCACGGCGACGTTTTCGGAGCGCAGGCGCTCGACGACGCGGATGAGATTGTCCACCTCGCGGCGCGTCAGCGAGGTCGTCGGCTCGTCCATGATGACGAGCTTGGCGCGGGTCGCGATGGCCCGCGCGATGGCGACAAGCTGGCGCGAGGCGAGCGGCAGGTCGGAAACGATGGTGTTGAGGAAGGCGCGGTCGGTCGGCAGGCCCGCGGCGGCGAGCGCCCGTTCCGCTGTCTCCCGCAGCCGCTTGCGGTCGAAGAGGCGGGCGAGGCGGCCGTTGGCGTTGACCAGTTGCTCGTTCAGCGCGACGTTCTCGGCGACCGTAAGGTTCGGCAGCAGCGACAGGTCCTGGTAGACGGTCTCGATGCCGGCGGCGAGCGACTGGATCGGCGTCAGCGACGAGAAGGTCTCTCCGCCAAGCACGATCTCGCCCGAGGTCGGCGCATGCGCGCCCGACATGATCTTGATGACGGTGCTCTTGCCACAACCGTTCTCGCCCAGGAGATGGTAGGCCTCGCCCGGCTGGAGCGTCAGGTCGATGCCGCGCAGGGCATGGACGCCGCCGAACCATTTCTGGATGTTCCTGAGTTCAAGGAGCGCCGCCGGTTGCTGCGCGGTATGTGCTTGTGCCGCCACGGAAATTGTCCTCATGCTGACCGGCGCGTCGCCACGCCGGACGGTTCCGGCCGGAAGGAAAACCTCCCGGCCGGCTGACGGTTTGCCGGATCAGAACATGTGTTCCTTGTAGGTCGCCTTGTCGGCGAGGACCATGCCGTTGCCGAGGATCAGGAGGCCCTTGCCCGCGCCCTGCTTGACGGAGACCTTGTTGTAGCCTTCGACGCCGAGGTCCATGCCGTCGGTGACTTCCTTCTTCTCCAGCAGCAGCTTGGCGACGGCGTTCATCGCCATGCCGGCCTTCTGCGGATCCCAGAAGCCGATCGCCGTGATGGCGCCGGATTCCAGAAGGTCGGCCGACGGGTTCGGAAGGCCGGTGCCGACGAGGCAAATCTTGCCGCTCAGGCCCGCTTCGTCGATGGCGCGGCCGACGCCGAGGACGTCGTTGCCGGCCGAGGTCTGGAAGCCCTTGATGTCAGGGTGCTTGCGCAGGATTTCCTTGGCCTTCTCATAGGTGCCGTTGGCGTCGTCGAAGGATTCGTTGTTCGGATCGACAAGTTCCATGCCGGCATATTTCTTGGCGTTCTCCTCGCCCGCGCCGACCCACTGCATATGCGTGCGGCTGCCGAGCGAGCCGACGAAGGTCGTCCACTTGCCTTCCTTGCCCATGCATTCGGCCAGGCGCTCGTTCAGCGCCGCGCCGTAATCGGCATTGTCGAAGGCCTCGACGTCGGCATTGGTGTTCACCTGGTTGTCGGCCTCGTGCGTGACGACAACGATGCCGCGCTCCATGGCGCGCTGGAAGGTGCCCTCCAGGACGGCCGGGTCCATCGGCACGACGGCGAGCGCGTTGACGCCCTTGGCGACGAGGTCGTTGACGATCTGAAGCTGCTGGGCCGAGTCGGCCGTCGCCGGGCCGCTCTGGCTGGCGACGACGTCCGGATTGGCCTCCTGATAGGCGACGACGCCCGTGTTCATGCGGTCGAACCACGGAATGCCGCTGATCTTGACCACGGTGGCGATGACGGGCTTTTCCTGGGCGGCCAATACGCCGATGGAACCTGCGAGCGCGACGGCTGCAACGGTGGTTCCGGCCAGAACCTTCTTCGAGAACGATTTCATGTTTTCCTCCACGAATTTTCCCTCCACTTTCACTTCGGCGCTTGAGGGACAGGCACCGAAGGGGTTTGCGAGCGGCGACCCGGGGCGAGGAAGCCGGCGATGTCGTAGCGGCCGACGGCCAGGAAGGTGAGCAGCAGCAGCCCCCAGGCGAAATCGCGCACGAAATTGGAAAGGCCGCCGAAATTGAGCAGGCTGGACATGAGCTGCAGGGCGATGGCGCTGAGCACGACGCAGACGACGCGCCCGTAGCCGCCCTCCGGCTTCACGCCGGCCATCACGGCGATCAGGATGGCGATCAGCAGGTAGGAGCTACCGTAATCGAACTTCACATTGACGTTGCGCGCCGCGATGATGACGCCGGCAAGGCCCGACAGCGTGCCCGATATGGCATAGGTGGCGACGATCACGCCGTTCCGCGGGAAGCCCGCATAGACGGCGGCCTTGGGATTGGTGCCCATCAGCATCAGCCAGAGGCCATAGGGCGTGAATTTCAGCAGCGCGGCGACGATGCCGGCGACCAGCACGAAGAGAAGGAAGCTGATCGGCACGGCCGCGATCATGTCGTTGCCGATGCTGGAAAGCAGCGCCGGGCTGCCGACCATCACGGCCTTGCCGCCGGAAACCACGACCGCAAGCCCCATGAAGGCCATCTGCGTGCCGAGCGTGCAGAGGATGGGCGTGATGTTCAGCCGCGAGATCAAGAGGCCGTTGATGACGCCGCCGGCAAGGCCGACGAGCAGCGCACCCGCGATGAAGGCGAGGCTGAAGGCCGTGCCGCTCTCCGTCGCCGACAGGAAGGACGAGACGATCACGGCGGAGAGCACGCCAGAGAGATTGGCAAGCGCGATGCCGGAGAGGTCGATGCCGCCATTGCCGGCGCACATGGCCAGCATGACGCCGATGGCCAGCAGGCCGATTTCCGGCACCTGGCTCGCCATGGACTGGAGATTGAAAACGGAAAGGAAGCCGCCGGAGATCAGCGCGCCCGCCACGAGCAAAAGGCCGTTGATGACAAGCAGCATCGCCAGCTGTGCGCCGGTTTTGTGCATGATCTCCTCCCATTTGTTTACTAAACAAATTTCGACTTCACTAAAACGCTAGCAAAGGAAATTTGTGCTGACAAGCCCTGTTTGCATGCCATATCGGTTGCGAAAGGCGTCAATTTGCCCTAGGTCTCAGCAGGATCACTTAAATCGTTTAGTAAACTTGTTCGCAGTTGCAGCATAAAAAGGCCGCTGACCGCCGCATGAAAAAACCGGGAAAACTGACCATCAGGGACATCGCCGAGGCGGCGCGCGTATCGCCGGCGACGGTTTCGCTCGTGCTGAACGGCAAGGGGGAGATTTCTGGCGTGACGCGGGCGCGCGTGCTGGAGGCGGTGGCGAGCCTCAACTATGTGCCGCGGGCGACACGCAGCGCCGAACCCGGCGAGACGCTGCGCTTCCTGAAGATCGCCAAGCACGGCCACACCGTCAACCGCGACCACAGCGTCTTCATCTCCGACTATATCGACGGCATGTCCGCCGAGGCGACGCGGCGCAACTATACGCTGGAGGTGGTGAGCTTCGAGGGACAGCCGATCTCCTCGGTCGCCGAATCGCTCGCGGGCGCGCCGATTTCCGGCGTGATCGCGCTCGGCACCGAGCTGACGGAGGCCGATATCAGGCTGATCCAGGGCCTCGGCCTGCCGACCGTCTTCATCGACACGTTCTACGACGTGCTCGACGCCAATTTCGTCGACATGAACAACGAGGACGCCGTCTACAAGGTGCTCTCCCGCTTCCGCATGCAGGGCTTCGAGCGCATCGGCTTCGTCGCCTCCCATGTCGACACGACCAACTTCCGCCTGCGCCGCGAGGCCTTCTTCAAGAACATGGCGCGCCTCGGCCTGCCGGTGAACGAGGCCGACATCCTCTCGGTGGAATCGACCTATGACGGGGCCTATCTCGACACCCGCGCGCTGCTGTCGACCGGGCTCGACCTCGCCGAATGCTACTTCTGCACCAACGACATCATCGCCTACGGCTTCATCCGGGCGCTGCGCGAACACGGCGTCTCGATCCCCGAGGACGTCTCGATCATCGGCTTCGACAACCTGCCGCAGAGCGCGACCATGGAGCCGGGCCTGACGACCATCGACGTTTCGAAACGCAAGATCGGCTACCTCGCCGTCACCGTGCTCGACGACCTGATCACCGCCGCCGACCCGCAGCCGCCGGTCAAGATCCTCGTCGGCGCGGAGCTCGTCCTGCGCGCCAGCCACCAGCACGGCGCGCCGAAGATCACCGAGGAACGCCCGCGGCGCGCCACAAGGCAGCCGGCGGAATAAACCCGAGGAGGAAGACCATGGAATACAGGACGCTCGGCCGCACGGGCCTCAAGGTTTCGGCCATCGCCATGGGCACCTTCTCCTTCGGCGGGGTCGGCGCGTTTTCGCGCGTGGCCAGCCAGGGCGTGACCGAAGCGCGCCGCCTCGTCGACTGCTGCATCGACGGCGGCGTCAACCTCTTCGACACGGCCAACATGTATTCGCTCGGCCGCTCGGAGGAAATCCTCGGCGAGGCGCTCGGCGACAAGCGCGAGAAGGTACTGATCTCCTCCAAGGCCCGCATGCGCATCGGCGACGGGCCGAACGACGAAGGCACCTCGCGCTACCACCTCATCCGCGAATGCGAGGCGAGCCTCAAGCGGCTGAGGACCGACCATATCGACATCTATTTCATGCACGAATGGGACGGGGTGACGCCGGTCGAGGAAATGCTCTCGGCGCTCGACACGCTGCGCCAGCAGGGCAAGATCCGCTATATCGGCTGCTCCAACTATTCCGGCTGGCACATCATGAAGGCGCTCGGCGTCGCCGAGGCGAAGAACCTGCCGCGCTTCGTGACCCAGCAGATCCACTACACGCTGGAAGCGCGCGAGGCCGAATACGAGCTGCTGCCGATCTCCATCGACCAGGGCCTCGGCGTCATGGTCTGGAGCCCGCTCGCCGCCGGCCTGCTCTCCGGCGCCTTCGGCCGCGACAGGACGCCGGCCGATTCCCGCCAGGCCGCGGGCTGGAGCGAACCGCCGATCCGCGACCGTGAACGCCTGTGGACGATCGTCGATGCGCTGGAAGGCATTGCCCGCGCGCGCGGCGTTACCGTCGCGCAGGTCTCGCTCGCCTGGACGCTGTCGCGCCCCGCCATATCGAGCCTCGTGGTCGGCGGCCTCAGCGAGGACCAGTTCCGGGAGAATATCGCGGCCGCGGACCTGAGGCTCTCGGAAGACGAGCTCGACACGCTGAACAAGGTCAGCCGCCCGCCCTACATCTATCCCTATTGGCACCAGCACAATTTCGCCAGCCAGCGCTTCAGCGCCGGCGACCGGGCCTTGCATGACGGCTACGCCGATCTTGGACCGGTTTGACCTGACGGTTGGACCAGGGAAAGGCATAAGGTTTGCCGAACGCAGTCACGGGACCAGCGGTGATCCCTTGAGGTCGAAACGATGCATCCATGCCGGTTCATCGGCCCGGGTAATTGGCGACACAGCCCGAATAGGCATCGAGGCCTCTCGCATCATGACATTTCGGCAGAATCTATAACTCTGGTTCCCGCGCGCCCTTCGATGGCGGCGTCAAGCAGGGCCTTTGCAATCCTTGGGCTCGGATTGATACGCAACGCCCTGGGGAGCAACGGCCCCAACAGTTTCAGGATGGCGGCGCCGATTTGCTCGCGTCGACGCATGTCCTCTCGTTCGCCGCCGATCAGCCCCGGTCTCGCCAGCGTCAGCGACGCGAATCCGAGCGTAGCGAGGTCGGCCTCGGTCTCGCCTTTCACCTTGAAATAGAAAAGGGCCGAGCGAGGGTTGGCGCCCCTCGCAGAGACGATGGCGAAAGCCGGCGTTCCATGCGCTCTGGCGAGCCTGGCGACGGCAAGGGCATAGTCGTGGTCCACCCTGCGGAAGTTTTCGCGAGACCCTGCCTTCTTGATCGTCGTGCCGAGCGTGCAGATCACCGCATCGGCCCGCCACCAGTCGGCGTCCGCGGGCAGGTCGTCGAAACGGACCAGCGGGGCGGTCAGCTTGGGATCGGTCGCCGCGAGGGGCCGCCGCGTCGGTGCGACCAGCGTTTCGACCCTCGCATCCGCAAGCGCCTGCGCCAGAACCTCCCGCCCCACGACACCGGTCGCACCCAACAACAGAAGTCTCATGCCGGCCTCCTCAGGCTTTTCGATCCCAGACCAGCGCCTGCTCCTTGCGGACCATCTCCCCGGCGCTCTCGGGGCGCACGGTGCGATAGGGCGGATCCTCCGCCTCGATGACGTCGATCATCGCCGCGATCATTTCGGCAGGGTCGTGCTGCCTGTCAAGTTCGCGCACGGGCCAGTGCTCCACGACGCGCTCGCCCAGGCCCCACCACTGGTCCATGCTCTCCATTCCCGTATCGTTGAAGCCGGTGCGATAGGCGCCGGGATTGACTGTCACGACCTCGACGCCATAGGGCTTCAGTTCCTCGTGCAGGGCCGAGCAGATGCCCTCGACCGCATGCTTGGAGGCCGCATAGGCACCGTCGAAGGGCACCTTGACCAGCCCGGCGACCGAGGAGGTCCAGACGATCCGGCCGCTGCCGCGCCTGACCATCTTGCGGGCAAAGCCCTGCGCCAGTTCAAGGGCCGCAAAGACGTTGGTCTCGAAGACCGAGCGGAAGACCACCATCGGAATCTCGGCCATCGGCCCCGATTCCATGATGCCGGCATTGTTGTGCAGAACGTCGATGTCCAGTTCCAGCGCCCTGGCACGGTCGATCTCGTTGAGCACGTCGAGCTTGATGACCTGCATTTCAATGCCATCCGCCCTGGCGGCGTTGCGCAATTCCCAGACCTGCGGCCAGATCTGGCAACCGGCGATCACCTGATGACCGCGCCGTGCGAGGCCGAAGGCGACGCCGCGGCCGAACCCAGAGGCCGCGCCGGTAATGAGGACCGTCTTACCCATGTCGTTTCTCCCGGTGCGTTCAGGCCGCGATCTCGCCGTTGCGGATCGCCACCCGGATCGCCTGTGCCGTGGTCGTAACGCCGAGGCGCTTGCGGATGCGCCGAAGGTGATTTTCGATCGTGCGTTCTGAAAGGCCGAGCGTCGCGGCGATCTCGACCTGCCGGCGGCCGGCGGCCGTCCAGGCGAGCACCTCGCGCTCGCGTCCGGAGAGCGCTCCGATCTCATCGTCGGCGGGTGTCTCGAGGAGCTCGCGTGCCGTAAGAAACGCGGCTTCGGCAACGAGTTTCAACGCCAGTTGGGCCTGCGGCGACGCGTCGATCCGCTCGCCACCGAGGCTCATCGCGCCTTCCAGCCCCAGCGGGCCGAACACCGGCACCTGAAGGCCGTGAATACCGCGCCCCCGGGGCGTCCGGACGATCCGGTAGAGCTCGCCGGCCCTGGCCGTCGTCTTGGTCCAGAAGAACGGCTGCCGCGCGTCGAGGATATGCCGCGTGACCGGGCAGCGACGCACATAGGTTTCGGCATCGACCGCCTCGCCGCCGCCGAACCAGTCGCCCTCGACCCAGTAGATGCGCTCGACCACCTCGTCCTTCGCGGCGGAGGCCGAGAACAGGACGAAGCGGTCGTAGCCGAGCGGACCGCAGAACACGCGCAATGCGTCCTCGATCACGGCGAGGCTTTCGGCGCCCTTGATGAGGAGAGCGCTCCGGAATGCCGCCTCTGCCGTGCGCGCGTCCGTCATCAGTCCGTGACTTCCTTGAGGAGGGTCTCCGCCGCGAGCTTGCCCAGGTTGTTGCCGGCCAGCGGGCTGTCTCCCGTGATCAGTGTACGGTCCCTGTGCACGGCGCCGGTAATGCCGTCGTTCACGATCTCGAAGCCGAGCGTCTTCAGCTTCTCGCCGAACTTCCACGTCAGGTGGCCCGGCATGTAGCCGATGTCGGGCGTCGTGGCGTCGAGCGCATCGGGGAAGGCGCAGATCCTGAAGCCGCGATAGATGTCGCTGTCGCCGACTGCCAGGAAGGCCGCCGGGCCGTGGCAGAGAGAAATGACGAAGCGGTCGTTTGCCGCCGCCCATTCCAGCGCCGCGCCGACATCCCTGCTCCCGGGAATGCCGATCAGCGCGCCATGCCCGCCGGGAACGAAGATCGCGGCATAGCCGTCCAGCCCGCCGGCGATCACATCGGCCAGCTTGCGCGGCTGCTTGAACTGCGGATGATATCTGGCGAAGAAGCCCTTCACCTCGTCGTCCTCGGACGGCATGGCCCAGAACTCGAACTTGACCGGATTGCCGGAGACGGTGGCCACGTCGAAGGCGAAGCCCGCCTTGTCGAGGTGATACATCGGCAGCAGCGTCTCCACCGGGTGGTTGCCGGTCGAAAAGAAGCTGCCGTTGTCGGTCAGGAGGTAGCGCTCATCCGCGCCGATCATGAGGATTTTCTTCGCGCCCCTGTAGGGGGTCGGATAATCCGCGCCGCCGAGGTCGGACTTCGGCGACGTGAACTGGCTCAGGGAATAGATCGAGGGAAAGAACGCGTTCTCTTCCGCCGGATCGGGTTGCGGTTTCTTGTCGGATACATTTCGGTCGGACATGCGCGCCTCGCTGGCTTGTGATGATATGACGAAGTTAGCGCGTAGGGAACGATTGCATAATGAGGGATTTCCCTCAACGCCCGGAGAGACGGCCGGGTTCCGCGTCGTCATGTGGTTTCGCGTCGGGACGCCCGATGCAACGCTATTTTATGCCGCGATCCAAAAATCCGCTTTTCTTTTCGCAAAGCCGCGCGTAAGGCGCCTCCCACGACGATGACGGCAGTCGAAGCGACCACGCGGGATGCTTCGCATGGCCTCGCCCCGCAGAGGCGCGCCATTGCCCGACGCCGCCCTCGCCGTATGCGCAACAAGCAGGATTTTGGAAATGAACGACGCAGGGACCCATTTGCGCGGCCTGGCTCGGGACGCTACCGAACTGACGGAGAGCGGCCTGACGCCGCAGATCCTGTGCGGTCCCGATTCGCCGCTTGCAGGCCAGCCGGGCGAACGGCTTTCCCGCGTCTTCGAGGGGCTGGCCGCTGTCCACGCCGCCGCGCCGGCCGTCATGGACAACGGCCGTGTCTGGACCTACCGCGAGATGGATACGGCGGCGAACCGCTTCGCGCATCTCCTCGCCGGGCGCGGCGTCAGGCCCGGCGACCGCGTCGCCCTCCTGCTCGACCGCTCCGCCGAAACCTATATCGCCATCCTCGCCGTGATGAAGGCCGGCGCCGTCTTCGTGCCGCTTGCCCCGGCCTTTCCCGAAGAGCGCATGTCGCTCATCGTCGAGGATGCCGGCGTCAGCCTCATCGTCACCAACGCCGGCTATGCGCCGCGCGCGGCGGCGCTTTCCGTTCCCCATCTGGTGATCGCGGCCGATTGCCCGCAGGCTGCCGCGCAGCCGGGTACCCCGCTCGAGATCGCCGCCGGCGGGGACGACACCTGCTACATCCTCTATACATCGGGCACGACCGGCCGGCCGAAGGGCGTGGCGGTGCGCCACCAGAGCATCTGCAATTTCGTGCGCATCGCCGCCGAAGCCTATGGCTACCGCCCGGGCGACCGCGTCTACCAGGGCATGACCATCGCCTTCGACTTCTCCACCGAGGAGATCTGGGTGCCCTTCGCCGCCGGGGCGACCATCGTGCCCGCGCCGGGCCGCATGACGCTGGTCGGCGAGGAACTGGCGGATTTCCTGCGCGCCAACGCCATCACCTGCATGGCCTGCTCGCCGACGCTGCTCTCCTCCATCGAAAGCGACGTGCCGAGCCTTCGCGCCATCCTGGTCGGCGGCGAGGCCTGCCCGCACAACCTCGTCACGCGCTGGTCGAGGCCCGGCCGCCGGATCCTCAACACCTACGGCCCGACCGAGGCGACCGTGACGGCGACCATGGGTTACCTGACGCCCGAGCGCGCGGTCACCATCGGCGCCCCGCTGCCGACCTATTCCATCGTGATCCTCGATGCGGAGCGTCCGGTTCTGTCGGCACCCGGCGAGCTCGGCGAGATCGGCATCGCCGGCATCGGCGTGGCCGCCGGCTATCTCAACCGGCCGGAGCTGACGGCGCAGAAGTTCATCGCCGATTTCATCGGCCTGCCCAACAATCCCTCGCAGCGTATCTACCGCACCGGCGACCTCGGCCGCATAAACGCCGACGGCGAGGTCGAATACCACGGCCGCATCGACACGCAGGTAAAGATCCGCGGCTACCGCATCGAGCTCGGCGAGATCGAGGCCGTCCTGCTCGACCAGCCCGCCATTGCGCAGGCTGCCGTCACCACCTGGGAAATAGAGCCCGGCCGCGTCGAGCTGGTCGGCTACTACGCGCTGAAGTCCGGCGCGGAGGCGATCGCCCGCGCGGACCTTGCGCGCGAACTGCGCCGCCGCCTGCCCGACTACATGGTGCCCTCCTTCCTGGAGGAACTGCCGGCGCTGCCGATGACCGTCTCCGACAAGGTCGACACGCGCAAGCTGCCGAAGCCGTCCGGCGTGCGGCTCGGCGCCGAGCGCAAGGAGATCCTGCCTTCGACCGACGACGAGCGCTTCCTGGCGGAGGTGCTGCGCGACGTGCTGAAGATGGACGACATCTATGTCGAGGACAATTTCTTCGACGACCTCGGCGCCAATTCCCTGCTGATGGCCCGCTTCTGCGCCCGGCTTCGCACGCGCCGGGAATGGGCGACGACTTCGATGCGCGACATCTACCTGCATCCGACGGTGGCGGACCTCGCACGCCACCTGCGGGGACCGGAGGAGGAGGCCGCGGCGGCGGAGGAACCATGCCTCACGCACCGCGCCTCGAACCTTGCCTACTGGACCAGCGGCGCGGCCCAGCTCGCCTTCTACGGCCTCTACAGCTATTTCGGCTTCTGGATGCTGAATTCGGGCCTAAACTGGGTCTATGACATGCTCGACGACCCGGTCCAGCTCTACCTGCGCTGCGCGATCCTGTCGGCCGCCGTCTTCTTCGGCATGTCCGGCTTCGCCGTCGCCATGAAGTGGCTGCTGGTCGGCCGTTGGAAGGCGGAGAGCTTCCCGATCTGGGGCCTTCGTTACTACCGCTTCTGGGTGGTCAAGACGCTGATCCGCACGGCGCCTGTCGTGCTCTTCCGCGGCAGCCCGCTCTACAGCCTTTACCTGCGCCTGCTCGGCGCCCGGCTCGGCCGGAGCACCACCATAGAATGCCGCGCCGTTCCGGTCTGCACCGACCTCATCTCCATCGGCGAGAACGCCATCCTGCGCAAGGAATCGATGGTGCTCGGCTACCGCGCGCAGGCCGGCTATATCCATACCGGCCCCATCGCCATCGGCCGCGACGCCTTCGTCGGCGTCGGCTGCATGATCGACATCGACACCGCGATCGGCGACCGCGCCCAGCTGGGCCACGCTTCCTCGCTCCAGCGCGGGCAGCATATCCCCGACGATGCGCACTGGCACGGCTCGCCCGCCGTTGCGACCACGGCGGACTATTGCAAGGTGCCGGTCGTCACGCTCTCCAAGACGCGGCGCATCCTTTACGAGGCGGTGCAGCTCGTCACGCTTTTCGTCATCGTCACGCCGTTCCCGCTGTGGTTCCACAGCTACTGGCAGGATGTCAGCGACGATTACCAGGAATCCATCGGCATCGTCGCCATCGGCACGACCTTCACGCTTGTCGCGCTCATCGTCGCCCTGCTCTTCGCCGCGCTGGTGCTGCCGCGCCTGTTCAGCCTCGTTTTGAAGCCCGGCCGCACCTACCGGCTTTACGGCTTCCATTTCTGGCTGCAATCCATCGTGGAGGTGTGCACCAATGCGCGCCTGCTCAACCTGATGTTCGGCGACAGCTCCGCCGTCGTGCATTACATCCGCGCGCTCGGCTGGAACCTCAACAAGGTTGTGCAGACCGGCTCGAACTTCGGCAGCAACCAGCAGCAGGACAACCCGCTGCTCTGCGAAATCGGCACGGGCACGATGGTCTCCGACGGGCTCTACATGATCAACGTGCACAAGTCCGCGTCCGCCTTCCGGCTGGAACACACGAAGGTCGGCGAGCGCAACTATTTCGGCAACAATATCTTCTATCCGCCGGATGGGCGCACCGGAGACAACGTCCTGCTCGGCACCAAGGTCATGGTGCCCATCGACGGGCCGCTGCGCGAGAATGTCGGCCTGCTCGGCTCGCCGCCCTTCGAGATCCCGCGCATGGTCAAGCGCGACAAGGAGCTGATCCAGGGCGTCAGCGAGGAGGACCGCCGTGCCCGCCTGCCGCACAAGAACCGGCACAACCTGGCGACCGCGCTGATGTTCATCGCCGTGCAGTGGACGATGCTCTTCGTCACGCTGGCGATCTGGGACCGGGCGCTGAACTACTATACGGAATGGGCGCAGGCCGCGCTCTTCGCCGCCGTCGTCCTCACCGGGGCCGTCACCATCCCCTTCTATGTCCTGATGGAATGGGCGAGCCTTGGCTTCCGCCGCCTCCAGCCGCAGATGACGACCATCTACGACGTCGCCTTCTGGCGGCACGAGCGGCACTGGAAGCTGTCGGATTCGCCCATCGTCCGGCTCTTCGCCGGTACGCCCTTCCGCCCGATGATCCTGCGGGCGCTCGGCGTGAAGATCGGCAAGCGCGTCTATGACGGCGGGGCGAACCTGACGGAGCGCTCGCTGGTGGAGATCGGCGACGACGCCACGCTCAACGAGGGCTGCGTCATCCAGGCCCATTCGCTGGAGGAAGGCGCCTTCAAGTCGGACCATATCCGCATTGGCAACGGCTGCACGCTCGGCCCCGCCGCCTTCGTGCACTACGGCGTGACGATGGGCGACGGCGCGATCGCCGATGTCGACTGCTTCGTCATGAAGGGCGAGATCCTGGAGCCGAACTCGATCTGGCGCGGCAATCCGGCCAAGCTGCACGGCTTCGTCAAGCCGGTCTCCGCCGAATGAGCAGCAGCGCGGCCGAGACCGCGCTGCTGGCGCAGATGAGCCGGCTGGCCCCGCCGGGGGTCCGGCTCGGCTGCCGCCTTATCCGGCAGGGCGACGAAGCCCTGCTCCTGCCCGAAGAGGCCGCCGTCCTCCCGGCGCGCCGCCCGGCGGCCCGGCGCGCGAGCGGCACCGCCCGCGCGCTTGCACGCGATTTACTGGCCGCGGACGGGATGGGCTGCATGGGAATTGGACGCTCCCCCGCAGGCGCGCCCCTCTGGCCGGACGGCTTTGCCGGCTCGCTCGCCCATGACGCCGAGATGGCCGTCGCCGCCATCGCTCGCACGGCCGACATTCCATCGCTCGGCATCGATGTGGAGCCGGCCGAGCCGCTGCCGGACGAGATCGCCCCCCTCGTGGTGATGCCAGCGGACGTTCTCGCGGGCGTCGATCCTCGTCTGGCGACGCGGCTTCTCTTCAGCGCGAAGGAGGCCGTCTACAAGGCCGCCTATCCGCTGGACGGGAAGGTGCTCGGCTACGAAGACATCAGCGTCGATCTCGCGCGCGGCGAGGCCCTCGTTGCGAACGGCCGCCGGATGCGGCTGTCCGCCTGCCTGCTCCCCCGCATCGTCGTCCTCGCCGTCGCGACGACTGCTCAGCCTATCCTGGGCGTCAGCCGGCGGCGGCCAGCCTGACGCGGTGCTGCGGGGCGATCTCGACCAGTTCGGATGACAGCGGCGCCGTAAAGACATCCGGCGCGATGCTGCCGTCCGTCACGAAGCCGCGACCCTTGATCAGCGGCGAATCGGGGAGGCTGCCCAATCCCGCAGCAGGGTTCAGGGCGGCATCCGGGTCTGGTATGGCGGCGATCAGGCGGCGGGTATAGGGATGCGTCGGGTTCTCGAATATCTCCCGCCAGCCGCCCTCCTCCACGACCTGCCCGAAATACATCACCAGCACCCGGTCGCTCATATGCTCGACCACGCTGAGGTCGTGGCTGATCATGAGGTAGGAGAGGCCGAGCTTTTCCTGCAGGTCGAGCAGGAGGTTGATGATCTGCGCGCGGATCGACACGTCCAGCGCCGAGATCGGCTCGTCCAGCACGACGATCTCCGGTTCGAGGATGAGCGCGCGGGCGATGCCGATGCGCTGGCGCTGGCCGCCGGAAAATTCATGCGGGTAACGGCGCGCCTGCTCGGGCGTCAGGCCGACATTCTTCATCATGGCCTCTATGCGGCCCTCGATTTCCGAGGATGCCGTGATGCCGTGCAGCTTCAGCGGCGCGGCGAGCGAGGTGCGCACGGACTGGCGCGGATTGAGCGAGGCATAGGGGTCCTGGAAGACCATCTGCACGGCTTTCGCGCGCTGCATACGGCCCGGTGCGCCGGCACCGGCGAGCGGCTGGCCGCGATAGCGGATCGCCCCTTCCGTCGGCTCCTGCAGGCCGAGGATGGAAAGCGCGGTCGTCGACTTGCCGCAGCCGGATTCGCCGACGATGGACAGGCACTCGCCCTTGGCCAGCTCGAAGCTGATGCCGTTGACGGCGTGCAGCATGCGCTTGCCGGCGCCGAAAAGCCCCCCGCCGGAAATCGGGAAGCGCACATGCAGGTCGTCCACCTGAAGGAGCGGGGCGGTCATGGCTGGCTCCTTTCCGCGCCGCGCGGCGCGATGAAGCGGGTCTCGGTCAGCCTGGAACGGTCGGCGATGATGCTGTCGATATCGACCAGCCGCTGACGGCCGTGCTGGCTGCGGCTGCCGAGGCGCGGCAGGGCGCCGAGGAGGCCGCGGGTATATTCGTGCCGCGGATTCTCGAAGAGCGCCCGCGTCTCGTTCTCCTCCACGAGGCACCCCGAATACATGACGCCGACGCGCTGGCAGATGCTGGCGATGACGCCGAGGTCGTGGCTGATGAAGAGCACGGCCGTGCCGCGCTCGGCGCAGAGCTCCTTGATGAGGCGCAGCACCTCGGCCTGCACGGTGACGTCGAGCGCGGTGGTCGGCTCGTCGGCGATCAGGAGGTCCGGGTTGCAGGCGAGCGCCATGGCGATCATCACGCGCTGGCGAAGGCCACCCGACATCTGGTGCGGATAGTTTTTCGCCCGCCGGTCGGGATTGGGCACGCGCACGCTGGCGAGCGCCTCGACCGCAAGTTTCTGCGCCTCGTCCCAGCCCTTGCCCTGATGCAGCACGAACATTTCCGCGATCTGCCGGCCGACGGTGGAAAGCGGGTTCAGCGCCGTCATTGGCTCCTGGAAGATCATGGCGATGCGGTTGCCGCGAAGGCGCCGCATCTCGCGTTTCGAGAGGGCAAGCAGGTTCTGCCCCTTGAACAGGATCTCGCCGCCGGAAACGGCGAGCGGTTTCTTCAGGAGCCCCATGACGGCGAGCGACGTCACCGACTTGCCCGAGCCGGATTCCCCGACGAGCCCGTAGGCCTCGCCCGGCATGATCTGGAAGGAGACGCCCTTGAGGAGCGGATGGGAAACCGAACGGCCGAGCGCGACGCCGAGCTGCAGGTCCCTGATGTCGAGCAGCGGCTGGGTCATGGCCTGCGCGTCCTCATATGCGGGTCGAGGCTGTCGCGCAGGCCGTCGCCGAGAAGGTTGAAGCCGAGCACGGAGAGGAAGATGGCAAGGCCAGGGAAGAGCGCCACCCAGGGCGCGAGCTGGATGAGCTGGCGCGCATCCGTCAGCATCGAGCCCCAGCTCGGGAACGGCGGCTGGATGCCGAGGCCGAGGAAGGAGAGCGCCGCTTCCGACAGCACCGCCGAGCCCATGCCGAGCGTCGCCATGACGAGGATCGGCCCCATCATGTTGGGCAGGATCTGCGTGAACATGATGCGCAGGTCCCCGTAGCCGAGCGTCTGCGCCGCCTGCACATAGCCCTGCGATTTCAGCGAGAGCGTCGAGGAACGGGCGATACGGCAGGTCCAGCTCCAGTTGGTGAGACCGAGCGCGACGAGGAGCGAGGGCAGGCCCGGGCCGAGCACCGCCATCACGGCGAGCGCGAAGATCAGCGAGGGGATGGCGAGCATGACATTGGTGAGGCCGTTGACGAGGTCGTCCCACCAGCCGCCCCAATAGCCGGCGGTCATGCCGAGCGTGACGCCGATGATCGAATTGATCACCTGCGAGACGATGCCGACCGTCAGCGAGATCTGCGCGCCGTAGAGGATGCGGGTATAGACGTCGCGCCCCTGCCCGTCCGTGCCGAACCAGAAGGTCGCATCCGGCGGCAGCTCGGAATTCATCAGGTCCGCGTCGAGCACCGGGTCGAAGGGCGCGATCCACGGGGCGAGGACGCCAGCGAGGATCACCAGCGCTGTCAGCCCCGCGCCGAGCCAGAAGTTGAAGCCGAGACGCATTCTCGTCACTCCTGCTTGATGCGCGGATCGATCGCGGCATAGATCAGATCGACGGCGGTGTTGATGACGAGGAACCACAGCACGATGACGAGGATCGTGCCCTGCACCACGGGAATGTCGCGGATCGCCACGCTGTCGACCAGCAGCGAGCCGATGCCCGGCCAGGCGAAGAGCTTCTCGATGACGACGGCCTGGCCGATCAGCGAGCCGAACTGCAGGCCGACCGTCGTGACGATCAGCACCAGCGCGTTGCGCGCCACATGCCAGCGCACCACCTTCATCTCGCTCATGCCCTTGGAATGGGCGGTGCGGATGAAATCGGCATTGAGCACGTCGAGCACGCCCGCCCGCGTGGTGCGCGCGAGAAGCGCCAGCGGCGTCACGCCGAGCGTGACGGCGGGCAGGATCAGGTTGCGGAACGATCCGTCGCCGTAGCCGAAACTCGGCAGCCAGTTCAGTTGCAGGGCGAAGAGGTACATCAGCAGCAGGCCCAGCCAGAACTGCGGCATGGAAAGCCCCGAGACCGCCCCGACCATTGTCACCGTATCGAGCACCGAGCCCGGCCGGAGCGCCGCGAGGAAGCCGAGCGGCACGCCGACGACGAGGGCGAAGGCCATGGCGGCGATCGCCAGTTGCAGCGAGGCCCACATGCGGTCGTTGATGAGGTCGATCACCGGCTGGCGGGTGCGGAAAGAGGTGCCGAGGTCGAAACGCGCAAGGTCGGTGACATAGGTCACGAAGCGCTCGACGACCGGCTTGTTCAGCCCGAACTCCTCGTTGAGGCGGGCGATCATCTGCGGGTCGGCGGCACGCTTGCCGTCGGCGAAGAGGCTCGCCGCAAAGGTGCCGGGCACCACGGAGAAGATGACGAAGATGAGCAGCGCCACCACGACGACCGTGGGGATGACCTGCAGGATGCGGCGCAGGGTGAAGCGTAGCATGAGCGGTTCCGTGTTGGGCGCCCTTGCGGGGCGCGACAATCGATGCGGGGGCGGCGTGAAGACGCCGCCCCCGAACCCCTCAAGGCTTATTTGCGCGAGTCCGGCGCGGTCTCGTCGATCCAGATTTCGTCATAGGGCTGGACCGCCAGTTCCGTCGCATTCGGAACGAGGCCGTGGATCCACGGCTGGTAGGCCATGACGGCCTTGTTGTAGTTGAAGAACCAGACCGGCGCGTCGTCCTGCACGATGTTGTTGGCCTGGCGCAGAAGATCGTTTTGCTTGGCCGGGTCACGCTCCTGCTGGGCCGCATCGTAGAGCTTGTCGAACTCTGGGCTCGCATAGCTCGTATAGTTGCAGGCCGACTGCGCCGTCTTGGAATGGTAGCAGCGCAGCGCGTTCAGCGGGTCGGGGCCGGACAGGTTCGACCAGATAAAGGCCTGGAAGTTGTTCGTCGTCACCGCCTCGCCGAGCGCGGAGCTTTCGACCGGCTTCGGCTTCACGGTGATGCCGACCTTCTTCAGCATCGGAAGGATCGCCTCGACGATCGGCACGCCCCAGCTTTCGTTCGGGCTTGCCGTGACCTCGAACTCGAAGCCGTCGGCATAGCCGGCTTCCGCCAAAAGGGCCTTGGCCTTTTCCGGATCAAAGGCGTAGGGCGCCTTGTCCTTGTCGAAGGCCGGCGAGGAGATCGGCAGCCAGCCGGAGGCCGGATAGGCCTTGTTCTTGACGAGGCGCTCGATGATCAGCGGCGCGTTGATGGCATGGTTGATCGCCTGGCGGACGCGCTTGTCCTTGAAGGGCTCGAAGGCCGGGTTGAAGCCGATATTGCGGGTATAGACCTCAGCGACCTCAAGCAGGTTATCCTTCAGCGTTTCTTCGCCCTGATAGGCTTGGTACTGGGTGGGTCCGAGGATCGAGACGTCGATTTCCTTGTTGCGGAAGGCGACGTCGCGCGCGGCGTCCTCGGCCATCAGCACGATGTTGATGCGGTCGAGATAGGGCTTGCCTTCCTCGTAGTACTTGTCGAACTTCTCGACGACGACCTGCGAGCCCGGCACATGCTCCTTGAAGACGAAGGCGCCGAGGCCGACGGGGTTCTTGCCGAAGGAGGCTTCGTCCTCGACATTCGACGGATAGATGACCGTCGTGTTCTGCATCAGCGGGAAGCCCGGATTGATCGGGCCGGTATAGGTGATCTCCAGCGTGTTGTCGTCGATCTTCTTCAGGCCGGAAATCTCCTCGGCCTTGCCGGCGATATAGTCGTCCGCGCCCTTGATATTGGCGATGAAGCTTGCGCCCGGGAAGGCGTTCTTCGGATTGGCGATGCGCTTGTAGCTGTAGATGATGTCGTCGGCCGTCAGTGGCTTGCCGTTGTGGAAGACGGCGTTCTTGCGCAGGTGGTAGGTGTGGGTCGTGCCGTCCTCGGAGACCTCTTCGGAATCGGCGAGTTCCAGCACCGGCTTGTTCTGGATCGAGTCCCAGCTGTAGAGCGCGCGGTGGATGGCCTGGGTGATGAATTCTTCCTGCGTGTTCGGGCTTGCCTGCACGTCGAGCGTCGCGAAGCTCGATCCATAGGGTGCGGTGAAGACGAGCGTTCCGCCGGAACGTTCACCCGCAGCCAGCGCCCCGGTAGCCACCCCGAGGCCGAGCATTGCGGCCAGTGTCAGTCTTTTCAGCATTTCGTTCTCCCTCTCGTGCCGTTTTCGGCATCGTTTCGTTTCAGTCCGGCAGGCCGTCAGCGCGCATCGTGCACGACGCGGCCTGCAAGCAGGGTCAGCAGGCAGCGCGTGCCTGAGAGAATGGTCTCCGTCGGGGCCTCCAGAAGATCGTTGTCGAAGACGGCGATGTCCGCCCACTGGCCGGGCACGAGCCGGCCCTTCACGCCTTCCGCCTTCTGCGAATAGGCGCCGTATTCGGTATAGGCCTGCAGGGCCTCCTCACGGCTGAGCGTCTCGGATGCCTCCATCACCGTGCCCTTGCCGGTCTGGCGCGTCACCATGGCGTGGAGGTTCGGGAAGGGATCGGGCGAGCAGACCGGCGAATCCGAGCCGGTCGAGGGCTTGAGGCCGAGGCGCATCCAGGTGCCGATGGGGTAGGACGGAAGGCCGCGCTCCTCACCGAGCACCGCGATGTAGCTGTCGCCGAAATCATGGATGAAGGCCATCTGCGGCGCCGGCAGGATGCCCGCCGCCTTCATGCGCGCATGCTGCTCAGGCGTGGAAAAGCCGCAATGCTCGATGCGGTGGCGGCGATCCGGGTCGGGATTGCCGGCCAGCGCCTTCTCGTAGGCGGTGATAAGCTGCTCGATCGCCCCGTCGCCGATGGCGTGGCAGACCATCTGGTAGCCCCGGTCGTGATAGTCCTTGACGGCGGCATAAACCACGTCGTCGGGCAGCATCTGCACGCCGATATTGTCCGGCTCGCCCTCATAGGGCTTCGTCATCCAGGCCGTGCGCCCGCCGGCCGAACCGTCGAGGAAGACCTTGACGCCGCCGACCCGCAGCATGTCGTCGCCCTTGCCCGAAAGCAGCCCGGCGCGCCAGCAATCCTCGACGATGGAGACGCCGGGATCGCCGAGCAGCGTCAGCCAGACACGCACCGGCAGGCGGCCGGCGAGCTTGGCCATCTCATAGGCCTGGATTTCGGCAAAGCCGGCGACATGGCCGACCGCCGCGTCCATGCAGCTCGTGATGCCGAACGAAAGAAGATGCCTGCCGCCGCGCTCGATCCCGTCGATCAGCTCCTCGGTCGTCGCCTCGGGCATTGCCGCCTTGACGAGGTTCTGGGCGTTTTCCGCAAGCAGGCCGTTCAGCCTGCCGTCGGTGAGGCCGATCACGCCGCCGTCCGGCACCGGCGTCGCCTCGGTGATGCCGGCAAGGTCAAGCGCGCGGGAATTGGCGATGGAGACATGGCCGCAGGCCCGCGTCAGAAGGACCGGATGATCCGGCGCGGCGCGGTCGAGATCCTCGCGCGTCGGGTGGCGGCCGGTATCCAGCTTGACCTGGTCGTAGCCGCGGCCGCGCACCCAGGCGCCCTTCGGCGTTGCCGCCGCACGCTCGGAAATCCGTGCCATGAGGGCGGCGAGCGTCGGCGCGGCGGCAGGCGTCGCATCCACATGGCCCATGGCGATGCCGGTGGCGATGAGATGCAGGTGGTTGTCGATGAGGCCGGGGCTCGCAAAGCGGCCTTCGAGATCGATAATCTCGGTCGAGGGGCCCTTGAGGCCCAGGATGTCGGCATTGCTGCCGGTTGCAAGAACCTTTCCCTGCCAGACGGCAAGGGCTTCGCTGATGCCCTCCGCGCGGCCGCGCCAGATGCGGCCATTCACCAGGATAAGGTCAGCTTCAATTCCGAATGCCATTCACAGTCCCCCTGTCGGCACCGGCGGAGCGCGGAAACGCGATCACACACGCAACAGCACCGAACGCTCCTGCGGTAGGACGGCTCCAGCCAGCACCTATTTCCTCCAGGTGCAACGTGAGAGGTTAAGCCGGCCTTGGCCAATTCGCTTTTGGCACCACCCTATGCGAAATCGGCATAGTGATTTCTATTGAATGACTTATGATCGCATTTTCAAGATGCAGGAGCCGATGGGAGCCGGCAATGGAGATCAAGTGGCTTGAGGATTTCGTGACGCTTGCCGACACGTCGAGCTTTTCGCGCGCGGCGGAATTGCGCAATGTCACGCAGCCCGCCTTCAGCAGGCGCATCAAGCAGCTGGAAGGCTGGCTCGGCGCCACGCTGATCAGCCGCGCCACCATGCCCGCGGAACTGACACCGGCCGGGCGCAACTTCCTGCCCGTCGCGCAGGAGGCGATCCGCACCTTCTATGCGGCGCGCGAAGCGCTTCGCCCGTCGAACGAACCCGGCCTCATCCGCTTCGCCGCGCTGCATACGCTGACCGTCACCTTCTTTCCGCGCTGGCTGCAGGCGCTGGAAAGGGAAGGCGGTGCCTTCAGCACCTCGCTCATTCCCGACCGCGGCGGCATCGAGGCCAATCTCGACGCGCTCATCGGCGACGAGGCGGATTTCTTCCTGACCTATGCCCATCCCGAAGTGCCGTTCCACCTCGATCGCGGGCAGTTCGCCTCGCTGAACGTCGCGCAGGACCGGCTGGTCCCGCTCGTGGCGACGGAGATCGTGCTGTCCGGCACGCCGCAGCCGGCGCGCAACATCCTCGACCGGGCCGTCGCGCAGCCGCGGCTTGCCGTTCCCTATCTCAGCTACGGCTTCAATTCGTTCTTCGGCGTCGCGCTCTCGCGCCTCATGCTGCGCCGCCCGCCTTTCCGCCGCCGCACGACGCATGAGAACACGATCAGCGCCGGCCTGATGAACATGGCCGTGACGGGGGCCGGCGTGTGCTGGCTGCCGGAAAGCCTTGCGCGCGAGGAAATCGAGGTCGGCCGCCTCGTGCCCGCCTCGGCGGACGAGGGCTGGAACCTCGACCTCGACATCCGCCTCTATCGCCACGCCGCGCCGCGCAACCGCAAGGTCGAGGATCTGTGGCGCACGGCGCAGCAGGCGCTGGAACGTGCCTGATCAGACTTTCAGGAAGAGCAGCGCGCGCAGGATCTCGGAAAAATCCCTGTGCTCGAAGGCGACGGCGCGGGGGCCGTGCGCCTTGGCGCCCGGATACCAGCCGGCGCGATAGGCCTCCGTCGGCGTTCCGAACTCGATCACCACCTCATAGTGATCGGCCTTCGCCGGAAGCGCCTGCGCGAAGTCGCCGGAGAGCGCCGCCGCCACGCCTTCACGGATCAGGCGGCGCGACCAGGCGGGCGAGATCGATGTCGAAGCCTTGCCCCTGCCGTCCAGCGTCTCGACCGCGGCAAGGCCGGGCACCATGGCCCGCGCCTCCGCGCACATGCCGACATCGCCCGAAAGGAAGACGGACGGCACGCCGTAGCCGGCGGCACAGAGCGCATTGAAGGTGAATTCCGAGGCGACCTCGCCGTTGAGCAGCAGCCGCGAGATGCGGAGGTTGGACGTATGGGCGAGCGGATTGACCTCCGTGCCCGCCTTGGAATGGTAGCCGGTATAGAGCGCCGCCGCGAAGGTCTCGTCGATGCCGAACATCATCTCGTCGGGATGGCCGGACCAGCCGCGCACGATGCGGGCATAATCCGGCAGGCGGTCGAGGATCAGGTTGCGGCCGCTGTCATGGGCGTCCTTGATCACCACTTCCGTCGCGCCCGCGGCCCGCGCCCCCTCACAGGCGGCGACCACCTCGGCGGTCATCAGCGCGCGGAACTCGGTCCAATCAGGGTGCGTGCGGTCGGCCTCATTCCAGTGGGCGATGCCGGCGGTGCCTTCGATATCTGCGGAAATGAAGACTTTCATGAAAGCGGGTTCTCCTTGAGCCAGTCGGCGAGCGAGGGATAGAGGCGGCCGTTGCGGGCGGGCGTGGCGGGCGCCATGCAGAGCGCGTTCAGCACGGCCTCCTGCACCGTCTCGGCGGCGGCGCGGAAGGCGATGTCGATATGGTCGTCGGCAAGCCGCTCCTGCGTGGAAAAGGCCTTGGCCGGATCGTGCTCCACCGGATCGGCGGTGGTGAAGCAGAGGACGACATCGCCGCTGCCATGCCCCCAGAACGCGCCGAGCCGGGCAAGCCCCGCCCCGCCCCGCCGCGCGACGCGCTGCAACTGGCGATCGCCGAGCGGAAGGTCCGTCGCCATGACGACGATCACCGAGCCGCGTTCCGGATTGACCGGCGCGCGCGGATCGGGCCGGCGGCCGTCCGGCAGGACGAGATCGCCCGCCGCGCCGAAATTGGCGAGCACCAGCGTGCCGAGCGTGAAATCGCGCTTGCCGATGCGCATCAGCCGCGAGGCCGTGCCGATGCCGGCCTTGAAGCCGAAGGCGGTCATGCCGGAGCCGGCCCCAACCGCACCCTGGTCCACCGGACCGGGCTTCGCCGCATCCAGCGCGGCGTCGGCATCGGCGGGCGCCACCGCCAGCGCCTGGATATCGTTGATGCTGCCGTCGTTGCACTCGCAGACCAGCGCATTGACCGTTGAGGTCTTGCGGCCGATGGCGGGATTGGCGGTGATGGCGCGGCGGATGAGCGCCTCGGTGCAGGCCGCGACGCCGAAGGTGTTGGTGAGCAGGATCGGCGTCTCGATGGTGCCAAGCTCGGCCACCTGCATCAGGCCGGCCGACTTGCCGAAGCCGTTGATGACCTCGACCGCCGCCCGCGGCTTCAGGCGGAACGGGTCGCCGGCATGGGGAACGATGGCCGTGACGCCGGTGAAGCACCCATCGCCGCGCAGCGAGCGATGGCCGACGGCAACGCCGGCGACGTCCGTGATGGCGTTGCCCGGTCCAGGCTCCAGCCTGCCTTCGGGCATCAAGCCCCATTCCCGTGCCGTCTTCATGCCGCCTCTCCCAATTCCTGTCGTTCCTAGACCGGAACGCCGGCCGCTTCCAGATAGAGGGCCTGGAGTTTTCGCGTCATCGGGCCGGGCCTGCCATCGCCGACCGTGCGCCCGCCGATGCACACGACGGGCATGACGAGGCTGGAGGCCGAGGTCTGGAAGGCTTCGGCGGCGGCCTGCGCCTCTTCCGGCGAAAAGGCGCGCTCTTCGATGGTGAGCCCCTCGGTGGCGCAGAGCCGGGCAAGGGCGCGCTGGGTGCAGCCCGGCAGCGTCGCCTGCGAGGCGGCGCGGGTGAGGATGCGCCCGTCGGCGGTGATGACATGGGCCGTCGCGGAGGCGCCTTCCGTCACCAGCCCGCCCTCCACCAGCCATACGTCGTCGAAGCCCCGGGCGCGCGCGGCCTGCTTGGCCATGACCTGGCCGAGCAGCATGGCGGTCTTGATGTCCCGCCGCTGCCAGCGCGGGTCCTCCGCCAGATCGACGGAAATGCCCTCCCGCTGGCCCTTGGTGCCGGTCAGCACCTTTGCCTGCGTGAAGCCGACGAGCCGCGGCGCGAGCGCATCCGAATAGAGGAAGTCGCGGTCCGCCTCGCCGCGCGAGACATGCAGGTAGATCGTGCCGTCCCGCAGGCCATTGCGGGCCATCAGCTCCGCCTGCACCGCTGCGATCTCCTCCAGCGGCAGCGGCAGCGGAATGGCGAGCTCCCCCACCGAGCGTTCCAGGCGGGCAAGATGAAGGTCGTTGTCGATCATCCGGCCGTCGATGACGGCCGTCACCTCGTAGATCGCATCGCCGAACAGGAAGCCGCGGTCGAAAAGCCCGATGCGGGCCTCCTCCTCCGGCACGAATTGACCGTGGACGTAAACGATCCTGCCCATCTTTTCCTCTTGCTGCGCCGGTTATCCCTGGCCGGACCATAGGAACGACCCGGCGCGGCTGACCAATTCAATTTGGGCAGGACCTTATGCAAAATCTGCCTGGGTCTTTATCTTTCAAAGGCTTGGCATGCTTTTTCAAAGCCGGCGCCTGGCGCTGTCCGACAGCCGGGCGTGACCGGCGCATTGAAATCGGCTGATGACGAGCCGATTATGCCGGTTCGGCAAGATTTCTTCATAAAACTTCCGAAGCGGGACATTTCCGCCAATGATTCCCTGTCATGGCTGAAATATTCTTGACATAATTCCGTTTCGGAAATTTACTCTCCCCATTCAGGCCGATATGGAACCGGAAATGAGCCAGCGCTACATCGTCGACGATCTGGACCGCGAGATCATCCGCTATCTCTCCGAGGACGGCCGTCTTTCGGCGGCGGAAATCGCCAGCCGGATCGGCAGCGTCTCCGAGCGCACGATCCGCAACCGCATCGCCGGCCTCCTCCAGGGCAAGATGATCGTGATCGGCGCCATTCCCGATCCCGTGGCGCTCGGGCGCGACGTGCAGGTCGAGCTCCTGATCGAGGTCGAGGCGGGCAAGCTGGAGGAGGTCGCCATCCAGCTCGCCGAATACGAGGAGATCGGCTACCTCGCCGCCACCAGCGGCACGGCCAATCTCAGCGCCTCGCTCTTCGTCGCCGACCATGCGGCGCTTCTCGAATTCATCGACCAGGAGCTGGGCAAGCTGCCCGGCGTCAAGCGCGTGACGAGCTCGGTCGTCCTGCGGCTCTACAAGGTATTCGGCACGAGGACGACCGCGATCAGCCGCGGCTCGGACCTCGGCGGCAAGAAGAAAGGATAACCCATGCTGCGCATTGGGGTGGATGTGGGCGGAACCAACACGGATGCGGCGCTGCTGCGCGGCACCGAGGTTCTGGCGACGGTGAAGTCCTCGACCACGGCGGACGTGACCTCGGGCGTGAGCGCGGCCATCCGCACGGTGCTCACCGAGGCGGGCGTCACCGCCGCCTCGGTCGATGCCGTCATGATCGGCACTACGCACTTCCTCAATGCCGTCGTGGAAGGCCGGCACCTGGAAAAGGTCGGCGTGCTGCGCCTTTGCGGCGCCTCCACCCGGTCCCTGCCGCCGATGATCGACTGGCCGGACACGCTCCGCCTCGTCGTCGACGGCGGCGCGGCGCTGGTCGGCGGCGGCGTCAACTATGACGGCTCGGAGATCGCCCCGCTCGACGGTCCGGCGATCCGCGAGGCCTGCCGCGACTGGCGCGCGCGCGGCATCGCCGCCGTCGCGATCTGCTCCGTCTTCGCGCTGGTCGATCCACGCATGGAAAACGAGGCGGCCGAGATCGTCGCCGAGGAAATGCCGGACGCGGCGATCAGCCTGTCGCACCGCGTCGGCCGCACGGGCCTCCTGCCGCGCGAGAGCGCCACTATCCTCAATGCCAGCCTCCACACGCTCGGCCGCGAGACGGTCGGCGCCTTCCGCGCGGCATTTTCCGCGCTCGGCCTCGACTGCCCGCTCTATCTGACACAGAACGACGGAACGCTGATGACGGCGGACTTCGCCGAGCGCTACCCGGTCTTCACCATCGCCTCCGGCCCGACCAATTCCATGCGGGGCGCGGCCTTCCTCACCGGGCTTTCCGACGCCGCGGTGATCGACATCGGCGGCACCACCACCGATATCGGCATGCTGGTCGCCGGCTTCCCGCGCACCCGCAGCGAGGGCGCGATGATCGGCGGCGTGCCGACCAATTTCCGCGTGCCCGACGTCTATTCCTTCGGCCTCGGCGGCGGCAGCATCGTGCGGCCCGGCGACGCGCCGACGGTCGGCCCGGACTCGGTCGGCTTCCGCCTGCCGGAAAAGGCGCTCTGCTTCGGCGGCGATACCCTGACGGCGACCGACATCGCGGTGGCCGCCGGCCTCGTCGATCTCGGCGAGCGCGACCGCCTGTCCCGGATCACGCCCGATTTCGCCCAGCGCATGCTGGCGCAGATGAAGGCCAGCATCGAGACGGTGCTCGACCGCATGAAGCCGAGCGCGGAGCCGATCCCGGCCATCCTCGTCGGCGGCGGCTCGGTGCTCGTCGACGGGCTGCTGGAAGGCACCTCCGTCTCGCTGAAGCCGGATCACTTCGGCTCGGCCAATGCCATCGGCGCGGCCATCGCGCAGGTCTCCGGCGAAGTCGACAGCGTGGTCTCGCTGGAAGGCACGACACGCGAGAAGGCGCTCGAAAGCGTGGTGGCCGAGGCGCGCGCCCGCGCGGTCGAGGCGGGCGCGGCGGCCGAGACGGTGACGCTCGCCGAAATCGAGGAGACGCCGCTGGCCTACCTGCCCGGCAATGCCGTGCGCATCGCGGCGAAAGTCATTGGAGAACTCAGGGCATGAAGTACTGGACGCTCACCGAGGCGGATATCGACCGGATCGCGGTCGGCTGCGGCATTCTCGGCACCGGCGGCGGCGGCAGCACCTATCACGGCTCGCTGCGCGCCAAGGCGCTGCTGCGCGAGGGCAAGCGCATCCGCATGGTGCGCCCGGCCGACATGGCCCCGGACGCGCAGATCATCGGGATCGGCGGAATCGGCGCGCCGACCGTCGGCATCGAGAAGATCGCGGAGGGTGCCGAGGGCGTGCGCCTGATGCACGCGCTGGAGCATCACCTCGGCCGCAAGGTCGACGCGCTGCTCGGTGACGAGGTCGGCGGCGGCAACGGCATCGCGCCGATGCTGACGGCCGCCATGGTCGACCTGCCGGTGGTGGACGCCGACGGCATGGGCCGCGCCTTCCCCGAGGTGCAGATGACGACCTTCTTCATCCACGGCCAGCCGGTGCAGCCGGCGGCGCTCGCCGATGCGGACGGCAACGTGCTGATCGTCACCGAGGCGACCACGCCGAAGATGCTGGAAAAGCTCTTGCGCGCCAGCACCATCGCCATGGGCTGCACGGCGCTAATGACGACCGCGCCGATGTCCGGCGACTTCGTGCGCCGCTTCGGCGTGCCGCACACGACGAGCCAGGCCTGGAGCCTCGGCAATGCGGTGCTGAACGCCCGCGCCGCCAAGGAGGACCCGGTCGAGGCGATCCTCAGGCAGTCCGGCGGCATACGCCTGATGCGCGGCAAGGTCACCGACATCGCCCGCCGCGTCAGCGCCGGCTTCAACCGCGGCACGCTGACCGTCGCGGGGCTCGACGAGGACGCCGGCCGCTCGATCGCCATCGAGATCCAGAACGAATATCTCATCGCCCGCGAAGGCAAGGCGATCATCACCATGGTGCCGGACCTGATCTGCATCGTGGATTCGGAGACCGGCCGCGCCATCGGCACGGAAGAGCTGCGCTACGGCCTGCGCATCGACGTGCTCTCCATGCCCGCGCCGGTGCTGCTGCGCAGCGAGATCGCGCTCGAATCCGTCGGCCCGCGGGCCTTCGGCTATGATTTCGACTTCGTGCCCGTCGGCATATCCGCCGATGCGCCCGCCGTCCCGCAATACGAAGAAGACGCCTGACCGTCCGCCCCACCAACCTCCATGGGAGACCGACATGAATCGCCGTAATTTCCTGAAGACGACCGCTCTCGCCGCCCTTGCCGCCACCGCCACACGCTGGAACCTTGCCATGGCGCAGGGCACCGGCAGCATCTTTACCCTCGCCTGCCCGACCAGCTTCCCGGACCTCGACCCCGCGACCTCGTTCTCCAACGACGGCGCGGTGCTCGCCAATGTCTATGAGGGCCTTGCCCGCTACATCCCGGCGACCGATACGGCTGAGGCGAAGATCGAGCCGCTGCTCGCGACCGGCTGGGAGGTCAGCGACGACGGCCTTGCCTGGACCTTCACCCTGCGCGACGGCGTTAAGTTCCACGACGGCAGCCCGCTCACCTCCGAGGCCGTCAAGGGCTCCATCGAGCGCACCAAGAAGATCGGCGGCGGTGCCTCCTTCATCTGGGGACCGGTGACGGCCATCGAAACGCCGGAGCCGCTGAAGGTCGTCTTCAAGCTCTCCGAGCCGCAGCCGCTCGACCTTATCGCCTCGGCCGGCTTTGCCGCCTGGATCCATGCGCCGTCTTCACTCGACAAGGACAATGCCTGGTTCAACGCCGGCAACGATGCCGGCACCGGCCCGTTCAGGATCTCGCGCTACGAGCCCGGCCAGCGCGCGGTGCTGGAGCGCGTGGAAGGCTATTGGGGCGAGGTGCCCGAAGGCGCCTTCCAGACGGTCGCCTTCGAGATCGTCGAGGATGCGACGCTCGCCCAGAACATGATCGAGAGCGGCCAGGCCGACTGGACCTACAGCCTGCCCTATGAGAACCTGGAGGCGCTGAAGTCCAACCCGGACCTCAACGTCGTCGTCAACCCGTCCTTCGAGACGCTGTTCGGCCTCTACAACGTCAAGCGTGCGCCGCTCGACAAGGTGAAGGTGCGCCAGGCCCTGTCGCTGGCCTTCCCCTATGACGACGTGATTGCCGCCGGCACCAGCGGCTTCGGCACGCGCGCCAAGGGCGTCGTTCCGGCCGGCATCTGGGGCCACGACGCGGACGCGCCGGTTCCGAAGACCGACCTCGAGGCCGCCAAGGCGCTGCTGGCCGAGGAAGACATCGAGCCGGGCCTCGAACTCACCATGACCTATTCCACCTCGCAGGCGCTCGAAGCCGTCGCCGGCGAGCTCTGGAAGGCCAATCTGGAAACCCTCGGCATCACGCTGACGCTGCAGCCGATGGCCTGGGAGGCCCAGTGGCAGCTCGGCAAGTCGAACCCGGAAGCCGCGCAGGACATCTTCGTCATGTTCTGGTGGCCGACCTTCGTCACGCCCTACGACTTCCTCTTCAACCTGTTCCACAGCGAGGAGAAGCCCAACTTCAACCTCGGCTACTATTCGAACGCCGATGTGGATGCCAAGATCGACGAGGCGGCCAAGCTCTCCGGCACCGACCGCGCCCGCGCGGAAGCCCTGTTCATCGAGGCGCAGCGCAAGATCATCGAGGATGCGGCGGCCGTGTTCATGCTGGACCAGCCCAACGTCCACGTTATCCGCGCGGACGTGAAGGGCTATGTCGACAACCCGGCCTACGGGCATGTCAACTTCGTCAACGAACTGAGCCGGTAAGGCTTACGGCGGTCCGATGGAACTTCTCCGCTACATCCTGCGCCGCATGATCCTCTCCGCCTTCGTGGTGGTGGGGGTGACCTTTCTGGTCTTCATCGTGGCGCAGGTGGTTCCCTCGGACCCCGCAGCGCTCTATGCCGGCCCGCGCCCGACGGCCGAGCAGATCGAGAAGGCGCGTCAGGAACTCAATCTCGACGCGCCGCTCCCGGCGCGCTTCGCGACCTTCGCCTCGGCCATGGCCTCCGGCGATTTCGGCGTCTCCTACAAGTCGCGCCGGCTGATCGCGGAGGACCTTCGGGCCTATCTTCCAGCGACGCTGGAGCTTGCGGTCTTCTCCACCGGCCTTGCCCTTCTCATCGGCATTCCGCTCGGGGTCGCCGCCGCAGCGCGGCAGGGCCGGTGGCCTGACCGGCTCGGCAGCCTCGGATCCATCGCGGCCGTCGCCATGCCGACCTTCTTCCTGGCGATGCTGCTGCAGCTCGTCTTCGCGCAATGGCTCGGCATCCTGCCGCTCTCCGGGCGCCTGTCGCGCGAGATCGCCATTTCCGCGCCGTTGCAGATGGTGACCGGCTTCAACCTCATCGATGCGATCATCGCCGGCCGCGCCGACGTCTTCGGCAATGCGCTGGCGCATCTCATCCTGCCGGCCCTGACGCTCGCCTCCTATCCGGCCGGCGTCGCCATGCGGCTGACGCGCTCGGCGATGATCGAGATCCTCGAGCGCCGTCACGTCGTCGCCGCCCGCGCGCTCGGCCTTTCCGAGCCGCGCATCCTCTTCGGCCACGCGCTGCCGAACGCCATGGGGCCGGCGCTGACCGTGATCGGCCTCTCCTTCGCCTATGCGCTGACCGGGGCGGTGCTGGTCGAGATCATCTTCGCCTGGCCGGGCCTCGGCCGCTATGTCTCCGAGGCGATCCTTGCCAAGGACTTCCCGGTCATCGCCGCCGTCACCATGGTGGTGACGATCTGCTATGTCGTGATGAACCTCATCATCGACATCGCCCAGGCCCTGGTTGATCCGCGGGTGGCGCTCTCATGACACGTCTCGTTCAACGCCTCGGCTGGCCCGGCACCATCGCCCTTGCAATCGTCGTCCTCTTCGTTGCCGCCGCGATCCTCGCGCCGTGGATCGCGCCCTATCCGGCGCAGGGTGCCGGCGCGCCGAACGTCATCGCCAAGCTCCGGCCGCCCTCGGCGGAGTACTGGCTCGGCACCGACCATCTCGGCCGCGACATCCTCAGCCGCATCATCTACGGAACCCGCGTCTCGCTGACCAACGGCGTGCTGATCGTCGCCTTCTCGCTGCTCATCGGCCTGCCGGTCGGCCTTGCCGCCGGCTATTTCGGCGGCTGGATCGACGAGGCGCTGATGCGCGGCACGGACGTCTTCCTCGCCTTTCCCGCCCTGCTGCTTGCCGTGCTGATGGCCGCGGCGCTCGGGCCGGGCTTCCTCAACAGCATCATCGCCGTCGCCGTGACCTGGTGGCCCTGGTATGCCCGCCTTGCCCGTGCGGAAGTGCTGGTGCTGCGCGGCCAGCCCTATGTCGAGGCCGCGCGCCTTGCCGGCGTCTCGCATCCGCGCATCATCATAAGGCACATCCTGCCCGCCACGGGCCGGCCGCTGACCGTCCAGGCGGCGCTCGACGTCGGCCCGGCGCTGCTGACGGCCGCCGCCCTCTCCTTCCTCGGCCTCGGCGTCCTGCCGCCGACCGCCGACTGGGGCCAGATGGTCGATGCCGGCCGCAAGTTCTTCCCGGCGCGCTGGTGGTATTCGGCCATGCCCGGCATGACGATCTTCATCGTGGCGCTTGCCTTCAGCGTGCTCGGCGATGCCCTGCGCGAGCGCAAGGGAGGTGCCGCCCGTGCCTCTGCTTGATGTCCGCGACCTCTCGGTCAGCATCCCGACGCCGGACGGCGACGTCCATGCCGTGCGCTCCGTCAGCCTTGAGATCGAGCGCGGCGAAATCCATGGCGTGATCGGCGAATCCGGCTGCGGCAAGACCATGACCGGCATGGCGGCGCTCGGCCTCGCGCCGAAGGGCGCGCGCATTACCGCCGAGCGCTTCCATTTCGATGGCGAGGACCTTCGCGAAAATGCGGCGCGCCTGCGTGGCCGGCGCATCGGCCTCATCTCGCAGGACCCCGCCGCAGCACTCAATCCGGTGCTCTCCATCGCCCGCCAGCTCGACGACGTCATCCGCGCCCATCGCGACATGCCCCGGCAGGCCCGCCGCGCGGAAGCCCTATCGCTTCTCGCCGCGACCGGCCTTCCCGATCCAGAAAGGGTGCTGAAGAGCTATCCGCACCAGCTCTCGGGCGGCATGCAGCAGCGCGTCGTCATCGCGCAGGCGCTCGCCACCGGCGCGGATTTCCTCATCGCCGACGAGCCGACGACGGCGCTCGACGTCTCGGTCGGCGCGCAGGTGCTGGCGCTGCTGCGCAAGCTCGTCGCCGAGCGCGGCCTGACCGTGCTGATGATCACCCACGACATGGACGTGATCGCGGAAGCCTGCGACCGGGCGACCGTGCTCTATGCCGGCCGCTCCGTCGAGACCGGGCCGGTCGCCGCCGTGCTGCAAAGCCCCGGCCATCCCTATACCCGCGCGCTTCTCGCCGCCCTTCCCGATGCGGGACCGCACGGCGCACGCCTTGCCGCCATCGAGGGCTCGATCCCGCCGCCGCGCTCGGCCATCACCGGCTGCGCCTTCGCGCCGCGCTGTCCGCAAGCCATGGCCGTCTGCAGCGCCGAGCCGCCGCCCGAGCGCCGCCGCGATGCCCATCGCTGGCTGTGCCACCTGCCGGAGGACGCCGCATGACCCCGGCCCCGATACTCGACGTCGACACGCTCGTCATCCGATACCGCGCCGGCCTTTTCGCCGCGCGGCCGAAGCCTGCCGTCAACGGCGCGAGCTTCCGCCTCGAAAGGGGCGAGACGCTCGGCATCGTCGGGGAAAGCGGCTCCGGCAAGACGAGCCTGCTGCGCGCCATCCTCCGGCTGCTGCCGGTCGAAAGCGGCACGATCCGGCTCGACGGGCAGGACTGGCTGGCGCTGAAGGGCGACGCGCTTCGAAAGGCGCGCCAGAAGATCGGCGTCGTCTCGCAGAACCCCTTCCTGTCGCTGAGCCCGCGGCTCACCATCGAGGAGATTCTCGCCGAGCCCATGCTGGCGGCCGGCCGGCGGCAGGGCGCGGCCATGCGCGAGAAGATCACGAACCTCCTCTCCGACTGCGGCCTTCCGGCCGACTTCCTCGCCCGGCGCGCCCGCGAGCTTTCGGGCGGGCAGGCGCAGCGCGTCGCCATCGCCCGTGCGCTGGCGCTGGAACCCGGCCTCCTCATCCTCGACGAGCCGACCTCGGCGCTCGACGTCTCCGTGCAGGCGCAGATCCTCAACCTGCTCTCGGACCTCAAGGAAAGCCGCGGCCTTTCCATGCTCTTCGTCACGCACAACCTGAAGGTCGTCGCGCATATCTCCGATACGCTCCTCGTCATGCGGCGCGGCGACGTCGTCGAGTTCGGCCGAACCGAGGACGTGATCCGCGCGCCCGCCGAGGCCTACACCCGCGAATTGCTCTCCTTCGGCCGCAAGGCCGCAACAGTCTAGACGGCTCCTTTCCGCGGCAGCCCACGGCTTCGCGCGAAAAGGGGCAGGACGGCGCCCCACGCATTCGAGGCTCGCCTCACGGAAGCTCATGGCGTTATAAGGAGAGATGGCCAGAATCACGTCGTACCGCCCGGATGATCACGAAGATGCGACCGACGCGTCGCCCGGCGACGGCCTTTCGCAAGAAGTCGCCGTTTCCGCCCCGCCGGCGCCGCCCGCGCATCTGCAAGACCTCACCGACCGCGCCCGCTCCTATGTCGAGGCGGCAAGTTCGGCCAATACACGGCGGGCCTATGCGGCGGACTGGAAGCATTTTTCCGCCTGGTGCCGGCGGCAGGGCCTTTCGCCGTTCCCGCCGGACCCGCAAGTGGTCGGCCTTTACATCACGGCTTGCGCCTCGGGCACGGCCGAGCGCGGCACCAGGCCGAACACCGTCTCCACCATCGAGCGGCGCCTTTCCGCCATCGGCTGGAACTGCGCGCAGCGCGGCGTGCCGCTCGATCGCAGGGACCGCCACATCGCCACCGTGCTGGCCGGCATCCGCAACCGGCATGCCGCCCCGCCGCGGCAGAAGGAGGCGATCCTGCCCGAAGACCTCCTCGCCATGCTGGAAACGCTCGACCGCGGCACGCTGCGCGGCCTGCGCGACCGCGCCATGCTGCTCATCGGCTTTGCCGGCGGCCTGCGCCGCTCGGAGATCACCGGGCTCGACCTCGGCCGCGACCAGACGGAAGACGGCCGCGGCTGGATCGAGATCTTCGACAAGGGGGCTCTGGCGACGCTGCGCGGCAAGACCGGCTGGCGAGAGGTGGAGATCGGCCGCGGCTCCTCCGACGCCACCTGCCCGGTCGCCGCGCTGGAGACGTGGATAAAATTCGCCCGGATCGCCAAGGGGCCCCTCTTTCGCCGCGTGACCGGCAAGGGAAAGGACGTCGGCCCGGACCGCCTCAACGACCAGGAGGTGGCACGCCTCGTCAAGAAGACCGCGCTCGCCGCCGGCGTTCGCGGCGACCTCTCCGAGGCCGAGCGGGCGGAAAGGTTCGCCGGCCATTCGCTGCGCGCCGGCCTTGCCTCCTCCGCCGAGGTCGACGAGCGCCATGTCCAGAAGCAGCTTGGCCACGCCTCGGCCGAAATGACCCGCCGCTACCAGCGCCGGCGCGACCGCTTCCGCATAAACCTCACCAAGGCGGCCGGCCTGTGATGCGGCAAAGGGGGCGGAATCCGCCCCCTCGCCTTCCCGAACTCCGCTTACTTCTTGCCGCCCCAGCGTTCCGGATAGCCCGGCAGTTCCTGGCAGCCGCAGAGGCTGTAGTGCAGCGGCGGCATGCGCTCGTCGACATAGTTCGCCAGAACGTCCTCGGTGATCGCCGGCTGCGGCAGCACCCATTCGGGGCCGGGGACCTCCTTGCCGTCCAGCACGTCGAGGGCCGCGATAACGGCCGTGCGCCACTGGTAGGTCGGGTAGGAAGGGCCGATCGCCGTCAGCTTCTCCGACTGCCACTTGCGCAGGAAGTCCTGCTGGTCCTCGCCGCTGATCACCGGATAGGGAAGGCCCGCATCCTCGAAGGCTTCGAGCGCCGCCGTTGCCGTATCGCCGGCATCCATCCAGACCGCGTCGATCTTCTCGCCGCGGTTGATGTAGTCCTCGACGACGGACTTGGTCTTCGCCCGGTCGCTGCCGGTGAATTCCGAGCCGATCACGTTGATGCCGGCCTCGTCGAAGATGTTCTTGGCGGCCGAATAGCGGGTCTCCAGCACGTCGACGCCCGGCATGATGCGCAGCGCCAGCACGTTGTCGCCCTTCTTCAGCTTGCCGGCGATGAACTCGCCGGAGGTGATGCCGAAGCCGTAGCCGCCGACCGGGTGGATATAGGTCACCGGGCAGCTCGTATTGACGCCGCGGTCGAAGACGACGACCGGGAGCTTGCCGCAGGCCGCTTCCACGGCCGGGGTGAGCGCCGCCGTCGTGTTCGGCGAGACGATCAACGCATCGCACTTGCCGCCGCTGACGAGGGCCTCGATATCGGAGATCTGCTTGTCGTCCTTGCCCTCGGCATCGACGACGATCAGTTCCTTGAGGCGGTCCTTGTGCAGCTCGGCCTCGGCATTGAGGTTGTTGAGGCCGACGACGCGCCAGGGATTGAAGACACCGGCATTGGAGAAGCAGAGCGTGACCTGGCCATCCTTCCTGTATTTCGCCGTGTCGACCATGCCGTCGCCGAGATGCTGCGCCCAGGGCTGGCCTTCCGGTCCCTGCGGCGTCATCGAAAGCTGCTCGCGCTGCTTCTTGAACTCGGCCGGGTCGTTGAAGTCCTGCGCCAGCGCCTGCCCGGCGAATGTGAGCGCGACGGTCGTCGCCAGAAGTGTCCTCAGTGTCATGTCTTCCTCCTCCAGAATGCCGGCCGCGCCGGCGGTTGATGCTATGTCGGGTCAGGTCCGCCGCCGGCCACGCCACACGCTGGCGCCCACCGCGGCGATCAGGATCAGGCCCTGGATGCTGTCGCGCAGCGCCTGCGGCAGGCCGATGAGATTGAGCAGGGTGAAGAGCGCGAAGAGGCTGAGCGCCCCGAACACCGCGCTCCAGATGGAGCCGCGCCCGCCGAGAAGCTGCGCGCCGCCGATGACGCAGGCGGCGATCGCCTGCAGCTCCAGCCCCTCGCCGGCATTGACGGAGACGCCGGAAAAGCCGCCGATCAGGATGCCGGCCGTCACCGCCGAGACCGCGGAGACCACGAAGGCGAGGATGCGCGTTGCGGCGACCGGCGTTCCGGCCAGCTCCGCCGCCCGCGGATTGTCGCCGACGGCGAGCGCCCGCTTGCCGTAGACGGTGCCATTGAGACCCCACCAGGCGAGTGCCACGAAGCCGGCAAGGACGATGGCCGCCAGCGGCAGCGCGCCGAGGACGGGGACGTCGCGCCAGACCAGACGGCCGAGATTGCGGAAATTGTCCGGCAGGTCGCCGCGCGCCGCCCCGCCCGACCAGGCAAGCGCCAGCCCGTTGACGGAGAGCATCGCGCCGAGCGTCGCGATGATCGAGGGCACCTTGAGGAAGGTGACGATGAGGCCGTTCACGAGGCCGACGGCGATGCCCATGACATAGAGCACGCCGATGACCGCCCAGGTCGTCTCCGGATCGCCGTTGATCAGGATCGAGGCGGCGAGCACGACCAGCGTCGCGACCGCTCCCATGGAGAGATCGAAGCCGCCCGTCAGGATGACGTAGAGCTGGCCGCAGGCAAGGATGACGAGCGGCGCGGCGCGCCGCAGGAAATTCATGAAGAGGCCCGGCTCCAGATAGTTCGGCTGGAGCAAGGCGATGCCCGCATAGAGCGCGAGGAAGATCACGAGGCCGGCATTGACCGCGATGCGTGCCGGGCGGCGAAGGGAGGAAGGGGTCTGCGGGACGGGGCTCATGCGACATGCCCCTTCGAGCGGACGGCGTGGATGGCGACGGCGGCAACGACGATGGCCCCGCGCAGCACCTGCTTGAGGAAGGCGTCGATGCCGAGCATGTTGAAGCCCGCATCGAGGCTGGCGAAGAGCAGGACGCCCGCGAGCGTGCCGGCAACGCCGCCCTTGCCGCCGGCAAGGATCGTGCCGCCGATGACTGTCACGGCGATGGATTCGAGGTCGTAGATGCCGTCGCGGCCGATCCAGGGTGTGCCGGATTGCAGCCGGGCGGCCAGATAGAGCCCCGACGCGCCGGCAAACAGGCTGGCGACCACATGGGCGGACAGCGTGACGCGCTCCGTGCGGATGCCGGCGAGCCGCGCCCCGTCCGGATTGCCGCCGACGGCATAGATGCGCGCGCCGAACAGCGTGCGGTCGAGCACGAAGGCGGCGGCGAGCGAGAGAACGGCGAGCAGCAGGATGGAATAGGGCACGCCCAGCACGCCGCCATAGGCGACGACCTGGAATTCCCGCGCCACCGCGCCCTGCAGCATGCCGAACGAGGCGGCGAGCACGCCCTGGATGACAAGCCCCGTGCCGAGCGTCGCGATCAGCGGATTGATGCCGCCATAGGCGACGAGCGCACCGTTGACGAGGCCGACCGCAAGGCAGAGCCCGAGGCAGATCACGATGGCCGGCAGGATCATCGCCGGATCGCCCTGCATGATATGCGAGGCGAGGACGGCGACGGCGCTGATGAGCGCGGCGACCGAAAGATCGATCGACCCGACGAGGATTACGAAGGTCTGGCCGACCGCGACCAGCCCGAGGGCCACCATGCGCTGGAGGAGGCCGACGATGCCCTGCCCGCCGAGCTGCGCGGTCTCGCCGGTCGCAAGCGCGACCACGACGAAGAAGCCGATGGAGAGCCCCGCCAGCAGCACGGCGATGGAGAGGCCCGCAGCGGCCGGCTTCGGCTTCACGATATCCGTCGTCATGCGCGTGCCTCCGATTGCGGCGCATCCGCAAGGCCGAGGGCGAGATGCATGACGTCCTCCTCGCTCGCGCCCCTCGGCAGTTCGCCGGACAGGCGGCCCTGGTGCATGACGAGGATGCGGTCGGCGATGCCGATCAGCTCGGGCATGTCGGAGGAGACCACGACGATGCCGCGGCCGGAATCGGCGAAGCCGCGCATCGTCTCGTAGATCGCCGCCTTTGCCGCGATGTCGATGCCGCGGGTCGGCTCGACGAAGACGAGGATGTCGGATGCCTGCGCCAGCCAGCGCACGATGATCGCCTTCTGCTGGTTGCCGCCGGAGAGCGTGCCGACCTCCTGGCCGAAATCCCCGGCCCGCACGTCCATGCCGCGCAACCGCTCGTCGATGGCGGAAGGCGCGAAGGCGCCGCGCTCGGGCCGCGTGAAGAGGCCGGCCATGGAGCGCAGGGTCAGGAGCGCGTTGTCGCGCACGGACTGGCGCAGCGCGAGCCCCTCGCGCTTGCGGTCGCCCGGCAGGTAGCCGATACCGGCGGCCGTCGCCTGCCGGGGCGTGCGAAGCGCGACCGGCCTGCCGCGCAGCGCGATCGCGCCGCCGGAGAACGGCGCGTCGCCGACCAGCGCCTGCGCCAGCGCGCCCTTGCCGGAATCTTCCAGGCCCGCCACGCCGACGATCTCGCCGGCCCGCACGCTGAGGGCGATGTCGCGCAGCGCCGCATTGGCCCCGCCCTCGACGGCGAGGAGGACGGCGCCCGGCGCGGAGACCGGCGGCGCGGGGTAGAAATCCTTGAGGTCACGGCCGACCATCGCCCGCACGATCTCGCCGATGGGGGCGGCCTCGCGCGGCCGCGTCCAGACCTTCCTGCCGTCCTTGAGGACGGTGATGCGGTCGGCGATCGCCGTGACCTCCGGCATGCGGTGGGAGATGTAGACGATCGAGACGCCCTCGTCCCGGAGGGTCCGCACCAGCGCGAGCAGCGCCCGGCTGTCGCGTTCGTCCAGCGCCGCCGTCGGCTCGTCCATGACGAGGATGCGCGCATCGAGGAGAAGCGCCTTGGCGATCTCCACGAGCTGCTGCGTGGCGATGGAGAGCGAGGAAACAGGCGCCTGCGGATCGATCTGCGCTCCGATGCGGCGAAGGAGCGCCGCCGCCTTATCCCGCATCGCCGTCTTGTCGAGGATGCCGCGCCGGGCGATCTCGCGGCCCATGAAGATGTTCTCCGCCACCGTGCGGTGCGGCAGCAGGCTGAGCTCCTGATGGATGATCGAGATGCCCGCTTCCGCCGCCTGCCGGGGATGGGTGAACTGCACGGCCCTGCCGTCGAGGCGGATCTCGCCGGCATCCGGCCGGTAGCTGCCGCCGAGGATCTTCATCAGCGTCGACTTGCCGGCGCCATTCTCGCCGCAGATCGCATGGACCTCGCCGGGCAGGCAGTCGAAATCGACGCCGTCGAGCGCGCGCACGCCCGGAAAGACCTTGCCGATGCCGGACATGCCGAGGGCGGGAACAGCCGTCATGCCAGTCGCTCTCCGGCCGCCGCCCATTCGCGGCGGATGAAGGCGACGCTCTCGGCGAAAAGGCCGTCGAGATCGTCGAAGAGATCGCGCCAGACGCGCGTCGCGCCGGCAAGCTCCGGCAGGGCGCGGCCGAAGGATTCGACGGTCAGCCAGCCGTCGTAGTTGCAGCGGCGCAGCGCGTCGAAATGCGCCGCGAAGGGCACATGGCCGGAGCCGGGAACGCCGCGGTCGTTTTCCGAGACATGGAAATGGTTGATCTCGCCGTGATAGCGCTCAAAGGTCGCCGGCGGGTCCTTTTCCTCGATATTGGCGTGGAACGTGTCGAACATGTAGCCGTAGTTGGGATGGTTGACGGCGCGGTAGATGGCCGATGCCTGAGCGATGGTCGACATCATGTAGCATTCGAAGCGGTTGACCGCTTCCGCCGAAATGCGCACGCCCGCGGGCGCCGCATATTCCGCCATCGCGCGCATCGCCTCCACGCAGCGGCCCGTTTCCTCCGGCGTCGGCCCGAAGCCGGTGAAGACGCCGACGGGCGAATGAAGGGGCCCCGCGACGATCTCGCCGCCCATCGCCGCCGTGCAATCGACGATCCAGCGGTGGTGGTCGCGCGCTTTCGCGCGCACCGCCGGATCGGGGCTGACGGGATTGGCCTCTGGCGTCGCGACGGCGGCCGCGCCCGCCGTCAGGCCGATATCGGCAAGGAGCCGGCCGAGCGCCGCATAGTGCTCGACCTTGCCGGAGAAGACAGGAACCTCCACCGCGTCGTAGCCGAGCGCCTTCAGCCGTTCGAGCTGGCGCGCGTGCCGCATGCCGATATCCGCGCCGATGACGAGCAGGTTGAATGCGACCTTCACTGATGTCCTCCCCTTCGCCGCGCCGGCCTCTCCCATCGGCCTCCGCGACACGGGCCACAATGGCAGGCTTGACTCGGCAATTCTTGCGGACGACAACAGTGGTAAATTTCTTAAGTCATTTTGTGTTGGGAGGCGCGACGTGAACAGACATGCGGTGATTTCGCCGGCCGATTGCCGGCCCTCGGTCTTCCGTCAGCCGGACTCCGTCATGTATGCCGACAACTGCAAGGAATTGCAGGCCGCCGCCCGGCGCGGCGAGGTCGAGCTTCACGCCTGGACGCGCGGCAGCTATCCCGGCACCTCTCTCGGCGAGCGCCTGCCGGGCATCCGCACCGTCGGCTTCTGGGATGCGCGCCACGGCCAGTCCTGGGGGCTCGGCCGGCATTGCAACGAAGGTTTCAAGATCGCCTATCTCGCCCGCGGAAGCCTCGACCTCGTCGTGGACGAACGGACCTATGCGCTCAAGCAGGGCCAGTTCATCGTCATCCGCCCCTGGCAGCTCCACTCCATCGGCAATCCGAATGTCGGCCCGAGCCGGCTCTTGTGGATCATCCTCGATGCGGGCCTGCGCCGGCCGAGCGAAACGCCCGACTGGCCGGACTGGCTCGTCTTCTCCAGGGACGAGGCGGCGCGGCTCGGCGATATCCTGACGCAGAACAATCAGCCGGTCTGGGACGGCGGCACCGAGCTCTGCCGCGCCTTCGAGGCCATTCCCTCCATCCTGCTCGAGCGCAGCCCGGAGGATGGCGAGACGCGCCTGAAGGTCGCGATCAACGCCATGATGCTGAGCCTGATCGACCGGATGGGCGAGCAGGCGCCGACGCTCGATCCCGATCTTTCGACCTCGCAGCACACCGTCGCGATCTTCCTGCGGCGGCTTGCCCATGCGCTGGAGGAGGACTGGTCGCTGGAAGGCATGGCCGAGGAATGCGGGCTCTCGCGAACCCGCTTTTCCGACTATTGCAAGAAGCTCACCAACATGGCGCCGCGCCAGTATCTCCAGCACCTGCGGCTGGAGCACGCCTCGCGCCTCCTGCAGGAGCCGCGCAATACCAGCGTCACCGAGATCGCGCTGAGCTGCGGTTTCAATTCGAGCCAGTATTTCTCGAATGCCTTCAAGAAGCGCTACGGCTACTCGCCGAGCAGCCATCGCGCCTGACGGCACGCTCCGGGCTAGGCGCCGGCGGCAAGCGCGGCGACCCGCTCGAAATGGCCCCGGCCGAGGTGGCCCGTGCCGTCGCGGATATCGGCCGCGATCGCCGCCTTCAGCGCCTCGGCATCGCGCCGGGCGATGGCGGCAAGCGCCTCGGCATGGCGGTCGACCTGGTAGGTCTCCGACAATGTCTCGCCGGCCCGGCGCATGAAGGGACCGAGGCGCAGCCACAGCGATTCGATGAGCGGCAGCATGACGGTGCCGGGCCGCGCCTCGTAGAGACAGCGGTGAAAGTTGAAATTCGCCTCCACCAAGCGCCCGAAATCCCCGGCCGCCAGAGCCTGGTCCGCCTGCTGGTCGAAGGCACGCATGCGGGCAAGCCGCATCTCGTCGACGAAGGGCATGGCGCGCTCGGCGGCGCGCGTCTCCAGCGCCACGCGCGCCTCCAGCACCTCCTCGAAGCTCTGCGGGTCGAGATCGGGCACGCGCACCCGGCGATTGTCCAGCAGTTCCAGCGCGCCCTCGGCGACGAGACGGTGCAGGGCCTCGCGCACCGGCATGGCGCTGACCCCCAGCGCCTCGGCAAGGCCGTTGATCGTCACCGGATCGCCCGGCTCGAACTGGCCCGTCATGATCGCGTGCCGCAGGACGCGATAGACCCATTGCTTGGCGGATTCAAAGGCCTCCCGGCCGGCCGCGACCAGCATGCTGAAATCCTCCCCGTGCTCTCCCGCTCCTGCGCGGGCTTATCGTCCCAGGGCTGAATTTCCGGGTATTTGCACCCAGGACGGATAAATCCCCAAAGCCCAAAATCGCCCTTTACAGATTTGATCAAATTATGATTTGTTGTGATCATAAGCAAGTCAAGCCTATCACATGAGAGCCGTGACCAGCGGCCGGACAGAGGATAGCCGGCGGTCCGGGCGGAGGAAGCTCGGGCGCCGGTCGAACAACGGGGAACCGATGACTGAGACGCGCACGACCGCGGCCCATGGCGGCGCCATCGGCATGCATGGCATCAAGAAATGGTTCGGCAACTTCCAGGCCGTCGACGATGTCACGCTGGATATTCGCCCGAACGAATTCTTCACCCTCCTCGGCCCGTCGGGCTGCGGAAAGACCACCCTCCTCAGGATGATCGCCGGTTTCGAGCTGCCTACGGAAGGGCAGGTCCTCCTCGACGGAACGGACATTTCCCGCCTGCTGCCGAACCAGCGGCCGGTCAATACGGTCTTCCAGAACTATGCCCTGTTCCCGCATCTGACGGTCGCCGAGAATATCGGCTTCGGCCTGAAGATGCTGGGCAAGGCGAAAGCGGATATCGAGTCCGTCGTCAGGGACATGCTGAAGCTCGTGCACCTCGAAGGGCGCGGCGACAATCCGGTGACGCAGCTTTCCGGCGGGCAGCAGCAGCGCGTGGCCCTCGCCCGGGCGCTGGCGCCCCGGCCGAAGGTGCTGCTGCTCGACGAGCCGCTTTCCGCACTCGACCTCAAGCTGCGCAAGTCCATGCAGATGGAACTCAAGCGCCTGCAGCTCGAAACCGGCATCACCTTCGTCTTCGTCACGCACGACCAGGAAGAAGCTCTCACCATGTCCGACCGCATCGCCGTCATGTCGACGGGCACGGTCCGTCAAGTCGGCTCGCCCTGGGACATCTACGACCGCCCGGCCGAACGCTTCGTCGCCGATTTCATCGGCGAGACGAATTTCCTGGAGGCCGACGTCGTGTCCGTCTCCGGAAACACAGCCCGCGTGCGGCTTTCCTCGGGCGCGGAGATCTCCGCGACCTACCCCGCCGACCTCAAGCCGGACGGCAAGGTCACCATCGTCGTGCGCCCCGAGCATGCCCGCGTCGGCGCGCCCTCGCCCGGCTCGGTCCTGAACGGCACCGTCCACGAGATCGTCTACCTCGGCACCGATACGCATCTCCACATCCGCCTCGACGACGGCAAGGCCTTCATGGTCCGCCAGCAGAACGCCCGCAGCGGCCATTGCGGCTTCTCCAAGGACGACGCGGTCGGCATCGACTTCAGCGACGACGTCGCCCAGATTCTGAGGGACTGACGATGAACGGCGCCCAGCAGGCCGCCCTGGCGGCGCGGAAAAAGGACATACGCTCCCGCTGGCTGCTGAGCACGCCGGCCCTTGCCATCATCTTCTTCGCGGCGGTCGGGCCGCTTTTCGTCATGCTGCTCTATTCCTTCATGGCGAAGGGCGACTATGGCGACGTTCGGTTCGGGGAATTCTCGCTGGACGGCTGGACCTCGGTGTTCTTCCAGCGCGACATATTCGACGACACGCTGGGCTTTGCCGATGCGCACCTGTCGATCATCTGGCGCTCGATCCAGCTTTCGTTCTTCACGACCCTTCTTACGCTTCTTCTCGGCTTTCCGACCGCCTATTTCATCGCGACCCGCCCGCCGCATACCCGCGAGATCTGGGTCTTCCTGGTCACGATCCCGTTCTGGACCAATCTGCTCATCCGCACCTTCGCGATGCAGCAGGTCATCCGCAACGAGGGCCTGCTCAACAACGCGCTGATCTGGCTCGGCGTGATAAAAAGCCCCTTGCAGATCATGTATACCGACACCGCCAACCTCCTCGGCATGACCTATGTCTATCTGCCGCTCATGGTGCTGCCGCTCTATGCCTCGATCGAGAAGCTGGATTTCCGCCTGGTGGAGGCCGGGTACGACCTTTACGCGACGCGCTTCCAGGTTCTGCGGCGCATCGTCATCCCGCTGGTCAAGCCTGGCCTCGTCGCCGGCTCGATCCTCGTCTTCATCCCCTCGCTCGGCGCCTATGTCATTCCGCGCGTCCTCGGCGGGGGCAAGAACATGATGCTCGGCAACCTCATCGAGATGCAGTTCGGGTCGGGCCGCAACTGGCCGCTCGGGGCCGCGATGTCGATCACGCTGATGGCGCTGGTGATGGTGGCGCTGATCGTCTATGTGCGCAACGCCTCGCGGGGAGGCGCCGGCCATGCTTAGATCGCGCTTCGACGTCCGCGCCCAGCCCGGCTTCGGGCTCGTCACCCTCTTCACCTTCTTCGCGCTCTACCTGCCGATCGGCGCGCTGGTCATCTATTCCTTCAACGGCGCCGATTCGCTCTCGCGGTGGGACGGCTTCTCGACGCGCTGGTTCGTCACGGCCTGGCAGAACGCGGCTGTCCAGGATGCGGCGATGCGCTCGCTGATCATCGCGATATGGGCCGCGTTCCTGGCAACGGTCGCGGCCACGATGGCGGCGCTCGCGACGACGCGCACCGAGCCCTATCGTGGCCTCACCTTCAAATATGCGCTCATCAACCAGCCGCTGATGGTGCCGGAAATCGTGACGGCCGTCGCGCTCCTGATCGTCTTCTCGCGGATCAAGGTCTGGACCGGCTATTCCGGCCTCGGCTACCTGATCGCCGCCCACACCGCCTTCTGCATCCCCTTCGCGTATCTGCCGATCCGCGCCCGCCTCGAAAGCATGGACCTGACGCTGGAGCGGGCGGCCGCCGACCTCTACGCCACGCCCTGGATGACTTTCCGCCATGTGACGCTGCCGCTGCTGCGCCCGGCGGTCATCGCGGGCTTCATGCTCGCCTTCGTCATTTCGCTCGATGACGTCGTCATCACGGAATTCGTGAAGTCCGGCGGGCAGGACACCCTGCCGACCTACATGCTCGGGCAGCTCCGGCGCGAGACCTCGCCCGAGATCAACGCCATCGCCACGGTCTTCCTTGCGCTTTCGACCGCGCTCGTCGTGATCTTCTTCTTCATCAACAGAAAACAGGCCACAGAGAGGAACTGAGAATGAAAACGAAATGGATGATAACGACGGCCACGACGGCGATCGCCGCGCTGGCATTCGCGAACGCCGCATCGGCCGCCGGCGAGCTCAACATCTTCAACTGGGGTGACTATACCAACCCCGAGCTCGTCAAGAAGTTCGAACAGAAGTTCGACGTCAAGGTGACCGTCACCGACTACGATTCCAACGACACCGCCCTCGCCAAGGTTCGCGCCGGCGGCCACGGCTTCGACATCGTCGTGCCCTCGGCCAACTACGTCCAGATATGGGTCAAGGAAGGCCTCCTGCAGGAAGCCCGCCCCGACCAGATGGAGAATTTCAAGAATGTCGACGAGCGCTGGGTTGACGTTCCCTGGGATCCGGGCCGCCACTATACCGTTCCGTGGCAGTGGGGCCTGACGGGCATCGGCGTCAACAGCTCGGTCTACAAGGGCGACATCAACACCTCCGCCATCTTCCTCGATCCGCCGGAAGAACTCGTCGGCAAGATCAACGTCGCGCCGGAAATGAACGACGTCCTCTTCGCCACGATCAAGTATTTCGGCGGCGAATGGTGCACCATGGACAAGGAGGTGCTGCGCAAGGTCCGCGACAAGCTGGTCGAGGCGAAGTCGAAGTGGCTCGCCATGGACTACAGCGTGACGGAGAAGCTGCCTGCCGGCGACTATGCCGGGGTCTATTACTGGAACGGCGCCATCATGCGCTCGCGTCTGAAGAACCCCGACATCAAGTTCGGCTATCCGAAGGAAGGCTTCCCCTACTTCATGGACAGCATCGCGATCCTGAAGGATGCCAAGAACACCGAGAACGCCAAGCTGTTCATGAACTTCATCATGGACCCGGAAAACGCCGCGCTGATCTCGGCCTTCGCCAAATATGCCAACGGCATCAAGGGCTCGGAAAAGTTCCTGCCGGCCGAAATGCAGTCGGCGCCCGAGCTGGTCGTTCCGGCGGAATTCCAGTCGGCGGGCGAATTCCTCGCGAGCTGCGAGCCGGAGGTGCAGCAGCTCTACACCAAGATCTGGACCGAACTGCAGAAGTAAGCGGCATGGCCGCGTAATACGAGGACAGCCCGACGCGGGAAGGCCATGCGCCTTCCCGCGCTTCGGCTGGATTTTTCATGATCAGGACCTTCAAGGACAGGCACGGCTTTGCCCGCGCCGACGTCACCCTCGCCAACTGGCGCATCGCCCCCTACAGCCGCTGGACCTTCCAGAACGTGCGCGACCTCGTGCCGACGGCGGTGATCGCCGCAGAAGCCCCGGTGGCGGAGGCGCCGCTTGCCAGCGACGCCTTCTTCGACGCGGCGATGGAGACCGGCCTTGCCGGCGCGCCGAACGCCCGCGCCTTCCTCGAATTCGCCCATACCGACGCCTTCGTGCTGATGCGGCGGGGCGAGATCGCGGCGGAATACTATGCCCCGCATGCCGATCCGAACGCGCCGCATCTCGTCTTCTCCATCTCCAAGTCGCTGACCGCTGTCATCTCCGGCATCCTGGAGGCGGAAGGCCTCATCGATCCCGACCGGCCCGTTACCGGCTACCTCCCGGAGGCGAAGGGCAGCGTCTATGGCGACTGCACCTACCGCGACGTGCTGGACATGCGCGTCAGCCTCGATTTCGAGGAAGCCTATCTCGACCCCCACGGCGCCTTCGCGCGCTACCGCCGCGCCATGCTGTGGAACCCGCCGTTGAAGGACGCCGAGCCCGAGACGCTCGCCTCCTTCCTGCTGACCCTGAAGAAGGCCGAGCGGCCGCATGGCGGGCCGTTCTATTACGCCTCGCCGAACGCCGACCTCATCGGCGTCGTCATCGAGCGCGTGACGGGTGCCCGCCTCGCGGACCTTGCCTCCGACCTCCTCTGGAAGCCGATGGGTGCCAGGGGCAATGCCGACATCACGGTGGACGCCATCGGCACGCCGCGCACCGCCGGCGGCGTTTCCGTGACCGCCCGCGACCTTGCCCGCCTTGGCGAGCTCCTGCGCAACCACGGTGTGCGCAACGGCCGGCAGATCGTTCCGGAAGGCTGGATCCGCGACATGCAGGAGAACGGCGACCGGGAGGCCTGGCAGCAGGGCCGCAATGTCGACCTGCCGAACGGGCGCTATCGCAGCCAGTGGTACCAGTCGGGCGAAGCCGACGGCGCGTTCTGCGCCATCGGTATCCACGGCCAGTGGCTCTATGTCGATCCGAGCACCGAGACCGTCATCGTCAAGCTCTCCTCCCAGCCCGAGCCGCTCGGCGACGAGGAGAACCAGGACATGTTCACCTTCTTCCGCGCGCTCTGCCGCCGGGCGATCTGAAAGCGGGGAAACGCAGATGCAGACCGAAGCGAGCTTCATCATCCGCAACGCGCGGGTGCTGACGATGGATGAGGCGAACCCGCGTGCCGGCGCGGTCGCCATCGCCGGCAACCGCATCCTGGCCGTCGGTTCCGAGGCGCAGATCGACGCCTATTCAGGCCCCGACACCCATGTCATCGACGCGAGGGGCGGCACCGTCCTGCCCGGCTTCAACGAGGCGCACATGCACATCTTCGGCGGCTCGGCCGAACTGCGCGAGCTCTCGCTGATGGGCCTCAAGGGCTTCAGTGCGCTGGAAAGGGCCTTGCAGGACTATGCGGCGCAATATCCCGAACGCCGGCTGCTGATCGCCCAGCACGCCGACTACACGATCCTCTCCGACGACGAGCGCGTGACGCGCCATCACCTCGACCGCATCCTGCCGGATCGCGCGGTGCTGATCTTCGCGCCCGACCATCACACCGCCTGGGCCAACACGCTTGCGCTCGAACTGGGTGGCATCCTGGAAGGCCGCGATGTCGGCGTCGGCAACGAGATCGTCATGGGCGAGGACGGCCTTGCCACCGGGGAACTGCGCGAGAGCAACGCCATCCGCCCCGTCTCCGCGCTCGGCGAGACGGGCGGGCGCGAGATGCTCGGCGTCGGCACCGGCGGCGATCCGGACCATGTGACGGCGGAGGAGCGCGCCGGCGACATCGATATCCTCAAGGAGGGTCTCGCCTATGTCGCCTCGCTCGGCATCACCTCGCTGCAGAACATGGACGGCAGCCTCTACCAGCTCGAAATGCTGGACGAGATCGAGAAGACGACAGGCCTTCCCGTGCGCGTGCGCATGCCCTTCCACATGAAGAACTTCATGCCGCTCTCGGACCTTCAGACCAAGGCTGCCGCCTGGCGCGAACGCTTCGACACGGACCGCCTGCGCTCGGATTTCGTCAAGCTCTTCATGGACGGCGTGACGGAATCGGGCACCGCCGTCTTCGTCGACGACTACAGCCACCAGCCCGGCTGGAAGGGCGAGCCGCTGTTCTCGCAGGCGCATTTCGACGAGATCGCCATCGCCGCCGACCGCCTCGGCCTGCCGGTCGCCGTGCACGCCATCGGCGACGGCGCGGTGCGCATGGTACTGAACGGCTACGAGGCGGCCATCAGGGCCAACGGCACGCGCGACAGCCGCAACCGCGTCGAGCATATCGAGGTCGTGCATCCCGACGACATCCCGCGCTTCAAGGCGCTCGGCACCGTCGCCTCCATGCAGCCGACCCATCCGCCCGGCAGCGCCGGCCTGCCGCTGGAGCCCTACCTCTCCTATATCGGCGAAAGCCGCTGGCCCTACGCATTCGCCTGGCGCACGCTGGTGGATGCCGGCGCGCCGATCGTCTTCGCCACCGACTGGCCGGTCTCCCCGCTCGATCCGATGCATTGCATCCAGTGCGCCATGACGCGCACCGCCTGGAAGGACGGCATGAAGGACGAACGGCTGTCGCTGCACGAAACGCTGGCCGCCTATACGCGGACCAGCGCCTGGGTCGAGTTCATGGAGGACCGTAAGGGCGTGCTGAAACCCGGCTACCTCGCCGACATCGTCGTGCTTTCGGCGGATGTGGAAGCGGCCGACGTCGCGGACCTTGCGCAGATCCGCCCCGTGACCACGATCTGCGACGGCCGGATCACCTACCAGGCATGACGTCATCCGCCGCCGCGACGCGCGGCGTCGGATGGTCAGGCCGGGCGGCCGAGATCGGCGAGATAGGTGTTTTCCGACCGCGATTTCGCATAGTCCTCGGGCCGGATTTCCGCAAAGAGCAGGGTCTCGCCCTCTGCGGGCGCCTCGGCGAGAAGCGTGCCGTCGGGCGCTGCGATGCGCGAGAAGCCGGCATAGGTGAAACGGTCGTCGGCGCCACAATGGTCGATATAGGCGACGAAGACCTGGTTCTCGAAGGCGCGGACCTGGATCATGTGGTTGGCGATGAAGGTGCCGGAAGACCCCTTCGGCAGCGCGGTCGGAACGACGACGAGATCGGCGCCGGCCAGTGCGAGGCGCCGGACGTTTTCCGGGAACTCGACATCGTAGCAGATCAGCATGCCGAGCCGGATACCGCCCAGTTCCACCAGGACGGAGGCGGGAACGCCGGGCCGGAAAACATTCCGCTCGTAGTCGCCATAAAGATGGGACTTGCGATAGACCGCGTTCGTGCCGATGCCGTCGGTGAAGAGCGCGCTGTTGTATATCAGCGTGCCCTCCTGCTCGGCGAACCCCGCGACGATGGCGAGCTTGTTGTCCCTGGCGATGGCGCTGAGGCGCGCCGGCACGTCGCCGGTCGCGGGCGAGGCGAGCCTCGTCAGGGCATCCTCGCCGGCGCCGTAACCGGTGACGGCCAGTTCCGGAACGATCAGCAGCTTTGCGCCGGCCGAGGCCGCATCGACGGCCGCGGCGGCGATGCGCTGGAGATTGGCCTCGCCGTCGCCGGCGATTGCATGCATCTGAAGGGCAGCGATCCGCATGTCTTTTCCTGTTCTCCCTTGCAGCTCCGCAGACCGGAGCGCTCTCAATCCCGCGACGACATGGCGCCGAGCAGCTTCGGCAGGTCGCCGAAGCGCGCGACGAGGCCGAAGATGACGGCGGCGATCGCCACGAAGAGGATCGTGACCGAGGCCATCGTCGGCGTATAGCCGTAACGCAGAGCGTTGAAGATCTTGATCGGCAGCGTCTCCATCGTGAAGCCGATCGTCATGTAGGCCACGATATATTCGTTGAGCGACAGGACGAAGGCGAAGGCATAGCCGGAGATGAGATAGGGCAGGATCAGCGGCAGGACCACCGTGCGGAAGATCGTGCGGTCGTCCGCCCCCATCGTCGCGGCCGCCTCCACCAGCGAGCGGTCGATGGAGGAGAAGCCAAGCGAGAGCGTCACCAGCGGCAGCGTCACGAAGAAGATGGCATGGCTGATGACGGCGGTCGCCGGCTGGCCGTAGAAGCCCGTCGTCGCCCAGAAGGTGAGGAGGCCGAGCGCGGTGATGACCGGCGGCAGCGTGAAGGGCGCGATGCCGAGCAGCTGGAAGATGCTCGCCCAGGGCGCATCGCGCCGCCAGAGGAACCAGGCGAGCGGAAGCGCAATCAGGAGCGCCACGGCGGCGGAGAGCGCGGCGAGCGTGATCGAGGCGAAAAGGGCGTTGCGCCATTCGACATTGGCGAAGATCTCGCCGTACCAGCCGAGCGAAAAACCCTGCGGCGGGAAGGCGAGCGTCTGCTTCTCGTTCACCGAGACGCCGGCGACGACGATGATCGGCAGCGAAAGGAACAGGCCGATCAGGCAGAAATAGAGCCGTTGCAGCAGCGTGTTCATGCGGCTTCCCCCTTGCGGCCGGCATAGACGGTGAGCGCGACGAGGCCGAGCGTGACGAGCACGAGGAAGACGGCCATGGCGGCGGCGAAGGGCATGTTCGACTGGTAGATCGCCTGGTCGGTGATGAGCACCGAGAGCGTCCAGTGCTGCGGCCGGCCGAGGATCTGCGGCAGCAGGTAGGAGCCGAGCGCGAAGATGAAGACCATGATCAAGGTCGCGACGATGGTGTTGCGCAGCGCCGGCACGACGACGGTGAAGAAGGCCTTGACCGGCGAGGCGCCGAGCGTGCGCGCCGCCTCCGTCAGCGTCGGGTCGAGCCGCACGAGGGCGGGATAGAGCACCAGCACCGTATAGGGCAGCGCCTGGTAGACCATCGCGGTCAGCACCGCGCCGAAGCTCGGGTTCAGCGCCACCGCCTCCTTCAGGATGCCGAGCGCGGCGAGGATGTTGGTGATGCCGGCGGTGCGCGAGAAGAGCGTCGACCAGGCAAAGCCGATGATGACCTCCGACAGCGACAGCACCGAGAGCAGCGCCACCAGCCAGAGCACCTGCGCGCGCCGCCCGGCGCGCGAGAGGAGATAGGTGAAGGGAACCGCGAGAACGACGCAGCAGATGGCGACGGCGATCGCGAGGAACAGCGAGAAGCCGAGCACCTTGCCGAAGAACAGGCTGAGGAAGCGGGCGTAATTGTCGAAGACGAAATCGGCCGAATAGAAGCCGGCCGGATCGCGCTTGAAGAAGGAGACGGCGATCATCGTCGCGAAGGGCACGACGAAGAAGACGATCAGCATGCCCGCCGGGAAGACCAGCGGGCCGTAGTCGGAAAGCTTCTGCGGGGCTTCGCGCCTCATGACTTCAGCACCACGCAGTCTGCGGGGTTCAGCTTGAGGCCGACCTCCTGCCCGACGGAAACGTCCGGCCGCGCATTCGGCATGGAAACGGCGACGATCTGCCTGCCGCCGGCCTCCACGAAGGTCTCGATCGTGCCGCCGAGATCGCGAATGAACGTGACCTTTCCGGTGATCGCGCCGTTTCCGGGCGCCGCGAGGTGTACGTCCTCCGGGCGCACCGAGAGGACGCCGGCCTTGAGGCCGGGCGGAATGGCAAGGCCGGTGACGGGGCTGCCGAGAACCGAGGCACCGGAGGCGTCCGCGGAAAAATCGATGAGGTTCGTCATCCCGATGAAGTCGGCGACGAAGGTATCGGCCGGGCGGCGGTAGATCTCGACCGGCGGGGCGGCCTGGCGGATCTCGCCGCCGTTCATCACGACCACGGTGTCGGCCATGGTCATCGCCTCGCGCTGGTCGTGGGTGACGACGATGGTGGTGATGCCGAGGCGCTGCTGGAGCTGGCGCAATTCCACCTGCATGGCCTCGCGCAGCTTGGCGTCGAGCGCCGAAAGCGGCTCGTCGAGCAGGAAGAGCTTCGGCGAGATGGCGAGCGCACGGGCAATGGCGACGCGCTGGCGCTGGCCGCCGGAGAGCTTCGCGACGGGGCGGTCGGCGTAGCCCATGAGATGGATCATCGAGAGCAGTTCGTCGACGCGCTTCTTCTGCTCCTCCTTGCCGATGCCACGGATGCGCAGCGAATAGGCGATGTTCTCGCCGACCGTCAGATGCGGGAAGAGCGCCAGCGACTGGAAGACCATGCCGAGGTCGCGCTTGTGCGTCGGGACGTGGGTGATGTCCTTGTCGTCGAGCCGGATCTCGCCGCTCGTCGGCAGGTCGAGGCCGGCGACCATGCGCATCAGCGTGGTCTTGCCGCAGCCGGAGGGGCCGAGCAGGCAGACGAAGGTGCCGTGCGGCACCGTGAGCTGCACGTTCCTGACAGCCGTAAACGTGCCGAATTGCTTGGTGACGTTCTGGAGGGTCAGTCCGGACATTGGTTCTCCGCTCGGCGCGTTTCTGGCGCTCGGCCGCTGGCATATCCCATGCCGGCGGCCGAGCGGGATTCTATCGGAAGGCTCTTATCAGCCCGCGATCATTTCCGTCCACTTCTGGTTCAGCCAGTCAGCCTTCGAGGTGTAGAGATCGTAGCGCGGGATGATCGGCTCGATGTCGGAGGAGACGGCGGCGAACTCCTCGGCCGTCAGGTCGAGCAGGTCGCGCTTGACGGTCGGCGCGGTGCCGACCTTGCGCGACAGCAGCGCCTGGATCGACGGCTGGCTCATGTAGTTGATGAAGGTGTGCGCCTCCTCGACCTTGCTCGAAGCGCGCGACAGCGCCCAGCAGCCCGAATCCATGATGCCGCCTTCCTTCGGGAAGGTGGAGCGGACCGGCTGGCCGTCCTTGGCGGCAAGACCCGTCACGTCGTGGTAGTACTGGCCCATCGGGATTTCGCCGGACTTCAGCGACTGCTCGAACTGCGCCTCGTCGCGATACCAGAGGCGGACGTTCGGCTTCACCTCGGCGAGCTTCTCGAAGGCCTTGAGGAGACCTTCCTCGGTATCGAGCGCGTTCGTGCCGCCGAAATGGGTCTTGGCCGTCACTTCCAGCAGGAAGGAGTTGGAGACGAGCGCCAGCAGGCCCAGCTTGTCGGCATTCGCCGGATCCCAGAGCGCGGCCCAGGATGTCGGCGGCTCGGGATAGACATTGGTGTTGGTGACGAGCGTGATGTACCAGGCAACGGCCCCGATGCCGGCGACGCGGCCGTCCGGATACTTGTTGACGAAATGGTCGATGAGGTTCGACGCGTTCGGGATCTTCGACACGTCGAGCGGCGCCCAGAGCTCCGTCGACTGGCCCTTGAGCATGGCGACCTGCGACATCATCGAGACGTCGGCCGGGGCCTGGCCGGCGCGGGCGGCCTGTTCGAGCTGGACGAGCCAGGCTTCGCCGGTCGGCTCGGCGACCGATTCCACGGCGATGCCCGTTTCCTTGGTGAAGTCCGCGAAGATGTTCTTGTCGAAGGAATCCTTGAAGTAGCCGCCGTAGACGCCGACCTTCAGTGACTTGTCCTGCGCGCGCATGACTGCCGGCATGGCGAGCAGCGAGGCGCCGGCAACGCCCGCACCCAGCACGGCGCGGCGGCTGACATTGGTCTTGAGGATGTCACGCATGGTCGTCTTTCTCCTTTGAGGCCGGCCGGTGGATCCGGCCGGGAGTGTTCCCGTTGTCGTCATTCTATGTCAGGCCGTCGGCGCCACGGAAGGGCCGAAAGCCGTCGGGGTCGGATTTTCGCGAAGAAACCTGCAGCGGGCGCGCGCGGTGCATCGCAGCGCATTGCTGACGGGCCGGAGCCTCCTGAACGTTCCCCAGGGCTTCGCCCTCGTTTTTCACAGTATCGTTATAAAACGCTTGGAAAAGCAATTGTCATTGTTATAGCGTTTGCCGTGAGAAAAACTCACGCCCCAGGTTTCCGTTTCATGGCTTCGCGCCTGCCCCCGCTCAATCCCCTTCGCGCCTTCGAGGCCACCGTCCGCCGGGGCTCCGTCTCCGCCGCGGCGCGTGAGCTGAACGTCACGCACGGGGCGATCAGCCACCAGATCCGTGCCCTGGAGCAGGCGCTCGGCACCGCGCTGTTCGAGCGCGGCGGCAAGCGTCTGAAGCTGACGCCGCAGGGCGCGCTGCTGCTGCCGGCCGTCACCAATGCCTTCGGCGAGATCGCGGCGGCGACCGCGCTGATGAAGCAGCCGGAAACCCGCGGCGAAATCACCGTCACCTGCGTTCCGGCGCTTCTGTCGCTCTGGCTGATCCCGCGCCTCGGCAGCTTCACCGAGCATTATCCCGGCGTGCGCGTCACGCTGATCGCCTCCAACGACCCGGAGAACCTGCGCTCGCTCGATACGGACGTCTGCGTCCTCTACGGCGACGGCAACTGGCCGGACTGCTGGACGCGGCTCTGGTCGCACCTCTCGCTCTTCCCGGTCGCCAGCCCCACGCTGCTCAACAGCCGGCCGCTCCGCTCCCTGCGCGACCTTGCGGACCACACGCTGTTCCACGGCGACGACGGCAGCGAGTGGAATACATGGCTTTCCGCCGCCGACGCGATCGGCATGGCGCCCGGCCGCCAGCATTTCATGAGCGATGCGCGCCTTTCCACCGAGGCCGCGCTGCACGGACAGGGCATTGCGCTCGGCGACACGATCACCGCCAGCAACCTGATCGCCCGCGGCGAACTGGTCGTGCCCTTCGACCTGACGGTGCCGGCCAACCACGCCTTCCACGTCGCCTGCCGGCACGCCGCGCGCCAGACACCCATCGTCAAGGTCTTCATCGACTGGCTCTTCGCCGCGCTAGAGGAGACCCTGCCCGAACCGCAGGCTTCCGCCCGCATGCTGCTGCGCGGGCGCGGCGGCCGGGCGGCCGATGCCCACCGCCCCCTTTCGGCCCCGGCCCCGCGCCGGCCCGCTTCAAGCCAACCGCGCAAGACCCGCGCCTGACCGCCAGAGAAGACCATGCCCCGTTTCAACCCGCTCGTCGCAAACCTTTCCGCCCCGCCGATCCCCTCGGTCTTCGCCTGGGCCTCCGCCTATGACGGCCGCAGCGGGCCGATGATCGACCTGTCGCAGGCCGTGCCCGGCTATCCGCCGCATGCCGAGATGCTGCGCCTGCTCGGCGAGAACGCTGCCTCGCGCGCCTATACCGGCTACGGCCCCATCGAGGGCGAGGACAGCCTGCGCAAGGCCTATGCCGCGCATCTGTCCGAGACCTATGGCACCGTTCTCGCCGCCGGCAACGTCCATGTCACCGCCGGCTGCAACCAGGCCTTCATCTGCGCCGCCATGGCGATTGCCGGAGCGGGCGACGCCGTGCTGATGACCGATCCCTATTACTTCAACCAGGAGACCACGCTCGCCATGCTCGGTGTGAGGACGCGCTTTGCGCCCTGCGACCCGGCGAACGGCTTCCTGCCCGACGTCGAGACGCTCGCCGCCGCCATCACGCCGGATGTCAGGGCCATCGCGCTCGTCTCGCCGAACAACCCGACGGGCGCGGTCTATCCGCCGGAGCTGATCGCGGCGATCTACGACCTCTGCGTGGCGCGCGGCATCTGGCTGGTCCTCGACGAGACCTATCGCGATTTCCTGCCCGTCGGCGCCGGCCGGCCGCATGATCTCTTCTCCCGCGAGGGCTGGGAGGAGACGCTGATCGGCCTCTACAGCTTCTCGAAATCCTTCTGCATTCCCGGCCACCGCCTCGGCGCCATCACCGCCGGCCCCGCCGTGGTGGAACAGGTGGCGAAGATCATGGACAATCTCCAGATCTGCCCGCCCCGCTCCGCCCAGGCCGCCGTCGCCACCGCCCTGCCGCTGCTGGCCGACTGGCGCGAGGAGAACCGCCGCGAGATCGCCCGGCGCGTCGAGGCGCTGCGGGCGACCATGGCGGGCGTTCCGGCCTGGCGCGTCGGCGCGGTCGGGGCCTATTTCGCCTTCATCGGCCATCCGTTCGACGGCACGCCCTCCGCGCGCGTCGCGGAAAGGCTCGCCAAGGAGGCCGGCATCCTCTGCCTGCCGGGCAGCTATTTCGGCGAGCGGCAGGAGGGCTACCTGCGCTTCGCCTTCGCCAATGCGGATGTCGAGACCATTTCGCGAATAGAGGAGCGCCTCGCGAATTTTCGTTGAGACGGTTCGGGGAAATCGGCCTTGACCTTCCCACGGGGGAAGGGTTCAGCATCGCGCAAACATCAGGAGATTCCCATGAGCGACGACAAGACCTTCGCCTTCACCGTTGAAGACATGACCTGCGGGCACTGCGCCAGGACGATCACCGGCGCGGTGCTGGCCGCCTACCCTGCCGCCAGGGTCGACATCGATCTTGCCGCAAAGCGCGTCTCCGTCGAGAATGCCGGCAACCGCGCGGCCGTCGCTTCCGTCATCGCGGCCGAGGGCTATTCGCCGGTCGATGCCTGATGCGTCAAAAAGGCGCTTGACCTTAACATGATGGGAAGGTGCACGATCTATCCGACTTAGGATGAAAGGTGCACCATGCTCACCGAGACCGACCGGCAGACCATCAAGCTTTCCATTTCCGACATGACCTGCGCGTCCTGCGTGCGGCGGGTGGAGAAGGCCATCGAAAAGGTGCCGGGCGTTGCCGGCGCCGCCGTCAACCTCGCGACGGAAAAGGCGGATGTGACCTTCGCCGGCACGCCCGATGCCGCCGCCGTCGCCGAGGCCGTGCGCAAGGCCGGCTACGGCGTTGCGGAGGAGGTGCTGGAATTCCCCGTCGAGGGCATGACCTGCGCCTCCTGCATCGGCCGCGTCGAGAAGGCACTGAAGGCCGTGCCCGGCGTGCTGGACGCCACCGCAAACCTTGCGCAGGAACGCGCCCGCGTGCGTTTCCTCAAGGGTGCGACCTCCTTCGAGCAGCTCGCCGCCGCCGTGGAAAAGACCGGCTACAAGGCCATCCGCGAGACGACAGCCGCGCCCGAGGAAGACCGGCGCGCGGCCGAGGCGAAGACCCTGCGGCGCGATCTCATCATCGCCGCCGTGCTGACAGCGCCGCTCTTCGTCATGGAGATGGGCGCGCACGCCTTCCCCTCTTTCGGCCACTATATCCATGAAACGCTCGGCATGCAGACGAGCCGGGTGATCCAGTTCGTGCTGGCGACGCTGGTGCTTGCCGGGCCGGGCCTGCGCTTCCTGCGCAAGGGCATTCCGAGCCTCCTGCGGCTGGCGCCGGACATGAATTCGCTCGTCGTGATCGGCACGCTCGCGGCCTGGAGCTTTTCCACCGTCGCGACCTTCGCACCCGGCCTCCTGCCCGGCGGCACGGCCAATGTCTATTTCGAGGCGGCCGCCGTCATCGTGACGCTCATCCTTGCCGGGCGCTATCTGGAGGCGCGTGCCAAGGGGCGCACCGGCGAGGCGATCCGCCATCTTGCCGGCCTTCGCGCAAAATCCGCCCGCGTGCTGCGCGACGGCAAGGCCGAGGACGTGCCGCTGGAAAGCGTCGTGCCCGGCGACATCGTGCTCGTGCGGCCGGGCGAGAAGGTGCCGGTCGACGGCGAGGTGACGGACGGCAGCTCCTATGTCGACGAATCCATGATCACCGGCGAGCCGATGCCGGTCGCGCGCAAGGCGGGCGACATGGTGACGGGCGGCACGGTCAACACGACCGGCTCCCTCACCTTCCGCGCCACCCGCGTCGGCGCCGATACCGTGCTTTCGCAGATCATCCGCATGGTCGAGAACGCGCAGGCGGCGAAGCTCCCGATCCAGGCGCTGGTCGACCGCGTGACGCAATGGTTCGTGCCAGCCGTCATCGCCGTCGCGCTCGTGACGTTCGGCCTCTGGCTGGCGCTCGGGCCGAGCCCGGTTCTTGCCCATGCGCTGGTCAACGCCGTCGCCGTGCTGATCATCGCCTGCCCCTGCGCCATGGGGCTTGCCACGCCCACCTCCATCATAACCGGCACCGGGCGCGCCGCCGAGCTCGGCGTGCTCTTCCGCCAGGGCACCGCGCTCCAGACGCTTGAGGGCACCGACATCGTCGCCGTCGACAAGACCGGCACCCTGACGCTCGGCCATCCGACACTGACGGAGATCGTGCCGGCGGACGGCTTTTCGCGGGCGAACGTCCTCGCGCTGGTCGCCGCCGCCGAGGTACATTCGGAACACCCGATCGCCAGCGCCATCCAGGAGGCGGCGGTGGCGGAAGGCATCGACCTTCCGTCCGCCTCCGGCTTCCTCACCACATCGGGACAGGGCATTTCCGCCGAGGTCTCGGGCCGCAGGGTGGAGGCCGGATCGGTCGGCTTCATGCAGGCGCGCGGCCTCGACGTCGCGCCCTTCGCGGGCGATGCCGAACGGCTGGCCGCCGAGGGCGCCTCGCCGCTCTATGCCGCCATCGACGGAAAGCTCGCGGCCCTCTTCGCCGTCACCGACCCGGTGAAACCGACGACGAAGGAGGCAGTCGTCAGCCTGAAGGCCCTCGGCATCGAGGTCGCGATGATCACCGGGGACAACCGCCGCACCGCCGAGGCCGTTGCGGCAAAGCTCGGCATCGACAGGGTGATGGCGGAGGTGTTGCCGGACGGCAAGGTGGCCGCGGTGCGCGCGCTCTCGGCCAATGGCGCGAGGAAGGTCGCCTTCGTGGGCGACGGCATCAACGATGCGCCGGCGCTCGCCGCCGCCGATACGGGCATCGCCATCGGCACCGGCACGGACGTCGCCATCGAGAGCGCCGACGTGGTGCTGATGGCCGGCGACATGCGTGGGGTGGCAACCGGCATCGCCCTGTCGCGGGCGACCATGCGCAACATCCGCCAGAACCTCTTCTGGGCCTTCGGCTACAATGTCGCGCTCATTCCGCTCGCCGCCGGCCTCTTCTACCCGGCCTTCGGCATCCAGCTTTCGCCGGCGCTGGCGGCGGGCGCCATGGCGCTCTCCAGCGTCTTCGTGGTCACCAATGCGCTGCGCCTGAAGCGCTTCCGCCCCAAGGGAAAAACGGCATGATGAATATCGGCGAAGCGGCGGAGGCGACGGGCGTCACCGCCAAGATGATCCGGCACTACGAGCAGATCGGCCTCATTCCCGAGGCCGGCCGCACCGGCTCCGGCTACCGCGTCTACGGCCCGAAGGACCTCTCGACGCTCTCCTTCATCCGAAGAGCCCGCGACCTCGGCTTTTCCATCGCCCAGATCCGCGACCTCCTCACCCTCTGGCAGGACCGCGCCCGCGCCTCTTCCGACGTCAAGCGCATCGCCAGCGAGCATATCGATGAGATGAAGGCCAAGATGGCGCTGCTTCAGGAGATGGTGCACACGCTGGAACACCTTTCCGCCCATTGCCATGGCGACGACCGGCCTGACTGTCCGATCCTCGAACAGCTTGCGAGCGGGCCCGGCAAAGAGGGTTGCTGCTAGGCCGCCGCGGAAAGATGCTCGTGCACGGCAAGCCAGCGGCCGGCGGGATCGCGGGAAAAGACGATGGTCTCGCGCTCGTTGTTCGTCAGCCTCTCGCCGCCCACCGAAAGCTCGGTCTCGACGGCATGGGTGAAGACGGCGACGTCGCCGAGGAGCTGGACGCGGCGGTCCGTCGAGCGGCAGGCGTGAATGCGAAAACCGTCGCGTTCCTCCCACAGCGCCCATTCAGCCTCGTAGGCGGCGCGGCCGTCGAGCGGGCGATCGAGATTATAAAAGAGGAAGGTCGCCTGCGGGGCGAAGGCGGAAAAATAGGCGTCGCGGTCGTGCCGGGCGAAGGCGGCGACCAGGGCATCGGCGGCGGAGAGGACGGCGGCTTGCGTATCGGTCATGCTTTTCCCGGGGTCAGACGATCTTGACGGTGCTGATGAGCCTCGCGATGGGCGCATGCTGCGCCTCGACGCGCGCCTTCAGCTCTTCGAGCGGCATGGCGTCCACCTTGCAGAACTCGATGAACATCATGTTGAGATTGTTGAAGAAGACCTCGCCGATGGCCCTGGCATCGACGCCCGCATGCACGACGCCGCGCGCCTGCAACGTCTCGACGAGCCGCACCACCTGGGCGGAAAGCTGGCCGTCGAGCTCGGTATAGCGACGGGAGAGCGGGGTTTCGGGCTGCTGGATGGAGATCGCCATCGCCGTACGCCACATCTCCTTGGAGAGATAGACGAGCGAATGGTCGTAATATTGCGCGATCAGCGTGCGCAGCGCCTCGGCAACGTTGAGCGGCGGATTGGCGACGATGCGTGCCCCGCCCTCCAGCACCTCGGTCACCTCCATCGCAACGGTGGCGACGAGGATGTCGCCCTTGTTCTGGTAGTAGTTGTAGAGCGTTCCGACGGAGACCTCGGCCATCTCGGCGATGGCCTCGATGCGGGCGCTGTCGTAGCCCTCGCGGCGGAACAGCGTGGCGGCGGCATCGAGGATGCGGCGCGTCTTGTCCGCCTTCTGTTTCGCCCGCAATCCGGCCATAGACCCCTCCACTGAATCTCTTCAAAAATGAGATTGACTTAAAAAATGAACTCGTTCAATCTTTTTCTCAAGGCGCCATGACGAGCGCCATCCGAAAGGCCACGCGCCTTCAGCCAGAGGGAAAGACGATGACGAAAACCGTTTCCGGCGGCCTTGCCCGCCGCATGCTTCTTGCCACCGCAGCCACCATTGCCCTTGCTCCCGCCGGCGCGATGGCGCAGGACGAACTGAACGCCCTCGTCTGGTGCGACCATACCGACCCGGCGCTGGTCGAGCCTTTCGAGAAGGCCAACAACGTCAAGGTGAACCTCAAGGAATACGAGGGCACGGGCGCGGCGATCTCGATCATCGAGCAGTCCCGTCCCGGCGACTGGGACGTGCTGGTCATCGATGCCGTCGACGTGCCGCGCGCCATCGACATGGACATCCTCGGCGAAATGCCGGCCGACAAGCTGCCGCTCGGCGACCTCTTCCCCGAAGTGCGTATGGACGAGACGACCACCCGCGACGGCAAGGTCTATGCCGTCACGGAAAAATTCGGCTACAATACGATCTCCTACGACAAGACCAAGGTCGACCCGGCCGACATGGAAGACCTCACGGTCATGTGGTCGGACAAGTACAAGGGCCATATCGCGCTCTATGACTACTACCTTCCGATGGTCGGCCTGACGGGCGTCGCCATCGGCAAGAAGACCGCCGACCTCACGCAGGAGGACCTGCCGGCGATCAAGGAAAAGCTCTTCGAGATGAAGAAGGTCTCCCGCCAGGTGAGCGACGTCGTCGCCTCGCAGACGGCGCTGGCGACCGGCGAGGTGGACATCGTCGTCGGTGGCGGCGAGTGGCTGACGGCCGGGCTCTCGGCGGAAAAGCCGAATCTCGACTGGACGATCCCCAAGCAGGGCGCGCTGCGCTGGGCGCAGTCGATCGGCGTCTTCAAGAATTCGGAAAAGCAGGATCTGGCGCTGAAATTCGTGCAATATATCGTCAGCCCCGAGGGGCAGGCGCGGCTTGCGACGTCCTCCTGCTACTGGGCGATGCCGGCGAACGCCAAGGCCGGCGAGCACCTGACCGATCCGCAGAAAACGGCGCTGCGCTGGGACAGGCAGCCGGAATATCTGAAGAATTCGCAGCTCTACCCGGTGGCCGATGCCGACATGGATGCGGCAATGCAGGATATCTGGACGGAGATGCTGCAGCAGTAAGGTTTGTGGGGAAGCGTGGGTCCTCGGGTCTAGCCCGAGGATGACGGTGGGGAGGAGGAGGTTTCCACCCCATCGACGGCGCGTCGTGAGGTGCCGGTCGGCGGCGAATGCTGCCCCTCGCATCGTATGAAGCGTCTTTCGGCACCGAACAGTGGGAAAGATGCATTTCCGCCCCATCGAAAGGCGCGGCATGTGCCGCCGCTGCTTCAGTCCCCGCTCCTCCCCTCTTTCGTCATCCTCGGGCTCGACCCGAGGATCCACGCCCTGAGCGCCACCAACGAGGCCCCAAGACGATGACCGCCACAGCCCTCGAACGCGCGGAGCGCCGCAAGGCATGGGCCTTTGCCCTGCCGGGGCTACTCTGGACCGCCCTCTTCTTCCTCGTGCCCTTCGCCTATATGGCCGCGATCAGCTTCTGGACGCGGCAGGGGCGCGAGATCGTCGCAACGTGGACGCTGGACAACTATGTCGCCTTATTCGAGAAGGCGCATTTCTTCAAGGGGCTGGTGGTCTCGCTGGAGATCACGGCGACCGTCACCGTCATCTCCGTATTGCTCGCCTATCCCCTCGCCTGGATCATCGCCGAGCGGGTGCCGAAGAAATGGCAGCGCTTCGCCCTCATCATGGCGATCCTGCCCTTCTGGACCTCCTATGTGGTGCGCTCCTATTCCTGGCTGCTGGTGCTGTCCAAGGGCAGCGTCGTCAACCAGGCGCTGCTCTCGATCGGCGTCATCTCCGAGCCGCTGGCGCTCTCTGCCAACCGCACCGGCACCGTCATCGGCTTCGTGCATTTCTTCGTCATGCTGCTGACGTTGACGATCTACGCCAACCTGATCCAGCTCTCGCCGAACTACCGCCGCGCGGCGGCGGATCTCGGGGCGAACGCCTTCCAGACCTTCTGGCATGTCGTGCTGCCGCTGACGCTGCCGGGCATCATGGTCGGCGCGTTCCTGACCTTCGTCCTGTGCATCGGCGACTACATCACCCCGCAGATCCTCGGCGGCAACAACGAGCTGGTGCTGCCGCAGGTCATCATGCTGCAGCTCGGTCGGCGGGCGGACTTCCCGATGGCGGCGGCGCTCTCGCTGGTGCTGATGGCGGTGGTGACGCTCGCCTATATCGCCTGCGCGCGCTGGCTGAAGATGGAAAGGACATGACCATGCGGCAGCTTTCCACCGTCGTTGCCGCGCTCTATGCCGGCCTCATCTATCTCTTCATCTTCCTGCCCGTCGTCGTGCTGGTGCTGTTCTCCTTCCAGGACGGCACGCTGCCGGTGCCACCGCTGAACGGGCTGACGCTGCGCTGGTACGAGGCGGTCTTTTCCGACGGCAAGCTGATGGCCGCGCTCGGCAATTCGCTGCTGGTGGCGGTTATCTCCTCGGCCGTCGCGTGCGTCCTCGGCTTCCTTGCCGCCTACGCCTTCGCCCGCTACACGCTGCCGGCCTCCGCCCTCCTGCGCGGCCTCATCGTCGCGCCGATGACGGTCAGCACACTGATCATCGGCCTTGGCCTCCTTTCCATGCTGAACGTGACGGGCATGCGGCTTTCGCTTCTCACGGTCGGCATCGGCCATGTGGTGATCAACCTGCCGCTCTGCTTCGCCATCATCTATGCCTCGATGGGCGGGCATCAGGTGAACATCGAACGGGCGGCGCGCGATCTGGGGGCGAAGGACTGGCAGGTCATGCTGCTTGTCACCGCGCCCATGCTGCTACCCTCGATCCTCGCCGCCTTCTTCCTCTCCGTCACTTTCAGCTGGGACGAGTTCATCGTCGCCTTCCTGCTGTCGCGCTTCGACGTGACGCTGCCGGTCGAGATCTGGAGCATGCTGCGCTCCGGCCTCGATCCCAAGACCAACGCCATCGGCAGCGTCGTCTTCCTCATCTCCGTCGTGTTCCTCATCCTCATGGAACTCACGGTCTTCAGAAAAACCGGGAAATCCTCATGACCGCCGACGTTTCCATCAAGAACGCCACCAAGGACTTCGGCGCGTTCCGGGCGCTGGACGACGTCTCGCTCGATATCGCGGCGGGCGAGTTCATCGTGTTGCTCGGCCCCTCCGGCTGCGGCAAGACGACCCTCCTCTCCATCCTCGGCGGCTTCATCGAGCCGACCTCGGGTACGATCGCCATCGGCGGGCGCGACATGACGCACGTCTCGCCAGCCAAGCGGCCGACCACCACCATGTTCCAGGACTATGCGCTCTTTCCGCATATGTGCCTGCGCGACAATGTCGGCTTCGGCCTGCGCATGCGCGGCATGGGCAAGAAGGAGCGCTACGAGAAGGCCTTCTCCTATCTCGATCTCGTCGGCCTCAGGGCCTCCTCCGCCAGGAAGCCACATGAACTTTCGGGCGGCCAGCGCCAGCGCGTGGCCCTCGCCCGGGCGCTCGCGGTCGATCCCGACGTGCTGCTGCTCGACGAGCCGCTCGGCGCGCTGGACCTGAAGCTGCGCCGGCAGATGCAGGACGAATTGAAGGCGATCCAGAAGCGCGTCGGCACCACGTTCGTCCATGTCACCCACGACCAGGAGGAGGCGATGGCGATCGCCGACCGCATCGTCGTGATGAACAAGGGCCATATCGAGGATGTCGGCACGCCGGCCTCGATCTACATGCGCCCGCGCTCGCTGTTTTCGGCCGGCTTCATGGGCGAGGCCAATTTCCTGCTCGCGAAGGTAAGCCGCACCGCTGGCGACGAAGCGGAGGTGGAAACGGCGCTCGGCCGCGCCGTCCTTCCAGCCGCCGCCTTCGTTTCAGGCCTGCCCGCCCCCGGACGGGCGGTCACGCTCTGCATCCGCCCGGAGCATTTCCGCTCCACCCATGCGGATGAGCCTACCGTCTCGCTCGGCCGCGGACGCATCACCGGCAGCGCCTTCTTCGGCACCCATCACCGCTGCCATATCGAGGCGAACGGAACGGTGCTCACCGCCCACTTGCCGCAGACCGAGACGCCGGACGTCGGCGCCGAGCTTGACCTTCGGCTGAAGGCGGATAGCATCGTGGTGCTTCAGGACGGAGCGGGAGTTTAGGGTCAATGCAGCGCATCCGCCCGGAGGATTGGTACAGCGTTCGTCGCCTCGACGACGACGTGACCGCTATTTCCGAGCCCTATATCCAGGAATTCTACCGCTGCAATATCTGGCACATCCGCGGGCGCGACCGCGACATGCTTGTCGACAGCGGCATGGGCGTGGTCTCGCTCAGGGAATGGGTGCCGCTCGTTACGGAGCGCGATCTGATCGCGGTGGCGAGCCACACGCATTTCGACCATATCGGCTGCCACCACGAATTCGAGTGCCGTGCGGTGCATTCCGCCGAGGCCGATCTTCTCTCCAACCCGACGCGGCAGAACACGCTGGCCGATCCCTACGTCACCGACGAGATATTCGACGCGCTGCCGCCCGAGCCCTATTGCTCGAAATGCTACGCGGTGAAGAAGGCCCCGGCGACGCGCATCCTCGAAGACGGCGACGTCATCGACCTCGGCGACCGGCAGTTCGAGGTCGTCCACACGCCGGGCCACTCCCCGGGGGGTATTGCGCTCTACGAGAAGGCGACCGAAATTCTCTTCTCGGGCGATATCGTCTACGACGGCCCGCTGATCGAGGACACCTATCATTCCGACCTGACACATTATATTGCCTCCATGGAACGGCTCCTGACCCTGCCCGTGCGGCTGGTGCATGGCGGCCATTTTCCAAGTTTCGGCGGGGAACGCTATCGCCAGCTCATCCGGGGCTGGCTCGACGAAAAACAGAAGTGACGGGAGAAAAGCATGCTCGACAAGCGCAAGTTCTACATCGACGGCCAGTGGGTCGATCCGCTGAAGGCCAACGACCTCCAGGTGATCAATCCGGCCACGGAAAAGCCGATCGCGGTCATCTCCATGGGCACCGCCGCCGATATCGACCGCGCCGTCGCCGCCGCCAGGAAGGCGTTTGCGACCTATAGCCAGACCAGCGTGGAGGAGCGCCTCGCCCTCCTCGAAAAGCTGCTGGCGATCTACAAGCGCCGCTATGACGAGATGGCCCGCACCATCACGCAGGAGCTCGGCGCGCCGATCTCCATGAGCACCGAGCAGCAGGCGGATGTCGGCGTCGGCCATCTGCAGGGCTTCATCGACGCGCTGAAGCGCCTCAAGAGCCGCGAAGTCCTGCCGAACGGCGACGTCGTGCGCCGCGAGCCCATCGGCGTCTGCGGCCTCATCACGCCTTGGAACTGGCCGATCAACCAGATCGCGCTGAAAGTCGTGCCGGCGCTGGCGACGGGCTCGACCTGCGTGCTCAAGCCCTCCGAATTCACCCCGCTCAACGCCATGCTCTATGCCGAGATGGTGGACGAGGCCGGCTTCCCGGCGGGCACCTTCAACCTCGTCAACGGCGACGGCATCGAATGCGGCGCGGCGCTCTCCCGGCACAAGGACGTCGACATGATGTCGTTTACCGGCTCCACCCGCGCCGGCATCGCCGTCAGCAAGGATGCGGCTGACACGGTCAAGCGCGTGACGCTGGAACTCGGCGGCAAGTCGCCGAACATCGTCTTCGCCGATGCGGACCTGGAAGACCGCGTCGCCGGCAGCATCGCCGAATGCTTCAACAATTCCGGCCAGTCCTGCGACGCGCCGACCCGCATGCTGGTCGAGCGCTCCGTCTACGACAAGGTGGTCGAGATCGCCGAGCGCACCGGCAAGGAAGCCAAGGTCGGCAACCCGGAGGAGGAAGGCGGCCATATCGGCCCGCTCGTCTCGCATATCCAGTTCGGCCGCGTGCAGGCGCTGATCGAGGCCGGCGTCGCCGAAGGCGCACGGCTTCTCGTCGGCGGCCCGGGCAAGCCCGATGGTTTCGAGACCGGCTATTTCGTCAAGCCGACGATCTTCGCCGACGTCAACAACGACATGCGCATCGCCCGCGAGGAAGTGTTCGGCCCGGTCCTCTCGATCATCCCCTTCGACACCGAGGAGGAAGCGATCGCGATCGCCAACGACACCGCCTACGGCCTTGCCGCCTATGTGCAGACCGGCAATCCCGACCGCGCCGAGCGCGTCGCCGCCCGCCTTCGCGCCGGCATGGTGCATATCAACGGCGGCCCGCACCGCTACGGCAGCCCCTTCGGCGGCTTCAAGCAGTCCGGCAACGGCCGCGAGGGCGGCCTTTTCGGCCTTGAGGATTTCCTCGAAGTGAAGACCGTGCACCGGCCCGACGCGGCCTGAGCTGGGGTTGACGATGGCGCTCGAAAGAGCGCTGTGGCCATCCGATGCCTTCTCTTTCGTCATGCTCGGGCCTGTCCCGAGCATCTGCGGCGTCTCGGTTCACGATGCGTCGGCAGATCCTCGGCTCAAGGCCGAGGATGACGGAGAGTGCGGGGACCGTCTTCAGCAAATCCCGCCGGATGGAAAGATTCCGCCTAAATCGGCATCCTCCATCTGGTTCAAACCGGCAGGGTCTGATAGCTCGCTGGCACGCCCCCATTCGGACTGATGCCGTGTCCCCAATTGCCGCCTCCCGTCATGCCCGCCTTGCCCTCATCGCCCTTCTGGCGGGAGGCGTCGCCATCGGCGGATCGCCGATCTTCGTGCGTCTTTCCGAGGTGGGCCCGATGGCCACGGCCTTCTGGCGCGTCTCGCTCGCGCTGCTGCCCTTCTTCCTGATGTCGCGGATGGCACGGCAGGGCGACGAGACGCCGGCCGGCCTGCGCGACCATCTCCTGCTGCTGCTGCCGGGCGTGTTCCTGGCGCTCGACCTTGCCGCCTGGCACCTGTCGCTGCACATGACCTCCGTCGCCAATGCGACGCTGCTCGCCAACCTCGCGCCCGTCTTCGTCACGCTCGGCTCCTGGCTGGTCTTCCGCACGCGCATCACCCCGATCTTCCTCAGCGGGCTTGCGCTGGCGCTTGCCGGCGTCATCGTCCTGAAGGGCGGGCCGGCGGCCATAAGCGGCGGGCAGCTCGCGGGCGACGCCACGGCGATCGTCGCGGCCTTCTTCTATGCCTGCTACATGCTCTCGCTCGGGCATGTGCGCGCGCGCTTCTCCACGCTGCGCATCATGGTCTGGACGACCCTCTCGGCTGCCGTCTGCATGCTGCCCGCCGCCTTCTTCCTGGAAGGCAGCATGCTGCCGGCAACGCTTTTCGGCTGGTCCATGCTCTTCGGCCTCGCCTTCATCAGCCATGTCGGCGGACAGGGCCTCGTGACCTATGCGCTCGCCTACCTGCCGACGGCCTTCTCCTCGCTGACGCTGCTGCTCCAGCCGGTCGTCGCCGCCATCCTCGCCTGGGTCCTGCTCGCCGAGCCGGTCGGCATGACCCAAGCTGTCGGCGGTGCGATCGTCCTGCTCGGCATCCTCGTCGCCCGCAGGGGATGACGCCCCTCAATGGTTGTGGCGGGGCGGCATTCGCGCGATCCCGCGGAAATCGGCTGCCCCCTCGATGACAGCGCCGTCCGAAAGCTGGGTGACGGTCCGGCGGTAGATCCGCTGCCACGGCGTCGCGTCCGCGGGCACCGGCGGAATGCCGTCGGCCTTGCGCCGCTCGATCTCCGCGTCCTCCACCAGCATGTCGCAGCGGCCCCCTTCGAGGTCGATGCGGATCACGTCGCCGGTCCGGAGCCAGGCGAGACCGCCTCCGGCGGCGCTTTCCGGCGAGGCGTTGAGGATCGAGGGGCTGTCGGCCGTGCCGGACTGCCGCCCGTCGCCGATGGTCGGCAGGCTGGTGATGCCGCGCTTGAGAAGGTGGTCCGGCGGCTGCATGTTGACGACCTCCGCCGAGCCCGGCCAGCCGAGCGGCCCCGCGCCGCGGATGACAAGGATGGTGCGCTCGTCGATGCCGAGCGCCGGATCGTTGATGCGACGGTGATAGTCCTCCGAACCGTCGAAGACGACCGCCCTCCCCTCGAAGACGCCTTCGTGGCCGGGCGTTCCGAGATAGCGCCGGTGGAACTCTTCCGAGATCGCCGAGGTCTTCATGATCGCGAAGTCGAAGAGGTTGCCCCTGAGCACGAGGAAGCCCGCCCGCTCCTTCAGCGGTGCGTCATAGGGGCGGATGACCTCGCGATCGACCGCCTCGCGGCCATCGAGGTTCTCCGCCACGGTGCGGCCCGTGACGGTGGGACAGGACCCGTCGAGTTTTCCGGCATCGAGCAGCTCGCGCATGATGGCCGGCACGCCGCCGGCCCTGTGGAAGCGCTCGCCGAGGAAGCGGCCGGCGGGCTGCACGTCGGCGAGCAGCGGAATGTCGTAGCCGTACACCTGCCAGTCCTCCGGCTTCAATTCCACGCCGGCATGCCGCGCCATCGCCATAAGGTGCGGCTGCGCATTGGTGGACCCGCCGATGGCCGAGTTGACGCGGACGGCATTGAGGAAGGCCTCCCGCGTCAGGATATGCGAGGGGCGGACATCCTGCAGGACGAGCTCCACCGCGCGCCGGCCGGTGCGGTAGGCCATCTGGCCGCGCTCGCGATAGGCCGCCGGAATGGCGGCGCAACCCGTCAGCGACATGCCGAGCGCCTCGGCCAGGGCATTCATGGTCGAGGCCGTGCCCATCGTGTTGCAATGGCCGATGGAGGGCGCGGAATCCATCGCGGCCTCAAGGAACTCTTCCTCGTCGATGGCGCCCGCCGCCAGCTTGCGACGCGAGCGCCAGATGACCGTGCCGGAGCCGGCCAGCTCGCCTTCGTGCCAGCCGTCGAGCATCGGCCCGCCGGACAGCACGATGGCGGGAATGTCGACCGTCGAGGCGGCCATCAGCGCGGACGGCGTGGTCTTGTCGCAGCCCGTCGTCAGCACGACGCCGTCGAGCGGATAGCCGTAGAGGATCTCGACGAGGCCGAGATAGGCAAGGTTCCGGTCGAGCGCGGCGGTCGGCCGCTTGCAGTTCTCGAAGATCGGATGGGTGGGGAATTCGATGGGAATGCCGCCCGCATCGCGGATGCCGTCACGCACGCGTCTCGCGAGATCGATGTGATGGCGATTGCAGGGGGTGAGGTCGCTGCCGCTCTGCGCGATGCCGATCACCGGCTTTCCCGAGCGCAGCTCCTCCGGCGTGATGCCGTAGTTCATGAAGCGCTCGAGATAGATCGCCGCCATGTCGACATGGTCGCGGTTGTCGAACCAGTCCTGCGAGCGCAGCCGGCGTTTGCCTGTCGTGTCTTCCGTCATCGAATGAGCCTCGTGCAGATGTCCGGCGCAGTCTTCCACCGCAGCGCGGCCGGATCAACCGCGGGATTGCCCGGCGCGCCGCTTATGCAGCCATCAAAAATGCTGACTGGATCGGCTCGCCGGAATGTGTCACAGCCCTCCGGTCCAAGACCCGGGTTTTCGCCATGACCGACATCGCCGCCTCCTCGCCCGCCGCGGGCTCCGCCCGTCTCGGCGTGCTCCTGATGCTGCTCGGCATGGTCATGTTCTCGCTGAACGACGTGCTCGGCAAATGGCTGGTGGCGACCTATTCCGTCGGCCAGCTCATGCTGATCCGCAGCCTTGCCGCGCTCGTCGTGCTCTCCCCCTTCTTCTGGCGTGTGGGCTGGCGGCGGCTGGTCGACGTCGACCGGCCGAGGCTGCATCTGCTTCGTGCGGCGCTGTTCGCCGTGGAAGCCTGCGGCTTCTACTTCGCCGTCGCCTACATGCCGCTTGCCGATGCCATGACCTACTGGCTCGCCGCCCCCATCTACGTTGCCGCGCTCTCGCCGCTGATGCTCGGCGAGAAGGTCGGCTGGCGACGCTGGACGGCCATCGTCATCGGCTTCGTCGGCGTCATCATCGCGCTCTCGCCCTCGAAGGACACGTTCACGCTGCCGGCGCTGATCGCGCTTGCCGGCAGCCTGGCCTTCGGCCTTGCCATGGTGCTCGGCCGGTCGCTGCGCGCGGCGCCCGACACGACGCTCGTCTTCTGGCAGATCGCCGGCGCGGCCGTCGTCGCCGGCATCTGGTGTCTTGCCGATCCCGCCGGCTGGGCGCCACTCCGCCCCCTCGACTTCGGCCTGCTCAGCCTTCTCGGCATCGTCGCCATGGGCGCGCACATGCTGGTGAACCGCTCGCTGAAGCTGGCGGATGCGGCGACCGTCGTGCCGCTGCAATATACGATGCTGCTCTGGGCGGTGGTGTTCGGCTGGTTCTTCTTCGGCGACGTGCCGCGCTCGGCCATGCTTGTCGGCGCCGGCTTCATCGTCGCCTCCGGCCTCTTCATCTTCTTCCGCGAGCAGCAGTTGAAGCGGCGCGCCCGGCCTATCTGAAACGGCCGTGCCGCTGCAGGCCCTCGATCTTTAGCCATCGGGATCGGTGGTCGACACGGCGAAATGCCCGTAGAGGGCGGCGCGTCAAGATCAGAACGTCGGGGGCGTGTTGATCCAGATCAGGATCGTCTCCCCGTCGTGGCGGTTGCGCCAGGCATGGCGGCGGCAGCTTTCGAAATAGAGGCTGTCGCCGGGGCCGAGATCGTGGAACTCGTGGCCGTCGAGCACGATTTCCACCTGGCCGGAAAGCACATGCACGAATTCCTCGCCGTCATGCATGTAGGCGCCGTCGCTGGAGGCGCCGGGGGCGAGCACGAAACGGTGGCAGTCCATCATGTTGCGCCCGTCCGCCAGCACCTGCACGGTGACGCCGGGCGATGTCTCGGGCCAGAACTTCCATTCCCCGGCCCTAACGACGGCGCGGTTGTCCTCTTCCTCCTCGCCGGAAAGCTTGGAGACGGTCGTGCCGTAATAGTCGGCGAGATCGTGCAGCACGCGGAAGGTCACGCCCTGCGAGGTGCGCTCGAAGGTGGAAAGCACCGACGTCGCGATGCCGATGTCGCCGGCGACCTGCTCCAGCGTCCTGCCTGCCGCGTGGCGCAGGCTGCGCAGCTTGCGGCCTATGCCCTGCGGCGCATCGCCCTCGGATGCGCTGCTGTCGGCGGCAGGCTCTTCTGCCTCCAGCGCCTCGCGGATAGCGGCCGGGTTGAGGCCCCGCTCCGTGCGATACCAGGCGATGCGCTTCAATCGCACCACGTCGTCGGCGCTGTACTGGCGATGCCCCGTCTCCGAGCGGCCGGGCACGACGAGACCCTGCGCCTCCCAGAGCCTCAGCGTGGAGGCCGAAACGCCGGCAAGCCGCGCGGCCTCCGCCACCTTGTAATGCACCGGCTCCCCGGAACCCATCGCGCCAAATCCCTGATTCTGTATGATCGTTCTATAGCATCCCCGGAGCAGCCGCTCGGGTTTGAAATCCGTCGCATTGCGCTCTTAAAATGCCATTGCATTCTTGCAGAAAAAATGTAGGAATTCCACACAAGTCTTGCAGAAAAAATGTAAGTTAATGCAAGCCGACGAAACGAAGCCTCCAGATCCAGGAACAGCGCCATGACCGCCACGCCTCTGACAGACCGCAAGAACGCCGCCATTTCCCGCGGCGTCGGCATGACCACGCAGATCTACGCCGACCGTGCGGAGAATGCGGAAATCTGGGACAAGGAAGGCAACCGCTACATCGATTTCGCCGCCGGCATCGCCGTGGTCAACACCGGCCACCGCCATCCGCGTGTCATCGAGGCCGTCAAGAAGCAGCTCGACCGCTTCACGCATACCTGCCACCAGGTCGTTCCTTACGAGAACTATGTCGAGCTTGCCGAGCGCCTCAACGCCATCACCCCCGGCAACTTCGCCAAGAAGACGATCTTCGTGACGACCGGCGCGGAAGCCGTCGAGAACGCCGTGAAGATCGCCCGCGCCGCCACCGGCCGCCAGGCCGTCATCGCCTTTTCGGGCGGCTTCCACGGCCGTACCTTCATGGGCATGGCGCTGACCGGCAAGGTCGTGCCCTACAAGGTCGGCTTCGGCGCCATGCCGGGCGACGTCTTCCACGCGCCCTTCCCGATCGAGGCCCATGGCACGACGGTCGAGCAGTCGCTGAACGTGCTGAAGAAGCTCTTCGCCGCCGATGTCGACCCGAACCGCGTCGCCGCGATCATCGTCGAGCCGGTGCAGGGCGAAGGCGGCTTCTATCCCGTCCCGGTCGCCTTCATGAAGGCGCTGCGCGAGATCTGCGACCAGCACGGCATCCTTCTCATCGCCGACGAGGTGCAGACCGGCTTTGCCCGCACCGGCAAGATGTTCGCCATGGAGCACTACGGCATCGCGGCCGACCTGATGACCATGGCCAAGGGTCTCGGCGGCGGCTTCCCGATCGCCGCCGTCACCGGCCGCGCCGAGATCATGGACGCGCCCGGCCCCGGCGGCCTCGGCGGCACCTATGCCGGCAGCCCGATCGGCGTTGCGGCGGCCCATGCCGTGCTCGACGTCATCAAGGACGAGGACCTGTGCAACCGCGCCGAGAACCTCGGTGCGCGCCTCAAGCAGCGCCTCGCCTCGCTGCAGGACAAGGTTCCCGAGATCGTCGACATCCGCGGCCCGGGCTTCATGAACGCCGTCGAGTTCAACGACGTCGCCACGAAGCAGCCGAGCGCCGACTTCGCCAACAAGGTGCGCCTGAAAGCCCTCGACAAGGGCCTGATCCTGCTCACCTGCGGCGTGCACGGCAACGTCATCCGCTTCCTCGCGCCGATCACCATCCAGGACGAGGTCTTCGCCGAAGCGCTCGACATCCTCGAAGCCTCCATGGTCGAGGCCCGCAGCGCCTGATCGGCGCCGCAAGCGAACGAACCACATCCTCCCAAGGCGACACCCGGGGCATGGCTCCGGGTGAACGGCCTTTCCTGTCCGAAAGGAATGCAATCATGGCCTTCCACGATGCTCTCACCAGGCACCTGAAGTCGACCGATTTCCTGCGCGATGCAGGCTATGTCAACGGCAACTGGATCGGCGGCAACGGCGCCGCGACCTTCGATGTCTTCAATCCCGCGACCGGCGAAAAGCTGGCGACGCTGCCCGAGATGGGCGCGAGCGAGACCGCCGCCGCCATCGACGCCGCCCACAAGGCGCAAGGCGCATGGGCCGCCCGCCCCGCCAAGGACCGCAGCATCCTGCTGCGCAAGTGGAACGACCTGATCGTCGCCAATGCCGACGAACTGGCCGCCATCCTCACCGCCGAAATGGGCAAGCCCCTGCCGGAAGCGCGCGGCGAAATCCTCTACGCCGCCTCCTATGTCGAGTGGTACGCGGAAGAGGCCAAGCGCATCAACGGCGAGACGATCCCCGCTCCCTCCGTCGACAAGCGGATGCTCGTCATCAAGCAGCCGGTCGGCGTCGTCGGCACGATCACGCCGTGGAATTTCCCGGCCGCGATGATCGCCCGCAAGGTCGCCCCGGCGCTCGCCGTCGGCTGCACGGTGGTTTCCAAGCCGGCCGAGCAGACGCCGCTCTCGGCCATCGCACTTGCCGTGCTGGCGGAAAAGGCCGGCATCCCCGCCGGCGTCTTCAACGTCATCCTCGGCACGGACGGCCCGGCCATCGGCAAGGAGCTGTGCTTCAATCCGAAGGTGCGGAAGATCTCCTTCACCGGCTCGACGGAAGTCGGCCGCATCCTGATGCGCCAGTGCTCCGACCAGATCAAGAAGGTCAGCCTGGAGCTCGGCGGCAACGCGCCCTTCATCGTCTTCGACGACGCCAATCTCGACGCCGCCGTCGAGGGCGCCATGGCCTCGAAATACCGCAATGCCGGCCAGACCTGCGTGTGCGCCAATCGTCTCTACGTGCAGTCGGGGGTCTATGACGCCTTCGCCGAGAAGCTTGCGAAGAAGGTCGCCGAGCTCTCCGTCGGCAACGGCTTCGACAAGGGCACGACCATCGGCCCGCTGATCGAGGAGGCCGCCATCGCCAAGGTCGAGGCCCATATCGCCGACGCCGTCTCCAAGGGCGCGACGGTCCTTGCCGGCGGCAAGCGCATCGAGGGCAACGGCACCTTCTTCCAGCCGACGGTGCTGAAGGGCGTCGCGCGCGGCATGACGGTGGCGAGGGAAGAGACCTTCGGCCCCGTCGCTCCGCTCTTCCGCTTCGACACGGTCGGGGACGTGATCGAACAAGCCAACGACACCGAATTCGGCCTCGCAGCCTATTTCTTCGCCGGCGACCTCAAGAAGGTCTGGAAGGTGGCCGAAGCGCTCGAATACGGCATGGTCGGCGTCAATACCGGCCTCATCTCCTCCGAAGCCGCCCCCTTCGGCGGCATCAAGCAGTCCGGCCTCGGCCGCGAAGGCTCCGCCCACGGCGCGGACGACTATCTGGAGCTGAAATATATCTGCATGGGCGATGTGGCCTGACGACACGACCGCCCCGCTTCGGCGGGGCGGTTCCTATGCGGCTTCGATATCCGTCCTGGAGAAATCGTCGCCCTTGTAGAGCAGCGGCATGTTGAGATGCCGGGCACAGGCATAGGCGAAGCAGTCGCCAAAGTTCAGGCCCGCCGGATGCCGGCCCTTGCCGAAACGCTGATAGGCGATGACGGCCAATTCGCCCGTACCGGGATCGACCGGCTCGACCTTGACCGAAAGCAGCTTCAGGAAATCCGTGACGAGGGCAAAGGCATCCGTCGGCGCGATCTGCCTCTGGCGCCCCACCGCAAGCGACGTCTCCCAGATGGCCATGGGCGACGTAAAGCGTATTTCAGCCCGCTGGAGCCTCCCGAGGAGCGCGTCAGCCCCCTCTTCGGACGCCAGGATTGCTACGAACGCCGAGGCGTCGACGAACATCGATCAGTCCTCGTAGAGACTATCGATGAAAGCCTTGTCGGCGGGCGGGCCGACCTTGGGGTATTTCGCATCGAGATCGCGGACGAAGGCTTTGGCCCGGTCCGCCAATGTCGGCTCGCTTTCCACCCGTTCCAGCTCACGCGCCAGCGCCTGCCGCACCGCCTCGGTCTTGCTGACCTTGAGGAGCGCGGACAGCCGCTCGGCAAGCCGGTCGACTTCCTGATCCTTGACGTAGAGCGGCATGGTATATCCTTTCGTAGTCCGGGGTATATATAACATGCGGCACGCGGCTTTCAAAGCTCAAGCCGCCTTCACCGTCTCTGGATGCGCCGCCTTGAAGGCCGGAAGCATCCGGCAGGCCTCGGCGATCCGCCGCATCTGCGTCAGGCCGGAAAGGTCGGCGCCCCAGCGTTCGGCGTTGTAGATCTGCGGGACGAGGCAGAAGTCGGCCATCGTAGGGGTTTCGCCGTGGCAGAAGGCGCCGGTGGCGGGGTTGTCGAGTAGAGCCTCGACGGCGGCAAGGCCTTCGCCGATGAACTTCTTCATCCAGTCGGCCCGGACACCCTCTCCGCCGCCGGTGATCTCCATGACATGGCCCACGACGCCCGTATTGCAGACCGCGTGGATCTCCATGGCGATGGCGTAGGAGAGCGTGCGCACGCGCTGCCGGCCGAGCGGATCGGCGGGGAGGAAACGCGCCGCGGGGCGCGTTTCGCAGAGGTATTCGATGATGGCGAGGGATTGCGTCAGCGTCTGACCGTCGATCACCAGTGCCGGTACGAGACCCTGGGGGTTGCGGGCGCGGTGTTCTGGCGCGCGCTGCTCGCCGGCAAGGAGATCGACGGAGACCCGCCGGTAGGCGAGGCCGAGGCTTTCGAGCACAATGCGCACGCGGTAGCTGGCGGAGGAGCGCCAGTAATCGTAGAGGACGATCTCCTCGCTCATCGGGTCACTCCTTCCCGTAGCGCGTCACGGTCTGCTCGATGGCGCCGAAGATCGAATGGCCCGCCTTGTCCTTCATCTCTATGCGCACGACATCGCCGAACTTCATGAAGGGCGTCTTCGGCGCACCGGTGGCGATCGTCTCGATGGTGCGGACCTCGGCGATGCAGGAATAGCCGGCGCCGCCCTCGGAGACCGGCTTGCCGGGACCGCCGTCGAGCTTGTTGGAGACGGTGCCCGAGCCGATGATCGAGCCGGCGACGAGCGGGCGGGTCTTTGCCGCATGGGCGACGAGCTGGCCGAAGTCGAAGGTCATGTCCACGCCGGCATCGGCCTTGCCGAAGGGCGTGCCGTTGAGCGAGACGAGGAGCGGCAGGTGCAGCTTGCCGCCCTTCCAGGCATCGCCCAGTTCGTCGGGCGTGACGGCAACGGGAGAGAAGGCAGAGGAGGGTTTCGACTGGAAGAAGCCGAAGCCCTTGGCAAGTTCGCCCGGAATGAGGCCGCGCAACGAGACGTCGTTGACGAGCATGACGAGGCGGATCGCATCGCGCGCCTCCTCCACGCTCGCACCCATCGGCACATCGTCGACGATGACGGCGATCTCGCCTTCCATGTCGATGCCCCAGGCCTCGTCGGATGCAAGGATCGGGTCGCGCGGGCCGAGGAAGCTGTCGGAGCCGCCCTGGTACATCAGCGGATCGGTCCAGAAGCTCTCGGGCATTTCGGCATTGCGGGCCTTGCGGACGAGTTCGACATGGTTGACATAGGCCGAGCCGTCCGCCCACTGATAGGCGCGCGGCAGCGGGGAAGCCGCGTCGTGCTCGTGGAAGCGCGTCGTCGGCTGCGAGCCGGTCTCCAGCCCCTCGGCGACCCGTTCCAGCCGCGGCGCGACATGCGCCCAATCGTCAAGCGCCGCCTGCAGGCTGCGGGCGATATGGCCCACTTCCGAGCAGCGCGTCAGGTCGCGCGAGACGACGACCAGGCGGCCGTCGCGGGTGGAATCCTTCAATGTCGCAAGTTTCATGCGTGTCGCTCCCGATCTTGTTTCCGGTCGGCGGATCGTGTCATCTTCCGGCCGCCTGTCTCCACCCGCATGCGCCGCGTCCGCGCCGCATCGCCTCTCCAAGGAAATCCCGCTTGAACCGCACGGTCCGAAATTCCCTGCTGATCGCCGCCGGCTTTATCGCCGTGACGGCCGCCATCCTTTATACGATGGGTCAGCCGCTCATCTGCAAGTGCGGATATGTGAAACTGTGGCATGGCGTGGTGGTTTCCTCCGAAAACTCGCAGCACCTTAGCGACTGGTACACGCCGAGCCACATCATCCACGGCATCCTGTTCTTCGGCTTCTTCACGCTGATCCTGAAAAAGGCGAGCATAAACGTGCGCCTCGCCCTCGCGCTCGTCGTGGAATGCGCCTGGGAAATCCTCGAAAACACCGACATGGTGATCAACCGCTACCGCGAATCGACAGTCTCGCTCGATTATTTCGGCGACAGCGTGATCAATTCCAGCGCGGATATCCTCGCGATGGTCGTCGGCTTCTTCCTCGCCTCGCGCCTGCCCGTCTGGGCAAGCGTCGCGCTCATCGTGATTTTCGAGGCGACGACCACCTACCTCATCCGCGACGGGCTGGCGCTGAACATCCTGATGCTTGTCTGGCCGATCGAAGCTGTAAAAGCCTGGCAGGGTGGCTGAATTCACTTGATCCCCGGCGTGCCGTCGAACCGGCGCTCCAGCCCGTCCCAGCAGTCGAGATAGTTGTCCTGCAGCGTCTCCAGCTCGGCCGCGAATTTCGTGAGCTGCTGCGGAAAGCGTGTCTCGAACATGAAGGCCATGGTGTGGTCGAGCTTGACGGGCTTCAGCTCGCTGTTGGAGGCCTTGTCGAAGCCGGTGGCATCGGGGCCGTGCGGCAGCATCATGTTGTGCAGGCTCATGCCGCCGGGCACGAAGCCCTCCTCCTTGGCATCGTACTGGCCGTGGATGAGGCCCATGAACTCGCTCATGATGTTGCGGTGATACCAGGGCGGGCGGAAAGTATGCTCGGCGACCAGCCAGCGCGGCGGGAAGATGACGAAGTCGATATTTGCCGTGCCGGCCTCCTCGGTCGGGGCCGTCAGCACCGTGAAGATCGACGGATCGGGATGGTCGAAGAGGATCGCGCCGACGGGCGAATAGGTGCGAAGGTCGTATTTGAACGGCGCGTAGTTGCCGTGCCAGGCGACGACGTCGAGCGGCGAATGGCCGATCTCCGTGACGTAGAACTTGCCGCACCATTTAACGTGGACGCGGCAGGGCGTCTCCTTGTCCTCGTAGGCGGCGACGGGCGTCTTGAAGTCGCGCGGATTGGCGAGGCAGTTCGCACCGATCGGCCCGCGATCCGGCAGGGTGAACTTCGCGCCGTAGTTCTCGCATACATAGCCGCGCCAGACGTCGCCCTCGCCGATGCGCGAGACCTTGAACATCATGCCGCGCGGGATGAGCGCGATTTCCAGCGGCTCGACATCCATGATGCCCATTTCGGTGAAGATGCGGATCGCGCCCAGTTGCGGCACGACCAGCAGCTCGCCGTCTGCATCGAAGAAATAGTCGTCCACCATGTCGGTGTTGAACGTATAGGCATGCGCGGCCATGCCGACCTGGGTCAGCACGTCCCCCGCCGTCGTCATGGTGCGGATGCCTTCGAGGAAGTTCAACGCCTCCTTCGGCGCGGGCAGCGGGTTCCAGCGGAGCTGGCCGAGCGGCAGGGAATGATCGTCGAGGCAGGGCGCGGTCTTCCAGTGCGGGTAGCTCGCATGGGAGAAGCGGCGCGTGTGGCGCACGCTCGGGCGGATGCGGTAGAGCCAGGAGCGCTCGTTGGTGCCGCGCGGGGCGGTGAAGGGCGAGCCCGAGAGCTGCTCGGCGTAGAGGCCGTAATTGCACTTCTGCGGGCTGTTCTGGCCCTGCGGCAGGGCACCGGGCAGGGATTCCGTCTCGAAATCGTTGCCGAAGCCCGGCATGTATTTCAGGCTGTTGGTGCTGTCAGCCATGGCTTGCCCTCCTCCGCAAGGCTCTTTATCAGATAGTTACAGATGTAACCGTCCATTATGTAACCATCAAGGCGGCCGGCCATGGACTTCAAGCTCGAAACCTTCCTGCCCTACCGGCTGAACCAGGCGGCCGAGCGCGTAAGCCAGCGCTTTGCCGCGCAGTACCGGACGCGCTACCGGATGACCCGGCCGGAATGGCGGGCGCTCGCCGCCCTCGGCGCCTACGGCCGCATGACGGCGACGGAGATCGGCGCCAATTCCAGCATGCACAAGACGAAGGTTTCCCGCGCCGTCCGGGCGCTGGAGGAAAAGCGCTGGCTGAAGCGCAGCGAGGACGCCGACGACCGCCGCTTCGAGCATCTGGACCTGACCCCGGCCGGCCGGCGCATCTTCACCGAGATGATCGAACTCGCGCACGCCTACGAGCGGGAAATGGCGCAACTCCTCGGCGCCGGCGCCCTTGAGCAACTGGAGGCCGGCCTTGCGGCGATCGAGGCGAAACTGCCGGGCGCGATGCCCTTGCGATCGTCCCGTGAGTGATGGGATCGGAACATCCGTCCACCGTAATAGCGCGCCGCCAGACACCCTGCCGGTGGCCCATCCGATCTGGACTCGCGATATGCAACGCGACGGCCGGCTCCCGCGAGCGATCTCCATGGTCCGGCATTCTTGCAGGAAAAGCACATTCCCCGGACTTCGCGGAAAGGGGTTCCTGCCGAACTCACACCGCGGGAACGGCAGGTCTCATCGAGCACGACATTATCCATCAGGCAGACGCGGCTCACCGAGGGCGGGATAGACCACCGTTCCGTCCGCTTGCGGCTCGGCGCCGGGAGTCAGGTGCGCCTCCTCGATCCGGCCTTCGCCCATGATGTGGAAGACGCTTTCGCCCTGCGCGATGAGGTAATCGGAAACGATGCGGCGGTGACAGCGCCACCAGACTGCCTCGGCGCACATCATCGCGCAACGCCACCGATGCCCCTCCGTGCGAAGATGTTCCAGGCCCGCATGGAAGGCATCGGACAGCGCATAGTCGGCGTAGTTATGGAAGCTCCTGTTTTGCCAAAGGCCATTGATCTGTGGCGGCAAGGCCGGCCTGCGGCCGCGAAGCCCGCCGAGTGCCGCGACATGTTCATAGGCTATCTGCACCTCGGCCAGCGCGGTGGACAACGCGTCGTGGTTGAACTGCGGATTGGCGCGCGACATCGGCATCTTTCGAATATCGACGACCCGTTCGATGCGCGCGGAACGCAGAAGGGCGACAAACTCCGCGAGACTGCGGTTGGAATGGCCGATGGTGAAAAACGGCTGCGTCATCGCCGTCCCGCAGGATCGACGGCGCTGCCATCATGGATGAACTCCAGCGTATGCCGGTCGGGCTCGCCGGCAAAGAACCGCTCCAGCGCAAGCCGGAAGCGTCTCTCCCTGCCCTCTGCCGCCACGTCGAACAGGGTCATCGAGGAGCGGAATTTCAGGTCGTCGGGCGAGCCGAAGATGTCATGGACGGAACCGCCCTGCACGGCGAGCACCGCATCGACCGCCTCGGCCAGCCTTCCGGCAAGCACGGGATGTTCGAGATAGGCCCTGGCCTCGTCGAGCGAACCGATGCCATAGAATTTCGCGGTAGGAGATCGCCCCAGCGCGCGCAATTGCGGGAAAACGAACCACATCCAGTGGCTTTCCTTGCGGCCCGCCCGCAGTTCCGCCAGGACCGTGGCGAAGACAGGGTCCTGTGCCGCAACGAAGCGGGAAAGCTCGAACCGGTCGTCCCCTGTCATCGCTTCGCCTCCTGATACCCGGCTACATCCTACCACAGTGATGGTGGATCACAGGCAGGTGGCGTATCCGCCCAACGACCGAACGCATCGTGTTGTTTCGCCGCGCCGGTCGTTTGCCGCGGTTCTTCGGTAGCGGCGACATCGGCGCTCTTGAATTCCTGTCGTCCCCTCCCCATCTCTCGCTCACTGCCCGTTCTCGACGACTGCCTGCAGCGATGGTCCCCTGTCGCGCGTTCGTAGTTGTCCGGGCTCGAAGGGCGCTCCCCGAAAGGGTCGAGCGCCCTTCGTCATTTCAGGCCTTCGGCTTGGCGCTGGGCAAGGATCTGCTGCTGTTTTCCAGCCGTGAGCCTTCGTGAAAGGCCATGCCACTCGAAAGAGGAGAGGTTTGGCAAAGTTTGGGTTGACCCGTTTTGCCGGCGAGGTGACACTTCGCTCCACACTTGACGGGAGGAGAAACGATGGACGAACCTGAACGCTGGCGCCAGATGGCAAGCGCGCCGAAGGACGGTAGCCGAATCCTCGTCACGGTACGCTCCTCCGAGCAGGGACCGGCGGAAGTCGACGTCGCCTACTGGTCGCATGGCGATCGGTTCGGCGGGGAAGGCTGGCGCGCCTCCGATTCCGCGCCCGGCTGCGTCATCGAATATGCCGAGCCGGAGCTGAAATGCTGGATGCCGATGCCTTCGGCCAATTTCGGCCGCGCCGCGCCCGCACCATGGCAGGGCGACGATGCCCAGCAACTCGACGGATCGGGAATTTAGCCGTTTCCGTGTCGCAGGAGGGAAGCAATCTTCGCGACGGACAATGGCGGCCGGTCAAGCCGCCTTCGCGGGATTGAAGCACGCACCTGCGGGGGGCGAGCGTCAGTCGGCTTTCGACTTGTGCTCCGGCTTGCCCTTACGCTTGGTGGAAGCCATTTCCTCCAGCTCCTTTTCCGACATGGATTTCTCCATGCCCTTCGAGGCGCCCTTGAGCTCGCTCTTCTTCATGTCGCCGCGCTTGGCGGCAAGGGCCGCACCGGCGGCCTTCTGCTGCGCTTTCGATTTTGCCGGCATGACAGCCTCCTTTGTCGAATGGAGCGCAAACGCGGGCCGCCGTGCGATGTTCCGGGGGAGGCGCATGCGGAGGCTCGCCCCGCGTCCGGCCGGCCGGCCTCCTTCTCCTTGGCTGCGGGGCGAAGGGGATATGCCCGCCGGCTTCCCCAGCCAACAACCGCGCGTGGGGCAGCTCTCCTCTCCCCGCGTGCGGGCAGAGGTCAAGGCGAGGGGCAGGCTCCACCCGGATCGCCCGGCGATTCCGTGCTGAGAGCAGTCACCCCCGCTCCTTCACCGTTTCCATCGCCACATTGGTCGAGGTATTGGCGACATAGGGCAGGTTCGAGATGCGCTCGCCGAGCACAAGCCGGTACTTCTTGATGTCTCGAGTGCGGATCTTCAGGAGATAATCGAAGCGGCCGGCGATCATGTGGCACTCCTCGACTTCCTTGATCTTCTTGACCGCCGCGTTGAAGCTGTTCAGCGCCTCTTCGTGGGTGTTGGTCAGCTTCACCTCCGCGAAGGCGATGTGGTCGAGGTTCATCTTCGAAGGGTTGAGGATCGCCTTGAAGCCCTGGATGAAGCCTTCGGCGATCAGCCGCTTGAAGCGGTTCTGGCAGGGCGTCTTGGACAGGCCCACCTTCTCGGCCAGCTCCGCGACGGGGATGCGGCCGTTTTCCGTGAGTTCCTCGAGGATTTTCCGGTCGAAGGCATCCAGCGACCCATCAGCGTGGGAAATATCGGGCAAATCACCCTCCAATCTGCGAAAAATAGATACAATCAGCCTAATCGAAGGCAATTTGAAGTCCATTTGTTTTTTAGCATCATGATATTGTCCGCACCAGTTTCCCGGATCGCCCAAGCGACATCCGGCCGCCCTCGACGCGGCCGGCGCAAGCGGCGAACCTTTACCGCGAACAGGGGATGATGGTGCACGACAAGAGCTTCGATGATAGCATGCGGCCGGACCTTCTCGGCCACTACAAGCCGCTCGGCATAAGGGCGCTGGTCGCGGCCTGCAGCATCAGGGCGGAGCGGTCCGCGCGCGGTGCGCCGGCCATCCGGCTCCATCACGCCCCGGAGTTCCATGACGTCCCCGACCGGGACGAGCCTGCCGTCACCTTCATCCGCTGATTTCCTACCGAACCTCGCTTCCCACAGGTCCCGCCATGCAGAAACCCTTTGCCAATTTCGCGCCGCCGATCCGCCCGCAGAGCGAGCTTCGCCAGGCGATCACCGCCGCCTATCGCCGCCCCGAGACCGAGTGCCTGCCGCCCCTCGTCGCGGCCGCACGCGTCACCGACACGCAGCGCTACGATATCCGCAGCACCGCCCGCACGCTGATCGAGGCGCTGCGCGCCAAGCACAAGGGCACCGGCGTCGAGGGCCTGGTGCAGGAATATTCGCTGTCGAGCCAGGAAGGCGTGGCGCTGATGTGCCTTGCCGAGGCGCTGCTGCGCATCCCCGACACCGACACGCGCGACGCGCTGATCCGCGACAAGATCGCCGAGGGCGACTGGACCTCCCATATCGGCGGCGGCAAGTCGATGTTCGTCAATGCCGCCACCTGGGGCCTCGTCGTCACCGGCAAGCTCACCTCCACCGTCAACGACCGCGGCCTTTCCGCCGCGCTGACGCGCCTCATCGCGCGGGCCGGCGAACCGGTCATCCGCCGCGGCGTCGACATGGCGATGCGCATGATGGGCGAGCAGTTCGTCACCGGCGAGACCATCGAGGAGGCGCTGAAGCGCTCAAAGCCGCTCGAAGCGCGCGGCTTCCGCTATTCCTACGACATGCTGGGCGAAGCCGCGACGACCGCCGCCGACGCCGAACGCTACTACCGCGACTACGAGGCCGCCATCCATGCCATCGGCAAGGCCTCGGCCGGCCGCGGCATCTATGAAGGCCCCGGCATCTCCATCAAGCTCTCGGCGCTGCATCCGCGCTATGTCCGCGCGCAGGCCGGGCGGGTCATGGGCGAGCTGCTGCCGAAGGTGAAGGCGCTCGCCGCCATCGCCAGGAGCTACGATATCGGCCTCAACATCGACGCCGAGGAGGCCGACCGGCTGGAACTCTCGCTCGACCTCCTCGAAAGCCTCTGCTTCGAAGAGGACCTCAAGGGCTGGAACGGCCTCGGCTTCGTGGTGCAGGCCTATGGCAAGCGCTGCCCCTTCGTGCTCGACTTCATCATCGACCTCGCCCGCCGCTCCGGCCGGCGCGTCATGGTGCGCCTCGTCAAGGGCGCTTATTGGGACGCCGAGATCAAGCGCGCGCAGCTCGACGGCCTCGAAGGCTTCCCGGTCTATACACGCAAGATCTATACGGACGTCGCCTATGTCGCCTGCGCCCGCAAGCTGCTCGCCGCGCCGGACGCCGTCTTCCCGCAATTCGCCACGCACAACGCGCAGAGCCTCGCGACGATCTATCAGCTCGCAGGCCCGGAATTCGCCGTCTGCAAGTACGAATTCCAGTGCCTGCACGGCATGGGCGAGCCGCTTTACGACGAGGTGGTCGGCAAGGACAAGCTGGACCGGCCGTGCCGCGTCTACGCCCCCGTCGGCACGCATGAGACGCTGCTCGCCTATCTCGTCCGCCGCCTCCTCGAAAACGGCGCGAACTCCTCCTTCGTCAACCGCATCTCCGATCCCAAGGTCTCGGTGGAATCGCTGATCGCCGATCCGGTCGACATCGTCGCCGCCATGCCCGTCCTCGGCGCGCAGCACGACCAGATCGCCCTGCCCGTCGACCTCTTCGGCAAGAGCCGCGAGAACTCCAGGGGCCTCGACCTCTCCAACGAGACGACGCTTGCCGAACTGGCCGGCGAGCTTGCCGGCAGCGCCGCCGGAGAATGGCACGCCGCCCCGCTTCTGGCGGACGGCTCCACGGCCGGCGAGACCAGCGACGTCGTCAACCCCGCCGACCACCGCGACGTCGTCGGCCGCGTCACCGAGATCAGGGCGGAAGACGCCGAGCGCATCGTCGGCATGGCGGCGGACAGCGTCGCCGCCTGGGCCGCGACCGCCCCCGCCGAGCGCGCCGCCTGCCTCGACCGCGCGGCAGACCTCATGGAAGCCCGCATCGAGCCGCTGATGGGCATCATCATGCGCGAGGCCGGCAAGTCGGCGGCCAATGCCATCGGCGAGGTGCGCGAGGCCGTCGATTTCCTGCGCTACTATGCCGAACAGGCGCGCCGCACGCTCGGGCCCTCCCACCTGCCGCTCGGCCCGATCGTCTGCATCAGCCCGTGGAACTTCCCGCTCGCCATCTTCACCGGACAGGTCGCCGCCGCCCTCGTCGCCGGCAATGCCGTGCTGGCGAAGCCCGCCGAGGAAACGCCTGTTATCGCGCATGAGAGCGTGAAGATCCTGCACGAAGCCGGCGTTCCAGCCGGTGCGCTGCAATTCGTGCCCGGCGCGGGCCGCGTCGGCGCGGCGCTTGTCGGCGCCTCCAAGACGGCCGGCGTCATGTTCACCGGCTCGACGGAAGTCGCCCGCCTCATCCAGGCGCAGCTTGCCGAGCGCCTTTCGGAAAGCGGCAAGCCAATCCCGCTGATCGCCGAGACCGGCGGCCAGAACGGCATGATCGTCGATTCCTCGGCGCTTGCCGAGCAGGTCGTCGGCGACGTCATCGCCTCGGCCTTCGACAGCGCCGGCCAGCGCTGCTCGGCGCTGCGCGTGCTGTGCCTGCAGGACGACGTCGCAGACCGGACCCTGACCATGCTGAAGGGTGCGCTGAAGGAACTGACGCTCGGCCGCACCGACAGCCTCAATGTCGATATCGGCCCGGTCATCACGGCAGAAGCCCGCGACGGTATTATCAAGCATATCGAGCGCATGCGCGAGCTCGGCAACAAGGTCGAGCAGCTCCCGCTGCCGGCCGGCACGGAGAACGGCACCTTCGTGCCGCCGACGATCATCGAGCTGAAGACGCTCTCCGACCTCAAGCGCGAGGTCTTCGGCCCCGTGCTGCATGTCATCCGCTTCCGCCGCGCCGATCTCGACCGGCTGATCGACGACATCAACGCCTCCGGCTACGGCCTGACCTTCGGCCTGCACACGCGCCTCGACGAGACGATCGCCCATGTCGTCAGCCGCATCAAGGTCGGCAACATCTACGTCAACCGCAACATCATCGGCGCGGTCGTCGGCGTGCAGCCCTTCGGCGGACGCGGCCTGTCCGGCACCGGTCCCAAGGCGGGCGGCCCGCTCTATATCGGCCGCCTCGTGCAGAAGGCCCCGGTCCCGCCGCAGCAGGATTCGGTGCATACCGACCCGGCATTGCGCGACTTCATCACCTGGCTCGACCGCAAGGGCAAGGCCGCCGAAGGCGAGACGGCGCGCAGCTTCGCCAACCGCTCCGCGCTCGGCCTGGAGCGGGAGCTGTCCGGCCCGGTCGGCGAGCGTAACATTTATGCGCTGCATCCGCGCGGCCGCATCCTCCTCGTGCCGAAGACGGAGGCCGGCCTCCTGCGCCAGATCGCAGCCGCGCTCGCGACCGGCAACCAGATCGCCATCGACAGCGTCGAGGCGCTGAAGCCGGCTCTGGCGGACCTTCCGGCCTCCGTCGCCGCCCGCCTGACATGGACGGCCGACTGGGCGAAGGACGGCCCCTTTGCCGGCGCGCTCGTCGAGGGTGAGGCGGAGGACGTCGAAAGCGCCAACCGCAAGATCGCCGGCCTTCCCGGCCCGCTCGTGCTGGTGCAAGCAGCAACCACCGCGGAACTTTCGGGCGATCCGGAAGCATATTGCCTCAACTGGCTGCTGGAGGAGGTCTCCACCTCCATCAACACGGCCGCCGCCGGCGGCAATGCCAGCCTGATGGCGATCGGCTGACAGGCAGTCGCGGCGGATTGCGCCGCGACTATCCTTCCCGCGGGCATGAGGCCCCTCATCCGGCCTGCCGGCCACCTTCTCCCCGCAGGCGGGGCGAAGGGGCTATGCCACGCTGGTTTCCTTCCCCATGCGCCTAAGCGATGCGTCCCTTCCGCCTTGCCGCAGGGCAATCGCATATGAATTCGACGCTGCCGCCCGCCCCTTCTCCCCTCGGGAGAAGCTGGCCCGAAGGGTGGATGGGGGCCGGGTGCCCTCCTTTGGCTTCCTCCTGCCTTCAATATCTCCCTCACCGGCCTGCGGGGAGAGAGCCAGGGTGAGGGGCAATCCCACATGCGACACCCTCACCTTTCCACCACCGAATCACCCCACATCACCCTCGCAAAATCCGCCTCCGCCACCCACCCCGGGCGCGGCAAATAAGGCGCGTCTACCTCAGCGTTTCCTCCCGCAGCCGGATCGCCGCCATCCGCATCGACAAGGCATGCCTCGCGCCAGCCTCACCTGCAAATTAACCATTTGTTAACCATTTCACCGCTACACCGGAGCTACCGAAAATTAACCAAGATGACTGACGTGTTAACTCAACCCCGGCCGATCCGCCTCAAGGGGCGGTCCTTCCTCGCGCTTGCGCTGACCCCGGAGCTGCCCTTTGCGGACTGGCTGCGGCGGCTCGACGATCTCGCCGCCCGTTCGGCCGGCTTCTTCCTTCGCCGGCCGGTGGTGCTGGACGTCGAGGGGCTGGACATCGACCGCGCGGAGCTTCGCGAGCTCGTCGACCAGCTCAATGCGCGCAACGTGCGGGTCATGGGAATCGAGGGCGCCCGCTCCTCCCTGCTCGGTCCCGACATGCCGCCGGCCATGACCGACGGACGCCCGGCGGCCGACATCGAGGCGCCGGCGGACGAGCCGGCGGAGCCGATGGAAACGGCAAGGCCGGTGAAGGCTGCGGCGCCCGTCGCCGTCGCACAGGTCCCGTCGACCCCGTCGCTGGTCGTCTCGCGGCCCGTACGCTCGGGCCAGTCGATCTTCTTCCCGGAGGGGGACGTCACCATCATCGGCTCGGTCGCCTCGGGCGCGGAGATCGTCGCGGGCGGTTCCATCCACGTCTACGGCCCCCTGCGCGGCCGGGCGCTGGCGGGTTCGGCGGGCAATGCCGGAGCGCGCATCTTCTGCCGCAAGCTTGAAGCGGAGCTGATCGCGATCGACGGCTTCTACAAGACGGCTGACGACATGGATCCGGACCTGCGCGGCAAGCCCGCGCAGATCTGGCTCGAAGGCGAAACAATCAAGGCCGCGACACTCGGCTGACGAATCCAACGCACTGGAGACACATATGGGCAAGGTAATCGTTGTCACATCGGGCAAGGGCGGCGTCGGCAAGACGACGTCGTCGGCCGCATTGGGCGCCGCGCTGGCGCAGAACGGCGAGAAGGTCGTGGTCGTGGACTTCGACGTCGGCCTGCGCAATCTCGACCTCGTGATGGGCGCCGAGCGCCGCGTCGTCTACGACCTCGTCAACGTCATCCAGGGCGAGGCCAAGCTCACGCAGGCGCTGATCCGCGACAAGCGCGTCGAGACGCTCTACCTGCTGCCGGCCTCCCAGACCCGCGACAAGGACAACCTGACGCCCGAGGGCGTGGAGAAGGTCATCGCGGCCCTGAAGAACGCCTTCGACTGGGTGATCTGCGACAGCCCCGCCGGCATCGAGCGCGGCGCGACGCTGGCCATGCGCCATGCGGACATCGCCATCGTCGTCACCAACCCGGAAGTCTCCTCGGTCCGCGACTCGGACCGCATCATCGGCCTTCTCGATTCCAAGACGCTGAAGGCCGAGAACGGCGAGCGCATCGAAAAGCACCTGCTGCTCACCCGCTACGACGCCATGCGCGCCGAGCGCGGCGACATGCTGAAGGTCGACGACGTGCTGGAGATCCTCTCGATCCCGTTGCTCGGCATCATCCCGGAAAGCATGGACGTGCTGCGCGCCTCGAATGTCGGCGCGCCCGTAACGCTGGCCGACGGCCGCAGCGCCCCGGCGCTCGCCTATTTCGAGGCGACGCGCCGCCTCAAGGGCGAGACCCTGCCGGTCACCATTCCCGGGGACAAGCGCAGCTTCCTCGGCAAGATCTTCGGAAGGAAAGCGGCATGAACCCGTTCCGTTTCTTCTCCCGCGGCCAGTCGGCCCCCGCAGCGCGCGAACGCCTGCAGGTGCTGCTCGCCCACGAACGCGCCGCCACCGGCGACTCGGACCTCGTCAACAAGCTGCGCGACGAAATCCTGAAGGCGATTTCCAAGCACATGCAGGTCGACGACGAGAAGGTCTCCATCAAGATGGAGCGCGGCGCGCAGGTCTCGACGCTCGCCGTCGACATCGAGATCCCGTTCGACCCGACGAAGAAGGCGGCCTGACAGCCGCCTTCCCCTCGCCGCGCGCCAGGCGGATGCCCGGCACCGATCCCGCACGTTTGAAGGACAAGCGCACCGCCACCGGCCCCTTGCGGCCGATACCCAGTTCAACGTCTGTCCCAAGGAGGATGCCATGACCCGATTAGCACTTCTGGAGAGGCTCAAAGCAGCCCAGCGGATGCCCAAGTACCAGGGGCGTGACATCACCACCATCAGCGCCATCCTTTCCAACCAGGCGCTGGCGCGACATGTCGAAGTTTGCGAACAGGCCGCAGGGATCGCGGCGCCCCCCGACGAACCGCCCGGAAAGTCGCACCGGGACGACACGGGCCGGACTGCCCGCCCGATGTCCTGACTGCGCCATTTTGTCGCTATCAGAATGACCCCCGCCGAAGCCCCGGCGGGCGGTCGTCCGCTTGCGTTGTGGTTAACGGCTGCTTTCGCAGGCTTTTGCAGGCCCGGCAAAACCCACTTGAGAATCGTTTAAAAAAATGCCCCTGCTTGCCGCCATGCCGGGCCCTGCCTGCCATTGAATCCTTAAAGTTGACTCTTACAGTCATGTATAATATCGCCAATCACATCCGCCCTGCGGATTGTTGAAGTGGAGATATTTATGAACATTGTTAAGGGGTTAGCCGGGCCGCTAGCAGCGGTGGCCGTGGGGGTCGCGCATGCCAACGCCGCGGAAATCCGGGGCTTTACCGAGTTTGAAGGTCGATGGCTGGGAGGAGAGGCGGCGGGCCAGCTCGGCGTCATGCTGCCGTTCCGCCTCGATGACAGCCAGTCGTTCTTTCTCGACCTCAGCGGGGCATTCGTCGAAGGCGGCATCCGGCAGGGATCGCTCGGCGCCGGCTATCGCTTCGGCGCGCAGAACCCTTGGACATTCGGCGTCTACGGCTATTACGATTATCTGAAGTCCGGTTACGGCAACGACTTCCATCAGCTTTCGCTCGGCGCGGAGGCCATCGGTCCTCTCTTCGAGACGCGGGCCAACATCTACCTGCCGCAGCACGGCAGCAGGGCGGCGGACGGCGCGGGCCGTGGCGTGGTCAGCGGCGGAACCCTCAAGTTCCGCGAGGGGCGCGAGGAGGCCCGCACGGGCGCCGATGCGGAAATCGGCGTCAAGGTCCCCGGCATCTCGGAAGACGGCAACGCGCAGCTCAAGCTCTATGCCGGAAGCTACTGGTACGAAGGCCGCAATGTCAGCGACATGTTCGGCGGCAGGCTCCGCGCGGAACTCACGGTCGCCAACGTCGCCGGCCTTCCCTCCGGGTCCACGCTCTCCTTCGGCGCAAGCGCCGCCTACGACAACGAAGACAAGATCACCGGCGGCATCATCGCGCGGCTTCGCATCCCGTTCGGCGTTCCCGCCGGCGGAACGGTCGATCCGTTCGATGCCGCCACGCAGTCCGTCCGCCGCAATGCGGCTATCCGGACCGAGGTCGCGGCGAGCGGCGCGCTGGAGGATGCCATCTTCGCCTTCAACGGGCGGGCCGCCGGCACGGTGCTGAACGTATCGGCTGCAAGCGGCGATGCGGCCGCCATCAACGCCATGCTCGCCGGCGCCGGAAACGGCGCGCTCGTGCTGGCAGACGGCGCTCTCGGCCTTGACGGCTCGCTCATGCTGGGCGAAGGCCAGGCGCTGCTCGGTGGCGGCGGGACGCTCGCCCTGCGCGGCGCCACCAGCGGCGGCCGCGGCACGTTCACGAATGCCGGGGCGGCGACGACGCTGACCGGCTACGATCCCGCGCAGGACGTCGTAACGATGGCCTCGAACAGCATGCTCTCTTCGCTCGCCATCACAGGCGGCCTTGCCGGCATCGGCAGCACGGATACGTCCGGCCTCACCATCGACCGGGTCGACGTGTTCCAAACCGCGCATGACGGCATCCGCCTGACGCGCGTCGACGGCGCCGTCGTCGAAAACAGCGCGATCCACGACCTCTACATCTGCACGAACAACACGACCTGTGAATTCACCGTCATCGGTGATCCCAATCGGGCGCCCTACGCCGCCATCAGCGCGCATGGCACGAAGAACCTCACCGTCCGCGACACCGCGATCGACAACGTCACCTACGGCATCTTCGCCGGAAGCGCGATCGACGACAGCGACTGGCCGCCCGTGATCACCGACCTTGCCAGCAATATCGTCATCGACAACGTGACGATCGCCCGCTCGCGCCGCGAGGGCATCCTCCTCGTTGCCGCCGACGACGTGACGATGAACAGGGTGACGATCGACAACACGAAGCAGGATCGCGACATGGACCTCGTCGTGCTGCAGGGCACGTCGAATGTCCGGATCACCGACATGTCGCTGAAGGGCGGCATCAACGGCCTGATGCTCGTCACCGCCTCCACGCTGCCGGACGAATCGCAGACGACGAATGTCAGCGTGGACGGCCTGAAGATCGACGGCACGACCAATGCCGGCATCTTCTTCAACCCGGTCTCCGGCATCGACCTGAAGAACGTGACGATCACCAATGCCGGCACATACGGCATGTTCTTCTACGGCTCGAGCTGGTCTGGCCCCGTCAGCGACATCTCCTTCGATAACGTTGCGATCGACAATGCCGGAACGGCGGGCCTCTATTTCATGGGGCCGTCGGAAGACATTTCCGGCAGCGTCACGGTCAGGAACACGCCGCGCGATTGCAAGTCCGATCCGTCATGGAACGGCGGCCTCAGCGGTTCGATCGCCCAGCCCGGCGGCTCGGTCTTCATCGTGAACGGCAAGGAAATCGGCGCCGGCACCTTCGTCGCCCGTTGCGGCTGAAGCCGATAGCGCTGTCCCCGCGGCCGAGGCCGCGGGGATCCATGCTAGCGCGCGAACTTCCGCGCGCCGGCTACGCACAGCACGATGGCGAGCGTCGTGAAGACCATCAGCGGGCTGACCTTCTCGTGCAGCAGGCCGGCGGCGAGCACGAGGCCGAAGAAGGGCTGGAGAAGCTGCAGCTGGCCGACCGCCGCGATGCCGCCGAGCGCAAGGCCGCGATACCAGAAGATGAAGCCGATCAGCATGCTGAACACGGAGACATAGGCAAGCCCCGCCCAGGCATCGCCTGCAATGCCGGCCCAGGTATCGGGAAGCGAGACGAGCGCGATCAGCGCCATTGCCGGCAGCGACAGCACGAGCGCCCAGGAGATGACCTGCCAGCCGCCCAGCCGGCGCGAGAGCTTGGCGCCCTCCGCATAGCCGAGGCCGCAGACGATGACGGCGGCGACCATCAGGAGATCGCCGACGAGCGAGACCTCGGCGCCGGAATTCAGCGCGAAGCCCACCACCGTCGCGCTGCCGAGGACGGAAAAGAGCCAGAAGAGCGGCTTCGGCCGCTCCCCGCCGCGCAGCACGCCGAAGATCGCGGTCGAAAGCGGCAGGAGGCCGATGAAGACGATGGAATGGGCGGACGTGATGTATTGCAGCGCGATCGCCGTCAGCAGCGGAAAGCCGACGACGACGCCGAGCGCGATGACGGCGAGCGAGAAGAGATCGTCACGCGAGGGCTTCGGCTGGCGCAGCGCGAGCAGCAGGGCCGCACCGAGCAGCGCGGCGATGACCGCCCGCGCCGATGTCAGGAACATCGGTGAGAAGCCCGATACCGCGATGCGCGTCGCCGGCAGCGAGCCGCTGAAGATGATGACCCCGAGCAGCCCGCTGCCCCAACCGTCCGTCGATGTTTTCATGATACCTCGCATTCCCCTTCCGATACATCCGGGGGGCTGGCGGCGGCAGGAACAAAACCATACAATTGCGGCGAACTGTATTGGTATGGAGAGCCGTACAATGACCGTGCACACCGCCGGCAGCCGGACCCTCGACGTCATGGCGGCCATCCGCGGCCGGATCGCCGGCCGCGCCCTTGCGCCGGGCGACCGGCTTCCCTCGATCCGGCGCTTCGCCGCCACGATGGACGTTTCGCCCTCGACGGTCGTCGAGGCCTATGACCGTCTCGCCGCGGAGGGGCTGATCCGGGCGCAGCGCGGCTCCGGCTTCTACGTCGCCAATGCCGCAAAGCCGCCCTTGAAGCTTTCGGCGGAAACGCCGAAGGCGCGGGCGGTCGATCCGTTCTGGGTGTCGCGCCAGGCGCTCGATGCGGACGAAGCCGTGCTCAAGCCCGGCTGCGGCTGGCTGCCGGCGGACTGGATGCCGGACGAGGCGCTGCGCCGCGCCATCCGCAGCCTCGCCCGCAGCGACAGCGACGTCCTTGCCTATTACGGCAGCACGCGCGGTTCGCCCGCCCTTCGCCGCCTGCTGCTCGGCCGGCTGGCCGAGGACGGCATCGAGGCGGGGCCGGACAACCTCATGCTGACCAATACGGGCACGCAGGCGCTCGACCTGATCTGCCGCTTCCTGCTGCGGCCGGGCGATACGGTGCTGGTCGACGACCCCTGCTATTTCAATTTCCAGGCCCTCCTGAAGGCGCACCAGGTGACCATGGTCGGCGTGCCGTACAGCCCGTCCGGCCCCGACGTCGCCGCCTTCGAGGCCGTGCTCGGCGCGCAGCGTCCGCGGCTTTACATCACCAATTCGGCGATCCACAACCCGACCGGCGCGACGATCTCGCCGCAGGTGGCCCACCGGTTGCTGAACGCCGCCGCGGGCAGCGACATGACCATCGTCGAGGACGAGATCGTCGCCGATTTCGAACCGGAGCCCTCCACAAGGCTCGCCGCGCTCGACGGGCTTTGCCGCGTCATCCGCATCGGCAGCTATTCCAAGACGCTCTCCGCCTCGGCGCGCTGCGGCTACATCGCCGCCCGGCCGGACTGGATCGAGGGGCTGGTGGACCTGCAGATCGCCACCAATTTCGGCGGCCCGAACCCCATCTCCGCCGAGATCATCGCGCATATGCTGTCCGGCGGGGGCTACCGCAAGCACATGGAGGAGCTGCGGCGCCGGCTCGTCCGCACGCGGCGCGAGACGGTGGAGCGGCTGCACAGGCTCGGCATCGAGCCGTGGCTGCTGCCGCGCGGCGGCTTCAATCTCTGGTGCCGGCTGCCGGAGGGGCTCGATTCGGCGCTCGTCGCACAGGCCGCCGTTTCCGAAGGCGTAGTTCTCGCCCCCGGCAATGTCTTCAGCCTTTCGCAGGGCGCCGCCGGTTTCATGCGCTTCAACGTCGCCCACATGCTGGAGCCGCGGGTCTACGAGGTTCTTGCAAGAGCCATGAAGGCGACGCCCTGACGCGCGAACGGTGGATGCCGGGTTCGCCGGAACAAACCTGTCATGCCGGCATTCCTCCCGCATTCGAACGGGAGTGTGACGGTGGCGCCGAGAGCGAACTGGAAAGGTTTCCTGAAGGTGGGCGAAGTGGTGTGCCCGGTCGCGCTCTATACCGCCGCCTCGACGAGCGAGCGCATCTCCTTCCACATGCTCAACCGCCGCACCGGCCACCGGCTGCACCGGGAATTCGTCGACAGCGAGACGGGCAAGGTGGTGGAGCGCGAGGACCAGGTGAAGGGCTACGAGGCCGGCGAGAACGACTATATCGTGCTCGATGCCGAGGAGGTCGCCTCGGCAGTACCGGAGAGCGACAAGACGATGGACATTGCCGCCTTCATCGCCTGCGGCGAGATCGACGACCTCTATTTCGACAAGCCCTATTATCTCGCTCCGTCCGACCGCCACGGGCAGGAGGCCTTCGTGCTGATCCGCGAGGGCATGAAGGCTCGGAACGTTGCGGCGCTGGCCGAGACGGTGTTGTTCCGCCGCGTCCGCACGCTCATCATCCGCCCGCATGGCGAGGGCCTCGTCGCGACCACGCTCAATTACGACTACGAGGTGCGCTCGGCCGACAAGGCCTTTGCCGACATTCCCGCCATCAAGCTCAAGGGCGAGATGCTGGAGCTTGCCGAGCACATCATCGGCACGAAGAGCGGCAGCTTTGATCCCAAGGCTTTCGATGACCGCTACGATGCCGCGCTCGCCGAGGTGGTCAAGGCGAAGATAGAGGGCCGCAAGATCAAGCCGGTCAGGCCGAAGGCCGAAGGCAAGGTCGTCGACCTCATGGAAGCGCTGCGCCAGAGCGCCGGCAAGGACGCCAAGCCAAAGAAGAGTGCCAGCGCGAAGAAGGCCGCACCCGCGCGCAAGCCCGCGGCTAGCCGGCGGAAGGCAGGGTGACGATGGCGACGCTGGACGTCTACCGGCAGAAGCGCGACTTCAAGGCGACCTCCGAGCCGAAGGGCAGGAAGGGCCGCAAGTCCGGCCACAGCTTCGTCATCCAGAAGCACGACGCCACGCGGCTGCACTACGATTTCCGCCTCGAAATGGACGGCGTCCTGAAGAGCTGGGCGGTGACGCGCGGGCCGAGCCTGGTGCCGAGCGAGAAGCGTCTTGCCGTGCATGTGGAGGACCATCCGCTCGACTACGGCGACTTCGAGGGCACGATCCCCAAGGGCGAATATGGCGGTGGCACGGTGATCGTCTGGGATCGCGGCACCTGGAGCCCCATCGGCGACGCGCACAAGGCCTATGCCAAGGGTCATCTCGAATTCGAGCTCGACGGGGAGAAGCTGCACGGCCGCTGGCATCTGGTACGCATGCACGGCAGGCCCGGCGAAAAGCGCGAGAACTGGCTGCTGATCAAGGGCGACGACGAATTCGCCGTGCCGGAGGGCGAGGACGACCTTCTCGACGAGCGGCCGGAATCGGTGAAGACCGGGCGAACGATCGATGATGTCACCGGCGAAAGCCCCGGCTGGTCCTCCAGGACCGGCCGCATCTGCAAGTCGGGCAGCAAGGCCAAGGCGAAGGCGGCGGAGCCCGAGGCGACGACGGCGACCGAGCCGGATCCCGCAAGTCTCAAGGGCGCGCGCAAGGCAAAACTGCCGGACTTCCTGCCGCCGACGCTGGCGACCCTCGCCGCCGCCCCGCCGCCGGGCGGGCGCTGGCTGCACGAGATCAAGTTCGACGGTTACCGTCTCCAGGCGCGCATCGAGGCCGGCCGGGTCAAGCTCCTCACCCGCAGCGGGCTGGACTGGACGAAGAAGTTCGGCAAGGCCGTGGTTTCGGCCTTGCGGGACCTTCCGGTCGGCACGGCGCTGATCGACGGCGAGCTGGTTGTCGAAAGCGGCGCGGGCGCATCCGACTTCTCCGCCCTCCAGGCTGATCTCAGCGCCGGGCGCGACGACCGGTTCGTCTTCTATGTCTTCGACCTTCTCTACCTCGACGGCTACGATCTCACCCCCCTGCCGCTGGAGGCGCGCAAGGCGCTGCTCGAAAAGCTCGTGCCGGGCACGGACGGCGGCATCCTGCGCTACAGCCAGCATTTCGACGAGAACGGCGCGCTGGTGCTGCGCCACGCCTGCCGCCTCAGCCTGGAAGGCGTGGTCTCGAAACTGCGCGACGCACCCTATCGGGCCGGACGCAGCAAGAGCTGGATCAAGTCGAAGTGCTCGGCCCGGCAGGAATTCGTCATCGGCGGCTACGTGCCCTCCACCGTCTCGCGCCAGGCGATCGGCTCGCTCGTGCTCGGCGTCTACCGCAACGGCAAGCTCGATCCCGTCGGCCGCGTCGGCACCGGCTTCAGCGCAACCGTCGCCGCCGATCTCTTCCGCAAGCTGAACCGCATGCGCACGGACGAAAGCCCGTTCGGGCGCAAGCTGACGGCCGAGGAGGCCCGGCAGGCGCGCTACGTGCGGCCGGAACTGGTGGCGGAAGTGGAATTCCGGGCCTGGACGGCGGACGGGCACCTGCGCCATGCTTCCTTCCGGGGCCTGAGGGAAGACAAGCCCGCAACGGAGGTCGTCGCCGAAGTGCCAAGGTCGAAAGCAACTGCAACCCCCAAGGCCGAAAAGCCGCAGCGCCGCACCGTGCGCCTCACCCATCCCGACCGGGTCTACTGGCCCGACGAGGGCGTCACCAAGGAAGGACTGGCGGATTATTATACCGAGGTCTGGCGCTACATCGCGCCGCATATCGTCGGCCGGCCACTCGCGCTCCTGCGCGCGCCCGGTGGCATCGACGGCCAGACCTTCTTCCAGAAGCACGCCTGGAAGGGCATCAACGCCAATATCGTCGAGGTGCAGGACCCCGCCGAGAAGGACGACGAGCCCTATGTCGCGATCAACGATTTCGACGGGCTGATGGGACTGGTGCAATCGGGCACGCTGGAAATCCATCCCTGGGGCTCGACGCTTGCCGACTGGGAACGGCCGGACCGGATCATCATGGACCTCGACCCCGGCGACGGCGTCGACTGGCAGGCCGTCATCGACGCGGCGGAGGAGACCCGCAAGCGCCTCGAAGGCGCGGGGCTCAACGCCTTCGTCAAGACATCCGGCGGCAAGGGCCTGCATGTCTGCGCGCCGCTCAAGCCCTCCGCGCGCTGGCCGGCGGTCAAGGCCTTCTGCAAGGGGATCGCCGACGCGATGGCCAAGGACAGCCCCGACAAATATGTCTCGACCATCACCAAGTCGAAGCGGCGCGGCAAGATCCTCATCGACTACCTGCGCAACCAGCGCGGCATGACGGCGGTGGCGCCCTATTCCACCCGGGCGCGCCCCGGCGCGGCCGTGTCCATGCCGCTCGCCTGGAGCGAGCTCAATGCGGACATCGGCCCCGCCTATTTCACCGTGAAGAACACGCCGACGCGCCTTCAGGCGCTGGACGCCGACCCGTGGGCGAATTTCGCCGAGGCCGCCAAGCCGCTGAAGGCGAAGGGCTGACTACTTGCCCTTGCCTTCCGCCTTGATGCTCTTGCGCAGGGCGTCCATGATATTGATGACATTGCCGGACGTGGGCGGCGGCGTCTTGGCCTTGGCGGGGCGCTTGCGGCCCTTCTTCTTCGCGGCGATGATGTCGAGCAGGCGATCCTGCACCGGATCGTTCGCCATCTTCGGGTCCCATGCCTTCGTTCGCTCGCGGATCAGCGTCTTGACCAGCGACAGGGCTCTGGATTCGGGCTTTGCCTCTTCGAGCCCCGCGAAATAATCGTCCTGCGCGCGCACCTCGTCGCCGTAGCGCAACGTCCACAGCACGATGCCCTTGCCGCGCGGCTCCAGCATCACCGCGCGCTCGCGGCGATAGAGCACGAGCCGGGAGATGCCGACCGTCCCGGTCGCGGCCATGGCTTCGCGGATGACGGAGAACGCCTCCTCGCCGACGGCGTCGTTGGGCACGAGGAAATGCGGGGAATCGTACCAGATCCATTCGATGGATTCGCGCGGCACGAAGGTCTCGATGTCGATGGTGCGCGTGCTTTCCAGCGCCACCGCCTCGATCTCCTCGTCCTCCAGGATCACGTAGTCGTCCTCGCCGCGCGGATAGCCCTTCACCTCGTCGTCCTCGTTGACTGCCTTCCCGGTCACGGCATCGACATAGCGGCTGACGACCGGATTGCCGGTCTTGCTGTTGAGCGTGCGGAAGCGGACCTTGTCCTCCTGCGAGATGGCCGGCGACATCGCCACCGGGCAGGTGACCAGCGAGAGCTTCAGATAGCCCTTCCAGAAGGCGCGCGGCGCCATCAGCCTTTCTCCTCGATCGGCAGATGCTTCGACATGGCGAAACGCTCGGCGAACGCGATGTCCTCCTGCGTGACGATGGGGATGGGGTCGGAAAGGATGGCGAGGAGCGCCTCGCGCGAAATGGAATCATCCTCCAGCACCTCGATCAGGGCGCCGCGGGTCTGGCGCTCGGCACGCAGCAGCGCCGCCAGCGCCAGTATCAGCCGATCCTTGTTGTCCATGGGACGAAACCTCCGGGGAACGCGTTCACACCTCTAATGCGGCATCTCGCAGGGAGTTCCCGGAACATTCGGCAGGCAAGGCGGTTCGGTTCGGGAACCGACAAGGAGAGGCGAACGATGACCCTGACCGCACTGGCGCTCAACTGCACCCTCAAGACCGGAACCGCGAAGGATCCTTCCTCGACCGACCGCATGCTGAAGCTTCTCGCGACGGAGATGGAACAGCACGGCGTGACGACGCAATTCATCCAGCTCGCCGACCACGACATCAAGCCGGGCGTCACGTCCGACGAGGGCGAAGGCGACGCATGGCCGGGCATCCGGCAGAAGATCCTCGATGCCGACATCCTCGTCCTGGGCACGCCGATCTGGATGGGCCAGCCGTCGAGCGTCTGCAAGCGGGCGCTGGAGCGGATGGATGCCTTCCTGGAGGAGAAGGACGACAAGGGCCGCATGGTCTCCTACGGCCGGGTCGCCGCCGTTGCTGTCGTCGGCAACGAGGACGGCGCGCACCATGTCTCGGCGGAGCTCTTCCAGGCGCTGAACGACGTCGGCTTCACCATACCGGCCAATGCCGTGACCTACTGGGTCGGCGAGGCGATGGGGTCGGTCAATTTCGTCGACCTCGAAGAAATCCCCGAGGTGGTTCGATCGACGCTCGACCTCGTTGCGCGCAACACGGTGCATGTCGCGCGCCTCCTCAGCAACAAGGCCTATCCCGGCGAAGGAGAATGACGATGGCCAGGAAGAAGGAGAAGTGGTCGCAGGATGTGACCGAGAACAGCGATGCCATGGACCTCAAGGAAGGCGTCTTCAAGCAGGATAGCGCGAAGAAGATCGCCGATTCCCTCAAGAAGTCGGCCGAGAGCAGCCAACGGCGCAAATCGAGCCCTTTCCGATCGGCCATGTCCATGCTGACATTCTACATCAACCGGGCCGGCGACCAGCTCTCCGGCAAGCGCCGCCAGATGCTGGAAAAGGCCAAGGACGAATTGCGCAAGGATTTCGGCAAGACGCCGAAACACGGCAAGTGAGGGCGTAATGAAACAGCCGGAAACCCTTTTCCTTCCCCCAAGCGAATGGGTGCCGAACCATCCCTTCCTGCCGGTCCTCGTCTACCGTGACGTGTTCGACGGCGGGGAGAAGGACCCGGCCCGCGCCTTCGAGCAACTTTTCCACGATGCGGGATGGCAGGGGCTCTGGCGCAACGGCGTCTTCTCCTACCAGCACTATCATGTCGGCGCGCACGAAGTGCTCGGCATTGCCGCCGGCAAGGCGGAACTCCTGATCGGCGGGCCGGGCGGCAAAAGCCTCGACGTGCGGTCCGGCGATTGCCTCGTGCTGCCCGCCGGCACGGGCCACATGCGGATTTCCGCCAGCGGGGATTTTCTCGTCGTCGGCGGCTATCCGCCCGGCCAGCATGCCGACATCGAAACGGCGGCGGCCACGCCAGGCGAGCTCCAGGTCATCGCAACCCTGCCCATTCCGAAGAGCGACCCGCTCTACGGCACCGGCGGCCCGCTCGTTTCCCTCTGGCGCGAAAGCCTCGGGGGCTAGCCACGCGCCGGGCGGGGACGGGGCTACGCCACCGGTGGCCCGGCATGGCGGCGGAGAAGGTACTGCCGGTCGTCGAGGGTCGAGCAAAGAACGGCAAGGACGATGCCGATGCCCGCGCCGAGCAGGGTATCGAGGACGCGCTCCGGGACCATCGCCATCCCGGCGGCGTGGGGCGCGGCAAGATAGCTCATGAGAAGCGCCATCGGCGTCACCAGGACCTGGCCGAGGCCGTAGTTCGAGCCGATGATCATCTCAGTCGCAAATTGCAGGACGGCCAGGAGCGCGATCACCGTCCAGACCGATGGCGCCTGCTGCAGGATCAGCCAGACGAGGATGGCCCCGGCGACGGTTCCGAGCGTTCGCTGCAACGCCCGGTTCATGCTGATATGCAGATGCGTGCCCTGCATCACGGCCATCGCCCCGAGCACGGCCCAGGCAGGATGGGGCGCGCCGAGGGCGTGGGCAGCAAGGGCCGCGACGGCCGAACCGAAGGCGATGCGGAGGGCCGCGGCGATGCGATGGCTCGCCGGCCGCAAGGGCTCGGCGGGAAAGCCGCCCTCCCCGTCCGCCTTGTGGCGGAATCTCTCCGTGGCGCTGCAAACCAGCCAGGCGAGCAGGGCGACGGCCGCGGTCGCAAGGGCGCGTTCCATGACCTCCTCTCCCGGGACGGCATGTCCCATCGGGGCGCCCGCGGCGAAGACGAAGATGAGCGCACCGGGCAGGCCGAACCGGCCGGTGGCGACGACGAAGAAGAACAGCCCGGACGCCATTGCCAGCAGAAGGAGCTGGACGATGTCGGCTACCCCGGACCAGGCCGCAACGGACATGGCGAGGACGCCGGCGGTCTGCCACAGCGCGCATTGCAGCACGATCCGGCTCCGCCCGCCCCGCGGCGCAAAACGGCCGAACAGGGCCACCAGCGAACCCAGCGAGGCAAAGCCGATGAGATGCGGCCAGGGCGAGAGATGAACGAGCGGAAGAGCGATGAGTGCCGTCAGCGCCGCCTGCAATCCCGCCAGCGCGGAATTGCGCAGGGACGGCTGGCCCGACAGCGCCATGCTCTCGCGCAACTGCCGCGGACGCAGAAGATAGCGGGTGGCGTCGATGCGGCGCGCCGGGATCGATACGTCCTCGACAGTCATCGGGATTTTTCCTCGCGGCGGCGCGCCTGCATGGCGGAAAGCCGCTCCTCGATCCTGTCGAAATGGCGAAGCATGGCGGCAAGGTCGGCGTCCGTGATGTCCGCCAGCATCTCTTCCTCGCCCTTCGCCAGCTCCCGGCGAATGGCGGCGACCCGCTGCTCGCCATCGGCGGTGAGGTAGATCAGCCTCGCGCGGCTGTCGCTCTCGTCGACGCGGCGTTCGGCGAGCCCCTGCCGGCAGAGGATGTCGAGCAGGCGCACCAGGCTGGAGCCATCGATGCCGACCAGCGCGGCCAGCTCCTTCTGGGTCACGCCGCCGCCGGTTTCCTGGAGATGGATCAGCGGCGCCCAGGTGGCGTCCGAAAGGCCCGCTTCGGCAAGACGCTCGTCGAGCGCCTTCCGCCAGCGGCGGGCGAGCAAGGAGAAGCGGATCCCGAAACGGGCGCGCGGCGAGGAGGATATGGAGGTCATGGGCGGAGTAAACCACAGGATAATTTGATTTGCAATTCAAATTATATATGCGTGCTATTCCACCGACCGGCCGCGGGGAAGCTGCGCGGACTGCGCCGCGCAGCGTCAGGCCTCAAAGCAGGCCGGCGGCCGTCATCAGTTCCACGACCTTCTTGTTGTCGAGCGTGGAGGCCTCCACCTTCGGCGCACCGAGGTCCTTCAGCGGTACGAGCTTGGGGTTGGACTCGCCGGCAACAGCATATTCATAGGAACCGCCATCGCGCAGGATGGACTGGCCGCCCTTGCCCGCGATCCACTTCAGGAAGGCCTGCGCCTCGTTCTGGTGCTTGCCGGACTTCAAAACGCCGCCGCCCGAAATGCTGACGAATGCGCCCGGATCCTGGTTCCTGAAGTAATGCAGGGCGACGTTGCCGCTGTTTTCGCCCGTCTTGGCCTGGTCGCCGAACCAATAGTAATGATAGATCACCGCGCCTTCGATCTCGCCGGCATTGACCGCCTTCATGGCGATGCTGTTGCCCTTGTAGGGCGTTGCGTTTTCCTTCATCGCGCCGAGCCAGTTCGCCGTCGTCTCCTCGCCCTTCAACTGCAGCAGCGCGCCCATGATGGCCTGGAAGTCCGCGCCGGCCGGCGAGGCGCCCCAGCGGCCCTTCCAGGCGGGATCGGCGAGGTCGAGCAGCGACTTCGGCAGCTTGTCCTCGGTGAGCTTCGTCCTGTCATAGGCGAAGACCGTGGAGCGGGCGGCGATGCCGGTCCACATGCCGTCCGCCGGACGGTACTCCGCCGGCACCTGGTCGAGCGTCTCCTTCTCGACGGGGGCGAAATGGCCGGCCTCGTCGAGCAGCACCATCGCCGGGGAATTCTCCGTCAGGAAGACATCGGCGGGAGAGAGGTCGCCCTCTTCCAGGATCAGGTTGGCGAGCTGCATGTCGCTGCCCTTGCGCACAACGACCTTTATGCCCGTCTCCTTCGTGAAAGCCTCGATCCAGGCATTGCCGAGCGCTTCGTGCTGGGCGTTGTAGACCACCAGCTCCTCCGCCCCCTGCGCGCGGGCGACGGGCGCAAGGGACATGGACGCCGCGAGCGAGAGCGCCGCCAACACCATCGGGATCGACTTGGTCATGTTCTTCTCCTTCACGAGATGTGCCGTATCGCCCGTCGCTACCAGAATCGGCGGGGCCGAAAAACTATCCATTCATACTCCACTTATAGCACGCCGGTCCGGACGAGTCCCCTGCGCGGCGCGCGATTTCGCCGCCGCAAGTCACCGAAAACGCGTGCGGCATCACAAACCATTGCGTTTTACTCAAGAAATCCTTAGGGCAGGGTCAGGCCGCCTGTCGTCACCGGGACGATGGGGGCCGCCTCCTTGTCATGGCATGAAGGCACGAGCCTTGTTGCAGGAAAATACAGCGCAAACCCTCAACGGGGCCTGGCCGGCGGCGCGCAGGCGGCGCACCGCCCGCATCCCCTATGCGCCCGTCGTGGCGCTGGCCATGCTGGTGGCGCTGTTCAGCCTCGTTCCGCTCGGCTTCATCGCCCTCGTGACCTACGACGTCGGCTGGGAAACGGTCAGGGCACTCGTCTTCCGCCCCCGCGTCGGGGAACTGGTCCTCAGCACGATCTATCTGGAGATCTTCACCATCCCGCTGTCGATCGCCGTCGCCGTCGGGCTCGCCTGGCTGACGGAACGCACCGACATCCCCTTTCCCCGCCTCTGGGCCTGGCTTGCGATAACGCCGCTGGCCGTGCCGGCCTTCGTCCACAGCTATGCGTGGATCAGCCTCGTGCCGAGCATGCGGGGGCTGGCAAGCGGCGTCTTCGTCGCCGTCCTCGCCTATTATCCGTTTCTCTATCTGCCGGTCGCCGCGGCCCTGCGCCGGCTGGACCCGGCCGTGGAGGACGCCGCCGCCTCGCTCGGCCATGCCCCCGCCGCGGTCTTCTTCCGCGTGGTCCTTCCGCAGCTTCGCATCGCCATCTGCGGCGGCTCGCTGCTGATCGCCCTGCATCTCCTGTCGGAATACGGCCTCTTCGCCATGATCCGCTTCGACACGCTGGCCACCGCCATCGTCGACCAGTTCCAGTCCTCCTACAACAGCCCGGCCGCCAACATGATCGGCGGCGTGCTGGTGACGGGCTGCCTGCTGCTGCTCGGCCTCGAGGTGCTCCTGCGCGGCAACGAGCGCTATGCCCGCGTCGGCTCCGGCGCGGCAAGGCCGACAGACCGGCGCAGGCTCGGCCGGCTCAGGCTGCCCGTCATGCTGCTGCCGGCCGGCCTTGCCGCCCTGACGCTCGGCGTGCCGCTCACCACGCTCTGCCGCTGGCTCTGGCTCGGCGGGCTCGACATCTGGACGGGCGGCGTGGCGCGTGCGGTCCTGCAGACCGTCGTCCTCGCGCTGGCCGGCGGCATCCTGGCGACCCTCGCCGCCATTCCCATGGCCTGGCTTTCGGTGCGCGCACCCGGCCGGCTCCAGAGGCTCCTCGAAGCCTGCCACTATTATATCGGCTCGCTGCCCGGCGTGGTGGTGGCGCTGGCACTGGCATCGATCACGGTTCGCTTCCTGCTGCCGCTCTACCAGACCTTCGCCATGCTGCTGGCCGGCTACATCCTCCTCTTCCTGCCGCGCGCGATGGTCGGGCTGAGGGCCAGCATCGCGCAGGCGCCCGTCGAGCTGGAGCGGGCGGCGATGGCGCTCGGGCGCACCCCCGGGCAGGCGGTGCGGCAGGTCACCCTCCGGCTCGCCGCGCCGGGCGCCGCCGCCGGCATCGCCCTCGTCGCGCTCGGCATCATCAACGAGCTGACGGCAACGCTCATGCTGGCGCCGATCGGCGTGGAGACCCTCGCCACGCGTTTCTGGTCGCTGACAAGCGAGATCGACTATGTCGCCGCCGCGCCCTACGCGGTCATGATGGTGGCGCTTTCCCTGCCGCTCACACTGCTGCTTCACGCTCAATCGAAGAGGACGACCGGCCAATGACGCTGCTCGATCTGGAAGACATCAGCCGGCGCTACGGGACGGTGCAGGCGCTGGACCGGGTCAACCTGTCGGTCATGGCCGGCGGCCGCACGGCGGTGGTCGGCCCTTCGGGATCGGGCAAGACGACGCTCCTGCGCATCATCGCCGGCTTCGAATTCCCCGATACCGGCCGCGTGCGCTTCGACGGCAAGCTGCTTGCCGACGGTCCGGCCGGCATTCCCGCGCACAAGCGCGGCATCGGGATCGTCTCGCAGGACGGCGCCCTCTTCCCGCATCTGAGCGTCGCCGACAACATCGCCTTCGGTTTCGAGCGCGGCGCGACGGACCGGACGCGGCGCATCGCCGAGCTCCTCGAAATGGTGGAGCTCGATGCCGCGATGGCGACACGCCGGCCGCACCAGCTCTCCGGCGGCCAGCAGCAGCGCGTGGCGCTCGCCCGCGCGCTGGGCCGCCGGCCGCGCCTGATGCTGCTCGACGAGCCTTTCTCCGCCCTCGACACGAGCCTGCGCGAGAACATGCGCAAGGCGGTGGCGCGCGTGCTCCATGCGGCCGGCATAACGGCGATCCTGGTGACCCACGACCAGTCCGAAGCCCTCTCCTTCGCCGACCAGGTGGCGGTGCTGCGCGCCGGCCGGCTCGTCCAGGCGGGCGCGCCGCAGACACTCTATCGCCAGCCGCGCGACCGCGAGACGGCCCTGTTCCTCGGCGACGCCGTGCTGCTGCCGGCCATCGTCCGCGACGGTTTCGCCGATTGCGCGCTCGGCCGCGTGGCCGTCGACGGCAACCACACGGGCAAGGCGGAGATCATGCTGCGGCCGGAGCAGATCCGCGTCGCCGTCGAGGACGTGACGCCGCTGAACGGCGGGCGCGTGGTGGATGTGCAGTTCGGCGGCGCCGTCTGCACCATATCCGTCGCGCTCGCCGACGCGGCGCTTCCGCCGATCACGCTGAAGACCTCCAGCGTCGCCCTGCCGGCGGCCGGCAATCTCGTGCGCCTCGACGTCACCGGCAAGGCGCATGTCTTCGCCTAGCCGCCAGCCGTCTGCCCGCAATCCGCATCATCCCGCTCACATCACGGTTTGGCAGCCGCCTGGTGCCTTCTGCCGGCCCCGGCCTTTCCGGCGGGATTCGGCGTCCTTCAGCGCTGACGGGTGAAGGCCCACCTAGTGCTTGGCCTCCTGAAGGATATTGCCCCCGTCCACGACGAGAACCGCGCCGTTGATGTAGCTCGCCTTAGGGGAAGCGAGGAAGGCGACCGCGGCCGCGACTTCGCCCGGCCGACCGGCCCGCCCGCACGGCGTTGCTTTCGCCGCACGGCGCTCCTCCTCCGTGGAGGCGCCGGTGTCGATCCAGCCGGGAGCAACGGCGTTGACCGTCACGCCGCTCGGGCCGGCTTCGAGCGCCAGCGCATGGGTCATGCCGACCATGCCGGCCTTGGCGGCGGAATAGGCCGCCTCGCCGCGATTGGCGACATAGGGGCCGGTCACCGAGGCGACGTTGACCACGCGGCCATAGCCGTCCGCCAGCATGTCCGGCAGGTAGATGCGGGTCGCGAGGAAGGCCGTCTTGAGGCTGACGGAGATGCCGCGGTCCCAGTCCTCCTCCTCCAGCTCGACGAATTCCCGCTGGAGCGCCGGCTGGGCGAGGCTGCCCATGCCCGCATTGTTGACGAGCACCGCCGCCGGCCCCGTTTCCTGCCGCAACGCCGCGACCGCCGCCCTGGAGGTCAGGTCGCAGAGATGGCCGGTGGCGGAAAGACCCGCGGCCCGCAGTTCCTCGGCGCGGGCAAGGATACGCGCGCTTGTCGCCACGAGATGGACGTGGAAGCCCTCCTCCGCGAGGCTGCGCGCGCAGGCGAAGCCGATGCCGTCTTCGGCGCCCGCGCCGGTGATGATTGCCGTCTTGCGCTGCATGTCGGTCTCCTCAGTAGCCGGCGGTCACGCCGAAATCGATGGAGAGCGCCGCACCCGTGATGGGCGCCGCATCCTTCTCGCAGAGGAAGGCGACCATGCGCGCGATCTCTTCCGGCCGGATGAAGCGGGAGGCGGCCTGCTGTGGATAGTTCGACAGGAGCTTCGCCTTGTAGCCGTCCGGATCGCCGCCGCCGTAGCGCTCGGCCTGGAACTCGATCATCGGCGTCGCGACATCGCCGGGGCAGACGGCGTTGACGCGGATCTGGCGCGGGGCCAGTTCAAGGGCCAGCGCCTTGGTCAGCAGCACGAGGCCGCCCTTGGAGGCGCAGTAGATGGACGCGCCGTTATTGCCGACAAGGCCGGCATCGGACGCGATGTTGACGATGGAGGCACCGGCTCCGAGGTGCGGGATCGCCGCCTGGATGAGGAAGAACGCCCCCTTCAGGTTGACGTCCATGACGACGTCCCAGTCCGCCTCGGTCATCGACACGGCCTCGCCCTCGCGCCAGACGCCTGCGGAATTGACCACCACGTCGAGCCGCCCGCGCCAGGCCATGACAGCCTCGACCGCGGCCGCACAGGCGGCGACCTTGCGGATGTCGAGCGGCACGGCGAGCGCCTCGCCGTCGCCGGCTTCGATCTGTTCCACGGCTGCCGTCAGGCGCCCGGATTCAAGGTCCGCGACGGCGACCGCAAAACCATCGGCGGAAAGCCGCGCGGCGATTGCCGCCCCCATGCCGCCGGCTCCGCCGGCGATCAGCGCTACGCGTTTGTTGTCTTCCATGTCTGCCCCTCGCTGACTTCGACTTGCGGGCAAGAAGACGGACCGCCGCGGCCATAGTCAACAGCAGAGTTCGCATGGCCCCATGCGATCACCGCACGATTACTTCAGAGCTGATGCAGCACGAAGGGCTTGCCCTCGATCGCCTCGACCCGCATGCGGAAGCCGAAGACGGCCTCCAGCGTGTCCGGCGTCAGGATGTCGGCGGGCGCACCGTCGGCAACGATGCGCCCTCCCCTCATCGCGACGATCCGGTCGGCATGGGCGCTCGCCTGGTTGATGTCGTGCAGCACGATGACGACCGTCTTGCCGTTCGCATCGGCGGCGGCGCGCAGCGAGCGCATCAGCTCGCGGGCATAGTACATGTCGAGATTGTTCAGCGGCTCGTCGAGCAGCAGGTAATCCGTGCCCTGCGCGAAGGCCATGGCGACGAGGGCGCGCTGGCGCTGGCCACCCGAAAGCGTCTCGATGAAGCGGTCGGCAAGATCGGTGAGGTCGAACCTCGCGAGCGCCGCATCGATGACGGCGTGGTCGGCATCGGTCAGGCGGCCACGGCCATGCGGGAAGCGGCCGAAGCCGACCAGTTCGCGCACCCGGAGGCGGCTTGCCACCGTCGTGTCCTGCCGGAGGATGGCGACGACCTTCGCAAGCTGGCGGCCGGGTGTCGTGTGCACCGGCAGCCCGTCGATCTCGATTTCGCCGGCCTGCAGCGGCTGGAGGCGGGCGACGAGGGACAACAGCGAGGATTTCCCCGCGCCGTTCGGGCCGATCAGCGCCACGACGCCACCCTTCGGGATGGTCAGGCTGACATCGGAGAGGATCGGCGCCGTCCGGTGCCTGAAGGAGACGTTTTCTATCCGGATCATTTGCGGCTCCCGAGGAACAACAGGAGGAGGAAGACGAGCCCGCCGACGAATTCGATGACGACGCCGAGCGCCGTCGCGTTGCCGAGCGCGTGCTGGAAGAGCGTCTGCCCGCCGACGAGCACGACGATGCCGGCAAGCCCGGCCGCCGGCAGCAGCACGCCGTGCCGGCGGGTCCCGACGATGCGCTCGGCCAGCGCCGCCACGAGCAGGCCGAAGAAGGCGACGGGGCCGACGAGCGCGGTGGAGACGGCGACGAGCGCCGAGACGAGGAGGAGCAGGCCCGTGACCGTCCCCGCCCAGCCGATGCCGAGCCCCGTCGCCGTATCGGGCCCGAGCGAGACGACGTCGAGCACATGGCGCGACCGCCAGGCAACGACGGCGGCAACGGCCGTCACGATGGCGGCGAAGACGAGGAGATCGGTGCGCACGGCGTTGAAATTGGCAAAGCTCGCCGTCTGCGCCACGGCGAACTCGTTGGGATCGATAAGGCGGGCGAGCAGGGCGTAGAGGCTGCGGAACAGGACGCCGAAGACGACGCCGGCAAGCAGCATCAGCCCCATGTCGAGCCGGCTTCTCAGCATGGGCAGAAGCAGCGCGGAGGCGAGCGCCATGAGCAACAGAACCTCGATGCCGAACTTCAACTGCGGATCCAGGGCGACATAGCCGATGCCCCCGAGCAGGAAGATCATCAGCATCTGGCCGAAGAGATAGAGCGCATCGAGGCCCATGACCGAGGGCGTCAGGATACGGTTGCCGGTGACGGTCTGGAAGATCACCGTGGAAAGGGCGATGGCGACGCCGACCTGGACGAGCGCCGCGAGCTTGAGGAGGCGCAGTTCCAGCACGAAGGCGATGTTGCCCCTGAGCCCGATCGCCAGGAACGCGGCGATGCAGAGCAGCGCTGCGGCGGCAAGGACGAGAAGGCGGCGCTCAGCCATGGGTGCCGCGCCGGAAGAGAAGCCAGAGGAAGATCGCGCCGCCGACCACGCCCATGACGGTCCCAACCGGGATCTCGTAGGGGTAGCGGATGAGGCGCCCGGCGATGTCGCAGGCGAGCACCAGCCCCGCTCCGCCGGCCGCCACCCAGCCGAGCGTGCCGCGCACATTGTCGCCCATCAGCCGCGAGACGATGTTCGGCACCGCAAGGCCGACGAAGGGGATCATGCCGACGACGACCACCGAAAGGGCGGTGATGACCGAGACGATGACGAGGCCGATCTGCATCATCCGCGCATAGTCGATGCCGAGCCCGACGCTCGCCTCGCGCCCGAGCGCCATGATGGTGAGCCGATCGGCGACGAACCAGGCGACGGCCACCATCAGTGCCGAGATCCACAGCAGTTCGTAGCGCCCGCGCAACACGCCGGAGAAGTCGCCGTTCGTCCAGACGGAGAGATATTGCAGGAGATCGGCCTGCCAGGCGGCATAGGTCGCCGCCGCGCCCACGACACCGCCATAGACGATGCCGAAGAGCGGCACGAGAAAAGGCTGGGCCGGCGGCAGGCGCTGCGCCGTCGCAAGGAAGACGGAGGTGCCGAGAAGGGCCGCGCCGCCCGCGACCAGCGTCTTCAGCGGCAGGGCCGCGGCGGGAAAGAACAGCGTGACGAGCAGGATGCCGAGCTCCGCGCTCTGCGCCGTGCCGGCCGTCGCCGGCTCGACGAAGCGGTTGCGCGAAAGCGTCTGCATGATGAGGCCGGCAATGGCGAGGCCCGCGCCGCACAGGATGGCGGCGAGCGTGCGCGGCAGGCGGCTGACGACGAGGAGCTGCAGCGCATCCGGGTCGGAAAGCACCCTGCCGAGCGGCAGCGGGCTGACGCCGACGGCAAGGCTGAGCATGAAGAGCGCCGCGAGCGCGAGGCCCGCAAGCACGGTCATCCGGAGAGAAGGTTGCGAAACGGCGGCAGTCATGGGGGAGGGTTCAGGCGGCCTGGGCCGGGCAGGTCCGGCGGTCTGCTGTGTCAGGCATGGCTTTCCCCTCGCATCCGGGTGGCACCGAAGCGCCCGTCAAAAACATTACGTCCTTACTCATGTTTCCCCGGCAAGGGAAGCCGCCCATTCTGTCGCAGCGCCGGCCCTTATCTTTTCCTTATGCCGCCCGCGCGCCTTCCCAATCGAAACCTGACCCCCGCCAGGCCTAGTCTTCTGCCAGCAAAACAGGAGAACGGACATGTCCGATGTCATCTTTCTTGCGCTTGGCTGCGGCGCGTTCATCGTCCTTGCCGCCTATGCCCGCGCGCTCGACCGGCTGTGAGGCGGCGATGATCGAACCCCTCTTCGGCCTTCTCGTCGCCGTCGCCCTCGGCGTCTATCTCGTCGTCACGCTGCTGCGGCCCGAACGCTTCTGAGCCTCCAGGAGAATCCCATGACCATGATCGGGTGGCTACAGATCGCCCTCTTCTTCCTTGCGGTGCTGATCACCATCAAGCCGCTCGGCCTCTACATGGCCCGCGTCTTCTCGGGCGAGCGCACCACGCTGTCGCCGGTTTTCGGGCGCCTCGAAACGGACCTCTACCGCCTGTCCGGCATTTCGCCGGACAGGGAACAGGGCTGGCTCGCCTATACGCTCTCCATGCTGGTCTTTTCGCTCGCCGGCTTTGTCGCGCTCTACGCGATCCTCCGGCTCCAGGCCTATCTGCCGCTCAACCCGCAGGGCTTTGCCGGCATGGCACCGGACCTTGCCTTCAACACGGCGGTCTCCTTCGTCACCAACACCAACTGGCAGAACTACGGCGGCGAAACCACGCTCAGCCATTTCAGCCAGATGGCGGGCCTGACGGTGCAGAACTTCCTCTCCGCCGCAACGGGCATGGCGCTGGCCGTGGCGCTGACGCGGGCGCTCGCGCGCTCCAGGGCCGCGACGCTGGGCAATTTCTGGGTGGATATGACGCGGGCGACGCTCTACGTGCTTCTGCCGCTGGCCCTCGTGGTCGCGCTCGTCTTCGTCGCCATGGGCCTGCCGCAGACGCTGGACGCCTCCGTGACGGCGACGACGCTGGAAGGTGCCAGCCAGGCCATCGCGCTCGGCCCGGTCGCCAGCCAGGAGGCGATCAAGCAGCTCGGCACCAATGGCGGCGGCTTCTTCAACGCCAATGCCGCCCACCCGTTCGAGAACCCGTCGGCCTTCTCGAACCATCTCAACATCTTCGCCATGCTGTCGATCTCGGCCGCGCTGGTCTACACGTTCGGCGAACTCGTCGGCAATCGCCGGCAGGGCTGGGCGCTCGTCAGCGCCATGGCGATCCTGCTGATCGCGGGCGTCGCGACCGTCTACTGGGCGGAAGCCGCCGGCAACCCGATCCTCACCGCGCTCGGCGTCGATGGCGCGGGCGGCAACATGGAGGGCAAGGACGTGCGTTTCGGCCAGGCCATGACGGCGCTCTATGCCGCCGTCACCACCGGCCTTTCCGATGGCGGCGTCAACGCCATGCACGGCTCCTTCACCGGGCTCGGCGGCCTCGTGCCGATGTTCCTGATGCAGCTCGGCGAGGTGCTGCCGGGCGGGGTGGGGTCCGGCCTCTACGGCATGCTCGTCTTCGCGCTGCTCGCCGTCTTCGTGTCCGGCCTGATGGTCGGCCGCACGCCGGAATTCCTCGGCAAGAAGATCGAGGGCCGCGAGATGAAATATGCCATGCTCGCGGTGCTCGTCCTGCCGCTCGCCATCCTCGGCTTCACCGCCGTTTCCGCCATGCTGCCCTTCGCCGTCGCGAGCATCGGCACGCCGGGGCCGCACGGCCTGTCGGAAATCCTCTATGCCTTCACCTCGACGGCCGGCAACAACGGCTCGGCCTTCGGCGGGCTTTCGGGCAATACGGTCTGGTACAACACGACCCTCGGCATCGCCATGCTGCTCGGCCGCTTCGCCTATGTCGTTCCGGTCATGGCGATCGCCGGCGCGCTGGCCGCCAAGGTCAAGGCGCCACCGTCGGCCGGCACCTTCCCCACGGACGGACCGCTCTTCGTCGGCCTGCTGATCGGCATCATCCTCATCCTCGGCGGCCTGCAGTTCTTCCCTGCGCTCGCCCTCGGCCCCATCGTCGAGCACTTCGCGATGCTCGCCGGCCAGACCTTCTAAGGAGAACGCCATGTCCAGGGACCATCACACCAAAAGCCTTCTCGACCCCGCAATCCTGCTGCCGGCCGCACGCGACGCCTTCGTCAAGCTCGATCCCCGCCGGCTCGTGCGCAATCCGGTGATCTTCGTCACCGAAGCGGTCGCCGCCGTCGTGACCGTGCTCTTCCTGCGCGACCTCTTCACGGGCGGCGCGGAGGCCGGCTTCTCGGGCCAGATCGCGGCATGGCTCTGGTTCACCGTGCTCTTCGCGACCGTCGCGGAGGCCGTCGCGGAAGGGCGCGGCCGGGCGCAGGCCGACAGCCTCAAGCGCACGAAATCCGAACTGACCGCCCGGCGGCTCACGGCCTCCGGCACGGTGGAGACGGTACCGGCCACCACTCTGGCCGTCGGCGATGTCGTGCTCGTGGCGGCCGGCGAACTGATCCCCGGCGACGGCGAGGTGATCGAGGGCGTCGCCTCGGTCAACGAGAGCGCCATCACCGGCGAATCCGCCCCCGTGATCCGGGAATCCGGCGGCGACCGCTCGGCCGTGACAGGCGGCACGCAGGTGCTCTCGGACGAGATCAGGGTGAAGATCACCGTCGCGCCCGGCTCCTCCTTCGTCGACCGCATGATCGCGCTCATCGAGGGCGCGCAGCGGCAGAAGACGCCGAACGAGATCGCGCTTTCCATCCTGCTCTCCGGCCTGACGCTGATCTTTCTCTTCGTCTGCGTCGCCATCTGGGGCCTTGCCGGCTATTCCGGCACGGTGCTGACGGTGACCGTGCTCGCCGCCCTCCTCGTCACGCTGATCCCCACCACCATCGGCGGCCTGCTCTCGGCCATCGGCATTGCCGGCATGGACCGCCTCGTGCGTTTCAACGTCATCGCCACCTCGGGCCGTGCGGTGGAGGCGGCCGGCGACGTCGATACGCTGCTGCTCGACAAGACCGGCACCGTCACCTTCGGCAACCGCATGGCAAGCGACTTCCTGCCGGCTCCGGGCGTTTCGCAGGCCGAGCTTGCGGAAGCCGCGCTCCTGGCCAGCCTTTCCGACGAAACGCCGGAGGGCCGTTCCATCGTGGCGCTCGCCACGGGCGAATTCGGCGCATCCATGCCGCAGGCCCGCTTCGACGCCGTGATCGCATTCACCGCCGAAACCCGCCTTTCCGGCGTCGACGTCGCCGGCCGCCGGCTGCGCAAGGGCGCGGTCGATGCCGTGCTGCGCTTTTCCGGCGTCGCGCAGCGCGAGGCCCCCGACGAATTCCACCGCGCCGTCGAGACGATCGCCCGCAGCGGCGGCACGCCGCTCGCCGTCGCGGACGGAGATCGCCTCCTCGGCGTCATCCACCTGAAGGACGTGGTGAAGCCCGGCATCAAGGAGCGCTTCGCGGCGCTGCGCGCCATGGGCATCCGCACCGTGATGGTGACGGGCGACAACCCGGTCACCGCCGCCGCCATCGCCTCGGAAGCCGGCGTCGACGATTTCCTCGCCCAGGCGACGCCCGAAGACAAGCTCGCCTATATCCGCCGCGAGCAGCAGGGCGGCCGGCTCATCGCCATGTGCGGCGACGGCACTAACGACGCCCCCGCCCTCGCTCAGGCAGATGTCGGCGTCGCCATGCAGACCGGTACCCAGGCGGCCCGCGAGGCGGCCAACATGGTCGACCTCGATTCCAGCCCCACCAAGCTCATCGAGATCGTCGAGATCGGCAAGCAGCTCCTCATGACGCGCGGCTCGCTGACCACCTTCTCCATCGCCAATGACGTGGCGAAATATTTTGCGATCATCCCGGCGCTGTTCGTCGCGACCTATCCGGCGCTCGGCGCGCTCAACGTCATGGGCCTTGCCTCGCCGCAATCGGCCATCCTGTCGGCCGTCATCTTCAACGCGCTGATCATCGTCGCGCTCATTCCCCTGGCGCTGCGGGGCGTCGCCTACCGCCCGGCGGGCGCGGCCGCGCTGCTGCGCCGCAATCTCCTCGTCTACGGCCTCGGCGGCCTGATCCTGCCTTTTGCCGGCATCAAGGCTATCGACCTTGCCGTCAGCGCCCTACATCTGGTGTAATCATGCTGAACCAACTTCGCCCGGCCATCACCCTCGTCCTCGCCCTGACCGCGCTTCTCGGGCTTGCCTATCCGCTTGCCGTGACGGGTGTCGCGCAGGCGCTCATGCCGCAAGCCGCCGATGGCTCGCTGATCGAGAGGAACGGAACCGTCGTCGGCTCCGCCCTGATCGGCCAGTCCTTCGCGACGGACGGATATTTCTGGCCGCGCCCTTCGGCGACCGGGCCGGACGCCTACAACGCCGCCGCCTCGTCCGGTTCCAACCTCGGCACGACCTCCGCGAAGCTCAAGGCGCGCGTCGCGGCCGATGTCGAGCGGCTGAAGGCGGCGGGCATCGCCACGCCCGTACCCGCCGACGCGGTGACGACGTCGGGCTCCGGCCTCGACCCGCACATCTCCCCGGCCTTCGCGCGCGCGCAGGTCGCGCGGGTGGCAAAGGCCCGGGGACTGTCCGAGACGGATGTGGCGACCCTCGTCGAAAACCGTATAGAAGGCCGGCTTTTCGGATTCATCGGCGAGCCCCGGGTGAACGTGCTACAGCTCAACCTTGCGCTCGATGCGCGCGGCACATGAGAGGGAGAATGGCCGACATCGACCGCGACGACAGTCGCAGACCGGACCCCGATGCATTGCTTGCCCTTGCGGAGAAAGACCGCCGGGGCAAGTTGACCGTTTTCCTGGGCGCGGCCCCCGGCGTCGGCAAGACCTACGCCATGCTGACCCGCGCCGCGCGCCTGAAGGCGGAAGGCGTCGACATCGTCGCCGGCCTCGTGGAGACCCACGGCCGCAGCGAGACGGCCGCTCTCCTCGGCGGGCTGGAGGTGCTGCCGCGCCTTGCGGCCAGCCACCGCGGCAGGGCGCTGGAGGAATTCGACCTCGACGGCGCACTCGCCCGCCGCCCGCGCATCGTGCTCGTCGACGAGCTTGCCCACTCCAATCCCGAGGGCAGCCGGCATCCCAAGCGCTACCAGGACGTCGAGGAACTGATCGCCGCCGGCATCGACGTGTGGACGGCGCTCAACATCCAGCATCTGGAAAGCCTCGCCGATCTCGTGGCGCAGATCACCGGCGTCACCGTGCGCGAGCGCGTGCCCGATGTCGTGCTGAAGAAGGCCGACGAGGTCGTGCTGGTCGACCTGCCGCCGACGGAACTGATCGAGCGCCTCAAGGAGGGCAAGGTCTACCTGCCGGAAAGCGCGAGCCGCGCCGTCGACCGCTTCTTCCGCCTCGGCAACCTCACGGCGCTGCGCGAGCTCGCCCTCCGGCGCACGGCAGACCGGGTGGACGACCAGATGGTCGACTACCTCAGGCAGAACGCCATCGAAGGCCCCTGGGCGACGGGCGAGCGGCTGCTCGTCTGCGTCGGGCCGGACGCGCTTTCGGAAAAGGTCGTGCGCGTGGCAAGCCGGCTCGCCACCGGCCTCAACGCGCCGTGGCTGGTCGTCTCCATCGAGCGGGCGGACCGCGAGGTCGAGACGACGGAGCGGCTGCAGCGTATGGAGACGCTGTTCCGGCTCGCCGAGCAGCTTGGCGCGGAAACCCGGCGGGTGGTCGGCAACGATTTCGTCGAGGAGATCCTCAAGCTCGCCCGCCGCGAGCACGCGACGCAGATCGTCATCGGCGCCGGGCGCCACCGCGGCTGGAGGCGGTTCCTCTCCCGTTCCCTTCCCGATACGCTGTCGCGCGAGGCGGCCGGCATCGGCGTGCATTTCGTGACGCCCGACAAGGCGGAAAAGCCGGAGGCCGCGACACGCTTTCCCCTGCCGGCACTCGCCTCCTATCGCCAGTCGGCCCTCATCGCCGCCGGCCTCACCGCCGCCATCGCGGCCGCGGGCAAGCTCGTCTATGTCTTTGCCGAGCTGCCCAACATCTCGCTGCTCTTCCTGCTCGCCGTTCTCGGCTCGGCGGTGCTCGGCGGCTATGTCTCGGCCTTCATCGCGGCGATCCTGTCGGCGCTCGCCTACAACTTCCTCTTCATCGACCCGCTGCACACCTTCACCATCACGGCGCCGCACGAGGTCTTCGCGCTCATCGTCTTCCTGTCCGTCGCCATCATCGCCGGGGGCTTCGCCTCGCGCATCAAGGAGCAGGCGGAGGTCGCCCGCGTGCGCGCCACGGCCCTGCAGTCGCTCTACGATTTCTCGCGCAAGCTCTCGACGACCGCCAAGGCCGACGATGCGATCTGGGTGGCGGTCTCGCACCTCCAGGCCAGCCTGAGGCGCAACATCGTGCTGCTGCTGCCGGACAAGGGCGACCTCAGGATCGCCGCCGTCTGGCCACCGGATACCGACCTCGACGTCACCGACTTCACCGCGGCGCGCTGGACGCGCGACAAGCAGGAGACCGCCGGCTCCGGCACCGGCACCCTGCCGAACAGCCGCTTCGAGTTCCGCCCGCTGATGGGGCCGCACGGGTTGGTCGGCGTGTGCGGCATCGAGCAGACCGAGGAGCGGCTCGACCTCAACGCCGAGCGCGCGCTCTCGGCCATCCTCGACCAGACCGCCATCGCCCTCGACCGCGCCCGGCTCTCGGAGGAAAGCGTCGAGCAGGCCGCACGGCTGGAGGGCGAGCGCTATCGCGAGGCGCTGCTTTCCTCCATCTCGCACGACCTGCGCACCCCGCTCGCCACGATCATGGGCGCCGTCACCAGCCTGCGCCAGCTCGGCGACCGGATGACGCCCGAAAGCCGCGACGACCTGCTCCAGTCCATCGAGGAGGAAGGCAGCCGCATGAGCCGGTTCGTCTCCAACCTCCTCGACATGACACGCATCGAATCCGGCACGCTGAAGCCGAAGGGCGATTGGCTCGACGTCTCCGACGTGGTGCAGGCCGCCGTCGAGCGCGCCCGAAAATATTTCCCCGGCAAGGTCATCGAAACCGGAATTGCGCCCGACCTGCCGCTCATCGAGGGTGACAGCGTGCTGCTCGGGCAGGTGCTCTTCAACCTGCTCGACAATGCGGTGAAGTATGGCGGCGAGGAACCGGTCAACGTCTACGCCCGGCGCGATGGCGGGGATGTGCTGATTTCCGTCACCGACCTCGGCAAGGGCATCGCGCCCGCGGAGCTCGACCGGGTCTTCGAGAAGTTCTACCGCCGCGGCAAGCCGGACGGCCGGGCGCCCGGAACCGGCCTCGGCCTTTCCATCGCCCGCGGCTTCGTGGAGGCGATGGGCGGCAGGATCCATGCGGAGAGCCCGGCGGTGAAGAAACGGGGCACGCGCATCGTCATCCGTTTCCCGGCGGGCGAGAAGAAGGCTGACAGGGCGAAATGACAAACGAGCGCATCCTTGTTGTCGACGACGAGCCGCAGATCCAGCGGTTCCTCAAGCCCGCCCTCAAGGCGGCGGGCTATGACGTGGTCGAGGCGGCCACGGGCGGGGAAGCGCTGAAGGCCGTGGCGACGACCGCCCCCGACCTCGTCATCCTCGACCTCGGCCTGCCGGACATGGACGGCAAGGAGGTGGTCACCAGCCTGCGCGGCTGGACGACCATCCCAATCATCATCCTCTCGGCCCGCGAGCGCGAAAGCGAGAAGATCGCCGCCCTCGACCTCGGCGCGGACGATTATATCGAAAAGCCCTTCGGCATCGGCGAGCTGACCGCCCGCATCCGCACCGCGCTGCGCCACCGCGCGCGCGCCGCCGCGCCGCCGGCAACGCTTGCCACCGACGGCCTCGTCATCGACACCGTGCGCCGGCTGGTCCTGCGCGAGGAGGAGCCGATCCGGCTGACGCCGAAGGAATACGATCTCCTCACCCTGCTCGCCCGCCATGCGGGTCGCGTCGTCACCCACAAGACGCTGCTCACCTCCGTCTGGGGGCCGGCCCACGGCGAGGACCTTCATTATCTGCGCGTCTTCATCGGCCAGCTTCGCCAGAAGATCGAGCGGGACCCGACGCGACCGTCCATCGTGCGCACCGAGCCCGGCGTCGGCTACCGGCTGGTGGTCGACCCGGAAACGTGACGGGCGAAGAAAGGGTGGCCGCCTGCGCATTTTTTTGCGCAACCGTACCGGATTCGCGGAATCAGACCTTCCCTCTGCGGCGGCAAACCCCTAGTGGGAGATCACTCGCGCAACCCGCGAGCTTCCCCGCGTCATTGGGAGCCAAACCGTGACGCTTGCTGCCCCGCTTCGTGCGGGGCTTCTTTTTTTCAAGCCCGGATTTTACGGCGCAGGCCGCCGCAAGACCCGCCAGGCCGCCGCCGCGCTCATGACGGCGAGCGCGTACCAGGTCAATGCATAAAAGAGATGGCTGTTGCGGAAGGCGACGACGGTGAGGCCGCCGATGGGCAGCCCGCCCGGATTGGGCGTCGCATCCGCATCGATGAAATAGGGCGCGACATCGGCAAGGTCCTTTGCCGCCGCGATGGCGGCGACGTCGCGGGAGAACCAGCGGTCCGCCGCCGGATCGTTGGAGCGCAGGAACGCCCCGCTCGGCTCCGTCATGCGCAAAAGCCCGGTGACCGCGACCGGCCCGGCGGCGATCTCGCCCGCCAGCCGCGCCTCGGGCGTGCTCCTCTCCGCCGGCACGAAGCCGCGGTTGATCAGAATCGTCGCGCCGTTGGCAAGGACGAGCGGCGTCACCACCCAGAAGCCGGCGCCCCGCTCCGTCACGGCCTGCACCAGCACCGTCCTGTCGTGCCGGAAGAGGCCGGTGGCGGTGACGCGGCGGTATTCGTCCTTCTCCCTATCGACCGAGGGCCATTCCGCCCGCCCCGGCGCGGGAACCGGATCGGCATGGACGCGGCTTTCGACGCGGGCGATGAGATCGAGCTTCCAGAAGAGCCGCTGCACCTGCCAGGTGCCGAGCGCGAGGAACACGGCGACGAGCAGGATCAGGAAGGCGGCAAGGACGAAGCGGGCGCGGGAAGATGGTTCGGACATCGGTGCTATCGCACCCCCCTCTGCCCTGGCGGGCGTCTCCGCCACAGGGAGGAGCCATGGCCCATGGGACTGGGCGTTGCCGTTCTTCCCTTCTCCCCCACGGGGAGAAGGTGGCCCGAAGGGTCGGATGAGGGGGTACTCCGAATGAAACCGTTGATTTTTTCTGCCTCCGGTATCCCCCTCATCCGCCTGCCGGCACCTTCTCCCCGTGGGGGAGAAGGGATGGGGCAACGCCCACACCCACCGCCACCCTCACGGCATGTTCTTCATCATGTCGTGGGTCATCGGCATCATGTTGGCGTTGAGGTGGTGCATGACCCAGAGCGAACCGGCCAGCGCGATGCCGACGATGATGAGCGTGAAGATCAGCGCCATCAGCGTCCAGCCGCCTTCCGAGCGCGGGTTCATGTGCAGGAAGTATACCATGTGCACGAAGATCTGCACGACGCCGATACCCATGACGAGGACGGCCGTCAGCAGCTTGCTTTCCAGGACGCCCGCCATGACCAGCCAGAAGGGAATGGCCGTCAGGACGACCGACAGGAGGAAGCCGATCATGTAGCCCTTGAAGGAGCCGTGGCCGGCCTCGTGCCCGTGGCTGTGCGCGTGATGGGCTTCGGCCGCGCTTTCGTGGGTGGGGTGCGCGCTCATCCGAGGACTCCGAGAAGATAGACGAAGGAGAAGACGCCGATCCAGATGACGTCCAGGAAGTGCCAGAACATGGAGAGGCACATCAGCCGGCGGCGGTTTTCATGGGTGAGGCCGCGCTTCTTGACCTGCACCATCAGCGTGATCAGCCAGATCATGCCGAAGGTGACGTGCAGGCCGTGCGTGCCGACCAGCGTGAAGAAGGAGGACAGGAAGGCCGAGCGCGTCGGCCCCGCCCCTTCGAGGATCAGGTGGTAGAACTCGTAGAGCTCCAGCCCGAGGAAGGCCGCGCCGAAGACGCCGGTGATGCCGAGCCAGACCAGGGTCTCCATCTTGGCGTTGCGCTCCATCTGGAGCATGGCGAAACCGTAGGTGATGGAGGAGAAGAGCAGCATCGCCGTGTTGATCGCGACGAGCGTCAGGTCGAAGAGGTCGGCCGGCGACGGGCCGGCGGCATAGTTGCGCCCGAGCACGCCATGCGTTGCGAACAGCACGGCGAAGATCAGGCAGTCGCTCATCAGGTAGAGCCAGAAGCCCAGCATGGTGCTGTTTTCCGGGTGGTGCTCTTCCGTCAGGTAGAAGGTCGGCTTTTCGCCGGTGTCGTGGACTTGGGTCGCGCTCATGGGCTCAGGTCCGTTCTTGCAGCAGTTTCGTGCGCGCGTCCTCGGTCGCCGTCACCGTCTCGGCGGGGATGAAGAAGTCGCGGTCGTAGTTGAAGGTATGGGCGATCGACACCGCGACGATCGCGATGAAGGAGAGCGCCGCCAGCCACCAGATGTACCAGATCAGCGCGAAGGCGAGCACCGTGCTGATGCCGGCAAGGATGATGCCCGTGCCGGTGTTCTTCGGCATGTGGATCGGCCTGAAGCCTTCCAGCGGGCGCACATAGCCGCGGCTCTTCATGTCGTACCAGCTGTCGTGGTCGTGCACGACGGGCGTGAAGGCGAAGTTGTAGTCCGGCGGCGGCGAGGAGGTCGACCATTCCAGCGTGCGGGCGTCCCACGGATCGCCGCTGTCACAGCGCAGCTGGTCGCGCCTCAGGTAGCTGACGACGAGCTGGACGATGAAGGAGGCAATGCCGAGCGCGATCAGGAAGGCGCCGAAGGCGGCGATGACGAACCAGATCTGCAGCGAGGGGTCCTCGAACTGGCTGACGCGGCGGGTGACGCCCATCAGGCCGAGCACGTAGAGCGGCATGAAGGCGAAGAAGAAGCCGATCTGCCAGAACCAGAAGCTCATCTTGCCCCAGAAGGGATCGAGCTTGTAGCCGAAGGCCTTGGGGAACCAGTAGACGACGCCCGCCATCAGCCCGAACAGCACGCCGCCGATGATGACGTTGTGGAAATGGGCGATGAGGAACAGCGAATTGTGCAGCACGAAGTCGGCCGGTGGGATCGCGAGCATCACGCCCGTCATGCCGCCGATGACGAAGGTCACCATGAAGCCGACCGTCCACAGCATCGGCACCTCGTAGCGGATGCGCCCGCGATACATGGTGAAGAGCCAGTTGAACATCTTCGCCCCGGTCGGGATCGAGATGATCATGGTCGTGATGCCGAAGAAGGCGTTGACCGAGGCGCCCGAACCCATCGTGAAGAAGTGGTGCAGCCACACGATGTAGGAGAGGATCATGATCACGCAGGTCGCATAGACCATCGAGGCATAGCCGAAGAGGCGCTTGCCGCAGAAGGTCGCCACCACCTCGGAGAAGATGCCGAAGGCCGGCAGGACGAGGATGTAGACCTCCGGGTGGCCCCAGATCCAGATGAGGTTGATATACATCATCGGGTTGCCGCCGAGGTCGTTCGTGAAGAAGTTCGTGCCGACATAGCGGTCGAGCGACAAGAGCGCGAGCGTGGCGGTGAGGATCGGGAAGGTCGCGACGATCAGGATGTTGGTGCAGAGCGAGGTCCAGGTGAAGACCGGCATCTTCATGAAGGTCATGCCCGGCGCGCGCATCTTCACGATGGTCGCTATGAGGTTGATGCCGGACAGGGTGGTTCCCACACCGGCCACCTGCAGGCCCCAGATGTAGTAATCAACCCCGACGCCGGGACTGTAGTCCGCGCCGGAAAGCGGTGGATAGGCGAGCCAGCCGGTGCGCGCGAACTCGCCGACGAAGAGCGACATCATGATGATGATCGCGCCCGCCGTCGTCATCCAGAAGGAGAAGTTGTTGAGGAAGGGGAAGGAGACGTCGCGCGCGCCGATCTGCAGCGGCACGACATAGTTCATGAAGCCGGTGACGAAGGGCATCGCCACGAAGAAGATCATGATCACGCCATGGGCGGTGAAGATCTGGTCGTAGTGGTGCGGGTTGAGGTAGCCCTCGCTGCCGTTGAAGGCGATGGCCTGCTGGATGCGCATCATGATGGCATCGGCAAAGCCGCGCAGCAGCATGACGATGGCGAGGATGATGTACATGATGCCGATCTTCTTGTGATCGACGCTGGTGAACCACTCGTTCCAGAGATAGCCCCAGAGCTTGAACTTCGTGATGAGCGCGAGGAGCGCGATGCCGCCCAGCGCCACCACCGCGAAGGTCACGACGAGGATGGGCTCGTGGTAGGGGATCGCTTCGAAGGAAAGCCGCCCGAAGAGGAAATGCGTGAGGCTGGTGTCACCGAACATGGGATCGTCCAATAGCGTTTCAGATGCGGCCCGGAAATCTTGGGGCCTCGCGTGTCCGCCGCCGATGGCGGGCACGATGGGATTTAGTGCGCCTGATGCGCGTCGTGGTCCGTCGCGGCCGGCTGCTCCTGCCGGTCCTCCACGCCCTCGGCCGGTTCTTCGCTGCGCGCGGGATTGCCGGTTTCCGGGAATGTGGCGGCGGGGGCCTCGTCCGCGGCGTGGCGGTTGTCGTGCTGGAGCTTCGCCTTGTTCTCCTGGCTCTCCTTGCCCGCGCCGCCCATCATGTCGATGTGCATCATGTCCTTCATGCACATCTGGCCCTCGCGCACGCACATGTTGAGCACGGCGTCGTAGAGACCGTTATCGACGGAGGCGTAGTAGCGCACCGGCTCCTTGACGCTCGGCTTTTCCAGCTTGAGATAGGCGTCGCGGTTGAGCGCCGTGCCGTTCTGCTTCACCTGCGCGACCCAGGCGTCGAAGCCGGCCTGGTCCACCCCATGGAACTTGAAGCGCATGTGCGAGAAGCCGTCACCGCTGTAGTTCGAGGAAAGGCCCTCGTATTCGCCGGCCTTGTTGATGACGGCGTGCAGCTTGGTCTCCATGCCCGGCATCGTGTAGATCATGCCGGCGAGCGCGGGGACGTAGAAGGAGTTCATGACCGAGGAGGCGGTGAGCTTGAAATTGATCGGCACGTCGACGGGCGCGGCCATCTCGTTGACCGTGGCGATGCCGTAGTCCGGATAGAAGAACAGCCACTTCCAGTCGAGCGCCACCACCTCGACGGTGATCGGCTTGGTCTCCTCGGAAACCGGCCGGGCGGCGTCGATCCGGTCGAGCGGGCGGTAGGGATCGAGCTTGTGGGTGCTGACCCAGGTGATCGCCCCGAGCGCGATGATGATGGCGAGCGGGGCCGACCAGATGATGACCTCGAGGCCGGTGGAGTGGTGCCATTCGGGATCGTACTTTGCCGCCGTGTTGGACTGGCGGTAGCGCCAGGCGAAGAACAGCGTCAGAAAGATCACCGGGACGATGATCAGCAGCATCAGGATCGTCGAGATGACGATGAGGTCCCGCTGCTGCGTGGCGATATCGCCGGAGGGGGACATCACGACCATATTGCATCCCGAAAGGATGGCCAGCATGGGGGCTAGAATGATCGAGTGTCGGGCTAAACTGAATTGCTTCGGCATTTCGGCCTCAACTTGCGTTCTGTCTAGTCGGCAATAATCGGACGCGGTCGGGGTTGGAAATGAGGTCCATCGTCGCAGCGCAGCATTCTGTCGCAGCACGGTAGTCAATCAGGGGCTTTCTGTCGATGCGCGTTTGTACTAGCGCAATAGAAATGCCTGTTGTCAATTTCCGCGCCGCAAGACGCATTGCCCGCCGGTCCTTGATCTTGGGCGCCGATTGATCAACATTCTAGTGACATGACCCTGATCCGCACGGAGGCGTTCATGAGTTCGGCCATCAATCCCACATCGTCCGGCCTGGAGCGGGATGCCCGCCGCATGCACCAGGACGACAAGCCGCTCTCGCCGGGCAGCGTCGCCATCGGCGTGGTGATCGGCCGCACGTCGGAATTCTTCGACTTCTTCGTCTACGGCCTCGGCTCGATCCTCGTCTTCCCGAAGCTCATCTTCCCCTTCGCGCCCAATGCGGTGGCGGCGACGCTGATGGCCTTCGCGCTGTTTCCGCTGGCCTTCCTCGCCCGCCCGGTCGGCTCCTTCGTCTTCATGTGGATCGACCGCAACTACGGGCGCGGCACGAAGCTCACGATCGCCCTGGTGATCCTCGGCGGCTCGACGGCCTCCATCGCCTTCCTGCCGGGATACGATACGCTCGGCTACTGGGCGGTGGCCCTCCTCGCGCTCTTCCGGCTCGGGCAGGGCTTCGCGCTCGGCGGCGCCTGGGATGGCCTTGCCTCGCTGCTCAACCTCAGCGCCCCCGCCAACCAACGCGGCTGGTATGCGATGATCCCGCAGCTTGGCGCGCCCATCGGCTTTGCGCTGGCCAGCGTCCTCTTCGGCTACTTCGTCAGCAATCTCTCGGAGGCGGACTTCCTCGCCTGGGGCTGGCGCTATCCCTTCTTCGTCGCCTTCGCGATCAACGTGGTTGCGCTCTTCGCGCGCCTGCGCATCGTCGCCAGCAAGGAGTTCGGCGCGGCCATGGAGGCGCAGGAGCTGCAGGCCCGGCCGATCTTCGAGATGCTGAGCAAGCATGCCATCGACGTGGTGCTCGGTGCCTTCGTGCCGCTCGCCAGCTTCGCGATGTTCCACCTCGTGACGATCTTCCCCTTGAGCTGGGTCACGCTCACGGGCGGCCAGTCGGCGGCGGAATTCCTGTGGGTCCAGGTCGCCGGCGCCGCGGTCGGCGCCATCGGCATCGTGCTCTCCGGCCTGATCGCCGACAGGATCGGCCGTCGCAACCAGCTCATGGCCGCCGCGATCCTGATCGCCATCTTCTCCTTCTCCGCGCCGTTCCTGCTCGATGCCGGCGGCAAGGGACAGGATGCCTACATCCTCATCGGCTTCTTCATCCTCGGCCTCTCCTTCGGCCAGTCCTCCGGCGCCGTCTCCTCGCGCTTCACGCAGTACTACCGCTATACCGGCGCGGCGCTGACCTCGGACCTCGCCTGGCTGATCGGGGCCGCCTTCGCGCCGCTCGTGGCGCTGGGCCTGGCCTCCAGCTTCGGCATCATCTTCATCGGCGGCTACCTGATCTCCGGCGCGATCTGCACCATCGCCGCCCTCAGCCTCACCCGCGTCCTCGACCAGCACTAGGCGCCCATCCCTGCCGGTCGCCGACCAGCGACCGGCTCCCCTTCGCTTCCGCCGAAAGCCCTTGACAGATAAAAGTCCCGGGGTTATTGGGTAATCGATAACCCATGGGAGGGGTGGCAAGATCGTGGCGGTATCGCTCTCTGACATAGCGGAACGTGCGGGCGTCTCGGTGAAGACGGTCTCCGGCGCGTTGCATGGCGGCTCCGCCCGCATGTCGGACGACACGCGGCAGAAGATCAAGGCCATCGCCGACGAACTCGGCTACGTGACCAACCTTGCCGCGCGCGGCGTGCGCCAGGGCTGGCTGCCGCTGGTCGGCGTCATCTCCGACGGCCTCATCACCTCGCCCTTCGCGACCGAGATCGTGCGCGGACTGGACGGGGCCGCGCGCAGCGCCGGCATGGCCGTCTTCGCCATCAACCACGGCAGCGGGCGGGAGATCGACGCCGTTCTCGGCGAAGTGCAGCAGTTCCGGCCGCGCGCCGTCGCCTATGCGGCGATGTTCCACAAGAACGTCGCCCTGCCGGACAAGCTCGCCGGCGCCCTCGGCGTCATGATCAATTGCCGGGAAGCCACGGGACGCGTGACCTCGCTGGTGCCGGACGAAGAGGGCGGCGCGCGCGAGATCGTGCGCCATCTGCTCGCGGCCGGGCGCCGCCGCATCGCCTTCATCAACCTGCCCGGCATTCTCGCCGGCACGCTTCGCGAGAAAGGCTTCCACGCCGCGCTCGCCGAAGCCGGCGTCGCACCGCTCGGCGTGTTCCCCGCCGTGCGCCGCAGCGTCTACAGCGACCGGGCGCCCAGCCTGGTGCCGGTCCACATGGACGCGCTGCTCAAGTCCGGCGAACGGCCGGACGCCATCCTGTGCGGCAACGACCGCGTGGCGATGGAAGTCTATGCGGCGCTTGCCCGCGCCGGCCTTCGCATACCGCACGACATCGCGGTGGCGAGCTTCGACAACCAGGTCGAGCTCGCCTCGCGGCTGGACCCGCCATTGACCACCATGGCCCTGCCGCACCGCGCCATGGGCCGCCTCGCCATGGAGATCCTCCTGGCGGAGCAGCCTGAACCGCCGCATCTGCGGAAACTGCCGTTCCATCTGGTCGAACGGGCATCCGTCTGAAATTCCGGGTTACGATCGCATTCAACAGGAGGAGACCATCATGACTGCGCATTTGGGTAATCGTTTACTTTCCATCCTTTTCGCCTCCGCCGCCCTCGCGGCGACCGCCGGCCTCGCCGAGGCGAAGACCGTCATCCACGTCATGCATCAGGGCGATCCGGGCTGGGTGAAGGCCTATGGCGACGTCGCCAAGCGTTTCGAGGCGGCCAATCCCGACATCGACATCGAGCTGATCTACGCACCGCACGATGCCTATAACGAGAAGTTCAGCGCCGCCGTCATGGCAAAGCAACTGCCTGATGTCATGGAGCTCGATGCGCCGTTCCTGGCGAACTACGTCTGGTCCGGCTACCTGCAGGCGGTCAAGCCGCTGCTCGACCAGGACCTGCTCGACGACATGACGGATTCGAACATCTCCCAGGGCACCTACCCGATCGACAAGGAGCTTTACGCGATCGGCCTCACCGACTCCTCGGTCGTGCTCTACGGCAACAGGAAATATCTGGAGGCCATCGGGGCGCGCATTCCGAAGTCCGTCGACGATGCCTGGACCCGCGAGGAATTCGAAGGCTATCTCGAAAAGCTCTCCAAGCTCGAGGGCGTGAAGTGGCCGATCGACACGTTCCGCGGCTACGGCATCAAGACGGAGTGGATCACCTATGCCTATGGCCCGCTTCTGGAAAGCGCCGGCTGCGATCTCATCGACCGCACGACCTGGACGGCCGGCGGCACGCTCGACGGCGAGGCCTGCGTCAAGGCGCTGACCATGATGCAGACCTGGGTGAAGAACGGCTGGGTCGTGCCGACCTCGTCCGGCACCAACCAGTTCTATGCCGAGGGCCAGCCGGCCGCGCTCGCCATGGGCGGCCACTGGTTCTATGCGGAAGCCGCCGCGGCGATGAAGGACGATATCGTCGTCATGCCGCTGCCGAAGATCGGCGAGAAGGGCGTCAGCCCGAACGGCACCTGGATCTGGGGCATCTCCGCGACTTCGGAAAATCCGGAGGCCGCCGGCAAGTTCCTGAGCTTCATGCTGAAGGACAGGGACTATCGCGACTACGCCAGGTCCCAGTCGGCCTATCCGGGCCTGAAGAGCTTCGCCGCCGAATCCCCGCTCTATGCGGAAGGCGGCCCGCTCGCCATTGCCTTCGAACAGGCCTCCAAGACGGCCGTCGCCCGTCCGCCGCACCCGGCCTATCCGACGATCACCTCGGCCTTCATGCAGGCGGTCGACAAGATCTTCAACGGCGGCGATCCGCAGGAAGCCCTCACGTCCGCGGCCAGGAAGATCGACGAGGACATCGAGGACAACGCCGGCTACCCGCCCTTCGACGCGCAGCAGTAAGGCGCTTGCGCGGGGCCGGCCCTGCGGCCGGCCCCGCCCCGGGAGGATGACCGATGAGGAGGAGACCATGACCTTGCAACAGACGACCATGCCGCGCCCGCGCGCCGGCCGGCGCGACCGGCAGCGCTTCTGGCAGGAGGTCGCGATGATCGCGCCCGCCGTGCTTCTGCTGGCGACCTTCCTGATCACGCCGTTCCTCCTGTCCTTCTGGACGGCGATGACCAACCAGCCCCTCGTGCCGCGCCCGACGCCGGTGCGCTTCGTCGGCCTGCTGAATTTCCAGCGCGTCTTCAGCGATCCGCTGTTCTGGACATCGCTGTGGAACGTCACGCGGTTCACCATCTGGGTGCTGCCCGTCCAGTGCGGCCTCGCCTTCCTGACCGCGTTGCTGCTGCATCAGAAGCTGCCCATGCGCAACCTTCTGCGCGGCATGTTCTTCCTGCCGGCGATCACCTCCATGGTGGTGGTCTGCGTGATCTGGGGCACGCTGTTCCAGTATCCGAGCGGCCCGCTCAACCAGATCGTCGGCTTCCTCTCCGGCGGCACGATCCAGCCGATCGACTGGCTCGGCGATCCGGACTGGGCGATGTTCTCCATCGTGCTGCTTTCCGCCTGGCAGGCCTACGGCTTCCAGATGATCATCTACCTCGCCGGGCTCCAGGGCATTCCGGAAGAGCTCTACGATGCGGCCCGCATCGACGGTGCGAGCGCGCTGCGCCGCTTCTGGCATGTCACCATGCCGGGCCTGCGCCCCACCCATGTCTTCGTTCTGGTCATCACGACGATCCAGGCCTTCAAGCTCTATACGCAGGTCGCGATCCTCACCCAGGGCGGCCCGCGGGAAAGCACGGAAACCGTGGTGCATTACATGGTGCGCGCCGGCTTCGAGGAGCAGAAGCTCGGCTACGCTTCAGCCGTCTCCGTCATCCTCTTCGTCATCGTTCTTCTGATCGCGCTGCTCCAGCGTAAACTCCTGAGGCGCTTCGATGTCTGATCTCGTACTGACCCAGGCCGCCCCGCTGGCAAAATCGAGGGGCAACGGCAAGACGGGCCTGCGCATCGTGCAGACCGCCTGCATCTTCGTCATCGCACTGGTGATGATCTCGCCGCTCTTCATGCTGCTGATCGCCAGCCTCAAGGACGACCGCTTCCGCATCCTTGCCGACATGGGCAGCTTCCGGGCCTTCTGGGTGAGCGAGCCGACGCTCTCCAACTACCGGGAGATCGCCAATTTCTCCGGGGAGCTCGCCTATGGGCGCTATCTCTTCAACTCGCTGGTGATCCTCGTCGCCACCGTCGTTTCGGGCCTCATCGTCAACTCCATGGCAGGCTTCGTCCTGGCCTGGGGGTCGCTGCGCGGCAAGGCGATCCTGCTCGCCCTCGTCGTCGCGCTCTACGTCATCCCGCAGGAAAGCATCATTATGCCGCTCGTCGTGATGATGTCGCGGGCGGGGCTGACCGATACCTTCGCCGTGCAGATCCTGCCCTGGGCGGCAAGCCCGCTCTATGTCTTCCTCTTCTACCAGTTCTTCGCGCAACTGCCGAAGGAACTCTACGAGGCGGCGGAAATGGACGGGGCCTCGGCCTTCCGCATCTACCGGTCGATCTACATGCCGCTCAGCCTGCCGGCACTCGCCACGGTCTCGATCCTCATGGGCATCGAGAGCTGGAACCAGTATCTCTGGCCGACGCTCGTCACCCAGACCGACTATGCAAGGCCGATCGCCGTCGCCATCGCCACGTTCTTCGGGCAGGACAGCATCTACTGGGACCGCGCCATGGCGGCCTCCGTCCTGATGATGATCCCCGTCCTCATCCTCTACCTCGCCTTCCAGCGCTGGTTCGTAAGTTCGTTCGTCGGCTCCGCCGTGAAAGGTTGACTATGACACTACAGGCAAAATCCGTGGCGCCCGTGCCCGAAACCATCCAGGCCGATCTTCCGGCAGGCACCGTGCTGCATCTCTGGCTGAAGGCCCGGGCGGCGGGCGAGCCCGCAAGGCTGCTGATCGCCGTCGACGGCAGCGAGATCGGCGAACCCGCCAGCAGCCGGACGGAGGAGTTCGAGTTCCTCGCCGTCACGCTCGCGGCCGGCGGCCATACCACCCTTTCCTACGACGACGCCACGACGACGCTCTCCGTCGCCTATGCCTTCCATCCGGCAAGCGTTCTCGAAGAGGGCATCCGCGTCCTGCACAGCGATCCCCGCACCGCGGCGCCCGACGTGCCGTCGAGCTATCACTTCCGCCCGCCCTTCGGCTGGATGAACGATCCGAACGGCTTCGGCCGTTTCGCCGGGCGCGTCCATCTTTTCTACCAGCATTATCCGCACAGCCCGCGCTGGAACACGATGCACTGGGGCCACGCCGTCTCGAAGGACTTCATCCGCTGGACGCATCTGCCGATGTTCCTCTTTCCGGCCGATCACCTTTCGACAAGCGACGACGGCCGCGGCGGCGCCTTCTCCGGCTCGGCCATTCCCGTTGCCGGACCGGAAGGCGAGGAGATCCGCGTCTTCTATACCGAGCACGTCCGCGACCGGCAGCCGGAGGAGCAGATCCAGCTTTCCGCCGTCAGCCGCGACGGCATCGCCGCCGGTCCTTCGGAAATCGTGCTTCCGCTGCGCCCCGAAGGCCTTGATCTCACCACCGACTTCCGCGACCCCTACGTCTTCAAGGGGCCGGACGGCCTCTGGAAGATGCTGCTCGGCAGCCGCGACAGGACGGGCGGCGTGGTGCTGCTCTACGAAACCACCGCCGCCGACGGTGCGGATGGCTGGACCTTCATCGGCATCATCCACCGCGAGGACGGCTTCGGCATGACGGCGGCGGAATGCCCGTGCATGGTGCCGGTCGGCGGCAGGGCGGGCGATCCGCAAACCCGCTGGGCGCTGATCTTCGGCCTGCTGACGAGCCGCGACCCGGCGACCGGCCGCCGCAACCTCACCTCCGTCACCGTCGGCCGCTTCGACGGCCGCACGTTCACGGCGGATTTCGAGCAGGAGCTGGACTTCGGCTCCGACGCCTATGCCTTCCAGGCCTTCCTCGACGACGGAGAGCCGGTCGGCATCGCCTGGCTCGCCAACTGGACGGACTTCACCCGCAAGGACGATTTCCCGACGGCCATGACCCTGCCGCGCCGGGTGCTGCTGGAAGGCGACACCGTGCTGACGCCGCCCGCCACGGCCGCCGAAAGCCTGCGCCACACGCTCATCGACAGCGCGGCGCTCGCCGCCGGCAAGACCGTGGCGCTCGGCGACGGCGCCGTCGAGATCGTGCTCGACCTTTGCCAGGCGGGCGCCGCCTTCGACCTTGCCTTCGACCATCCGGACGTCAGGCTCGGCGTGCGGGTCGATGGCGACGGGCTGGCCATCGTCTTCGACGCCGGCACCGGCAAGACGCCGCCGCGCTATCTCGCATCCGGCGCGCGTCCGTCCAGCCTGCGCATCTTCCTCGACGCCGGCTCCATCGAGGTTTTCGCAGACAACGGCCGCTGGACCGGCACCAAGCGCATCCCGGGCTTTTCCAGCGCGCGCTCGGCGACACTGACGGCACCGGCCGGAGCCGTCGCTGCCGCCTGCATCTGGCAGCTCAAGCTTTGAGGAGGACATGACATGGCATCAGTGGCGATCGATCAGGTACGCAAGCAATACGGCGCGGCGTCCGTCATCCACGACGTTTCCGTGGACATAGAGGACGGCGAGTTCGTGACGCTCGTCGGGCCGTCCGGCTGCGGCAAGTCCACGCTCCTGCGCATGCTGGCGGGGCTGGAGGACATCAGCGGCGGCGAAATCCGCATCGACGGGCGCACCGTCAACGAGGTGGCGCCGAAGGAGCGCGACATCGCCATGGTGTTCCAGAGCTACGCGCTCTACCCGCACATGACGGTCAGGGAGAACATGGGCTTCGCCCTCAAGCTCCAGGGCCGCGACAAGGCCACCATCGGCAGGCTGGTCGATGAGGCGGCGGGCATCCTCGCCCTCGAACCGCTGCTCGACCGCCTCCCCAAGCAACTCTCCGGCGGCCAGCGCCAGCGCGTCGCCATGGGCCGGGCGATCGTGCGCCATCCGAAGGTGTTCCTCTTCGACGAGCCGCTTTCCAACCTCGACGCCAAGCTGCGCGTGACCATGCGCAGCGAGATCAAGGAACTGCACCAGCGACTCGGCACCACCATCGTCTACGTCACGCACGACCAGATCGAGGCGATGACCATGGCCGACAAGATCGTCGTCATGCGCGCCGGCCGGATCGAGCAGATCGGCAAGCCGCTCGACCTCTACGACCGCCCGGACAACACCTTCGTCGCCACCTTCATCGGCTCCCCGTCGATGAACCTGTTCGAAGGTGCGGCCGCCGACGGCGGGTTTCGCATCGAGGGCGGCGTCTCGCTTCCCCTTCCGGCAGACACCGGCCGGGGCGAGGCACGCACCTACGGCATCCGCCCGGAAGACCTCGACCTTGCCGAGACGGGCATTCCGGCAACGGTGCTGACGGTCGAGCCGACCGGTGCGGAAACCCATCTTTCGGTACGCGTCGGCACGCAGACCGCGGTCGTCGTGCTGCACCGCCGGGTGGACCTCAGACCCGACCAGGCGGTCCATCTCGCGCCGAAGCACGAGAAGATTCATCTCTTCTCCGCCGAGGGCATCAGGCTCAACTGAGCCCGAGGCGCCTCCCGCCGAACCGCGTCCGTCTCCCGGGCGCGGTTCGATCTTTTGCGGCGGAAACAAAAACGCATCGCCGCCAATTTCGGTGTTGCTAATCCGCCCGTCACTTAATATGTTGTTAAGTGAGGAGCGCGCCATGGATGATTTCGTCGCCGTGTCAGGCAAACAGGGGGCCGTCGGGGAGAAGGTGAAGTCCTTCCGCACCGCGCGCCGCATGTCGCTTCGGGCGCTCGGCGACGCCACCGGCACCACGGCAAGTTTCCTGAGCCAGCTTGAGCGCGGTCTCAGCGGCGTCAATATCAGCACGTTGATGCGCATCGCCGAGGCACTCGGCATCAGCCTCACGGACCTTTTCGAGGACACCCCGCCGCCTGTCGGCCGCGTCATGCGCAAGGCGGAGCGCCCTGCCCTTCCGCCGGCCGAAGGCTACCGGAAAATGCTCCTGTCACGGCGCCCGATCCGGGACATGGAAGTCTATATCGGCGAGTTCGACCCGGGCGGCTCGACGGGCGAGAAGCCCTACAGCCACGGGGATTCGCACGAGCTCTTCTTCGTCATCCGGGGCAAGGTGGAACTCACCCTTGGCGACGAACGCCATGTGCTGTCGGCCGGCGACAGCATCGAATATCCAAGCTCGGTTCCGCACAAGACCGAAAACATCGGCACGGAACCGGCCGAAGTCGTCTGGATGATCGCACCGCCGACAAGCATGGCGGCCGATCTCGACCAATACCTGCCACGGCCGGGCTCGTAGCTGCGGCAGGAACAACTGAGGCGAGCGCTACTGGGAGTATCAACGATGATGAAAATTGCGAGGGCTTTTGCCCTGACGATGACGTGCGCCCTGGCGTTGCCGGCGCTCGCACAGGAAAAGCCGGTCGCCGGCGAGGTGAAGGAAGGCTCGCTCAAGGGCAAGACGCTGACCTTCGTCTCCTACGGCGGCATCTACCAGGACGGCCAGGTGGCCGCGCTCCAGGAATTCGTCGAAAAATCCGGCGTGACCCTGCTCAATGACGGCCCGACGGAAATCGCCAAGCTGAAGGCGCAGGTCGATGCCGGCAATGTCACCTGGGATGTGGTCGACACCGCCGACCTGCCGCCCTACGTCCATTGCGGCACGCTGTTCCAGAAGCTCGACCTGTCCAGGCTCGACGTCTCGAAGATCCCGCCCGGCCAGGTCGGCGAATGCTCCGTTCCGGCGATGAACTACGGCGTCGTCCTCATGTACAAGAACGAGACCTACAAGGACAATCCGCCGAAGAACTGGGTGGACTTCTTCGACACCGAGAAGTTCCCCGGCACCCGCGCCATCGACGGCAGCGGCGACCCGACGGGCGGCCTGATCGAGCAGGCGTTCAGGGCGACCGGCGGCGATCCGAAGGCGATGACGCCGGACGACATCGAGAAGGGCATCCAGAAGCTGCGCGATCTCGGCCCCGACACGATCTACTGGAAGACGGGCGCCGAATCCCAGCAGCTCGCCGAATCCGGCGAGGCCGACATGATCATGATGTGGACCGGCCGCGCGATGACCGCCGTGAAGAACGGCGCCCAGTACACGCCCGTCTGGCAGGACTGGCTGGTCGTCATGGACCAGATGACCATTCCGGTCGGCGTCAAGGACACCGATGCCGCCTATGCGCTGCTCAACGCCTATCTCGGCAAGCGCTCGCAGGAGATCCTGACCGAGAAGACCTCCTATACGCCCATCAACATGGACGCCAAGCCGGACGTGGACGACAACACCGCAGCCTTCCTCACCTCGACGCCCGAGCGCATCGCCCAGGGCTACCAGCAGAACATTCCGTTCTGGGTGAAGAACTTCGACCTCGCCGCCGAGAAGTGGAACGCCCTCCTCTCCGGCAACTGAGCCTTCGATCGCCCGCGGGCCCGGCTTCGGCCGGGCCTGCCCTGAACCACGGGAGATGCCCTTGACCGCCACGCCCGACCAGGGCCTGCGGACCGGTCCCGTCGCCGGATCCGAACAGCCCGCCCTTCTTTCACGCCTTCGTCCCCGCGGCGCGGCGTGGCTTGCGGCGCCCGCCGTGCTGGTGCTGCTGGCCGTGCTCGCCTATCCGCTCGCGATCGTCGTGTGGCGCAGCGTCACCGATCCGGCGCCCGGCCTCGACAACTACGTCTGGTTCTTCCAGTCGGCGGTGAACAGGACGGTGCTGCAACGGACCTTCGTGGTCGCGGCCTGGGTGACGCTCGTGTCCCTCGTCTGCGCCTATCCCTATGCCTATGCCATGACCATCGTCGGCAGGAACGTCCGGCTCGCGCTCATCCTGTGCGTGCTCGTGCCGTTCTGGCTGAGCGGCGTCGTGCGCACGCTCGCCTGGGTCATCCTGCTGCAGGATTCCGGCGTCATCAATTCCTTCCTGCGCGGCATCGGCCTGCCGCCCGTCAAGCTCATCCGAACGCTGCCCGGCGTCGTCATCGGCATGACGCAGGTGCTGCTGCCGTTCATGATCCTGCCGATCTATTCCGTCATGCGGGGCATCGACACGCGCCTCCTGCAGGCCGCGCGCAGCCTCGGCGCAAAGCCGTGGCGCGCCTTCCTGCAGATTTATGTGCCGCTGTCGCTGCCGGGGGTCTATGCCGGCGCGATCATCGTCTTCATCCTGTCGCTCGGCTTCTACATCACGCCGGCCCTGCTCGGCGGCCCGCGCAGCATCCTCTTGTCCTCGCTGGTGCAGAACCAGGTGCTGAGCCTGCTCAACTGGGGACGCGGCGGCGCCATGGGCGTGGTGCTCCTCGTCGCGACCTTCCTGCTGCTGGCCATCGCCGCCCCGCTGATGCGCCAGAAGCATACGTCGACGCGCAGGGAGGCCTGAGCGATGCCCTCCTTCCCCCGCGTTCTTCTCGGCCTCTTCTGCCTGCTCGTCGCCATTCTCCTGCTCGCCCCGACGCTGGTCGTCATCCCGATGTCGTTCAACGGCAACAAGTCGCTGGCCTTCCCGCCCACCGGCTTTTCCTGGCAATGGTACGAGAACTTCTTCACCAACCCGGACTGGACGACGAGCTTCGCCAACTCGCTGATCATCGCGCTCATCGTCGCGGTCGTGGCGACGGTGGTCGGCACGCTCGCCGCCTTCAGCGTCACCCGCGCCGCCGCGCGCACCGGCGGGCTGCTGCGTGCCCTCCTCATCACGCCCATGGTCGTGCCGGGCGTGGTGCTGGCGATCGGCATCTATGCCGTCTATCTCGATACGCACCTCGTCGGCACCGTCGCCGGCTTCGTGCTGGCCCATACGATGCTCGCCATCCCCTTCGTGCTGATCGCCGTGCAGGCAAGCCTCGAAGTCTTCGACCGCCGGCTGGAGACCGCGGCGTCCAGCCTCGGCGCCGGCCGGCTGACGGTGTTCCGCACGGTGACGCTGCCGCTGATCCTGCCGGGCCTTCTTTCCGGCGCGCTCTTCGCCTTCATCACCTCGTTCGACGAGATCATCGTCGCGCTGTTCATCACCAGCCCCTACCTCAAGACCCTGCCGGTGCAGATCTACACGTCGATCACGCGCGACGCCGATCCGACCGTCGCCGCCGTCGGCACGCTCCTGTTCATGGTGACGTCGCTCATCATCATTGCCGGCCTGCTCTTCGGCATGCGCCGCGGAAGGACATGACCATGCACGCACCCCAACGATCCGCCGGCGCCGCCATCGAGATCCGCAAGGCCTCCAAGCGCTACGGTGCCTTCACGGCGCTGAAGGAGATCGACCTCCACATCCGCCCCGGCGAGTTCATGACGCTGCTCGGTCCCTCCGGCTCCGGCAAGACCACGACGCTGAACCTCATCGCCGGCTTCACCGACATCAGCGACGGAACGCTCGAGATAGGCGGAAAGAGCGTCACCGGCCTTCCCTCGCACAAGCGCAATATCGGCGTCGTCTTCCAGCACTATGCCCTCTTCCCGCACATGACGGTGGGCCGGAACGTCGCCTATCCGCTGACGCTGCGCGGCATCAGGGGCGAGGACCGCGAACAGCGGGTGAAGCGGGCGCTCGACATGGTGAAGATGGCCGACTTCGCCCATCGCTACCCGAGCGAACTGTCCGGTGGCCAGCAGCAGCGCGTGGCGCTCGCCCGCGCGCTCGTCTTCGATCCGCCGCTGCTGCTGATGGACGAGCCGCTGGGGGCGCTCGACAAGAAGCTGCGCGAATGGCTCCAGCTCGAGATCAAGCGCATCCACCGCGAACTCGGCACCACCTTCGTCTACGTCACCCACGATCAGGAGGAGGCGCTGGTGCTTTCCGACCGTATCGCCGTCTTCAACGGCGGGCGCATCGAGCAGATCGGCACGGGCCGCGAGCTCTACGACAACCCTGCGACGCTCTTCGTCGGCCGCTTCATCGGCGAATCGACGGTCCTGCGCGGCGCGGCCGAAATCTCCGGCAACGACACGGTCATGACGATCGGCGATGAGAGGGTCGTCGCCCATGGCCGCCTTGCGGGAGACGCCCGTCCCGTCATCCTGCTGCGACCCGAGCGCGTGGCGCTGAAGCGACCCGGCACGGACGCCGCTCCCGGTGAGAACCGTCTTTCCGGCACGGTCACGGAAGCCATCTATCTTGGCTCCGGCTCGAAATACGAGGTGAAGCTGAAGGACGGCACGGTCGCCGTGGTGCGCAGCCCGCTCGGCGCCGCCGATTTCGCCATCGGCGATGCGGTGGACATCGTCTTCACGCAAGCCGATCTCATCCTTCTTCCCGACGATGCCAGCGCCGACGTGACGCTGACCTGATCCGAAAGCACCTCCCATGGACGTCAAGACCAACGGCAATATTTCCTTCTGGTACGCCGACATCGGCGGCCTGCCGCAGCAGCGCGCCCCTCTTCCCGGTGACCGGGAGGCCGATGTCTGCATCATCGGCGCGGGCTTCACGGGCCTGTGGACCGCCTATTACCTGAAAAAGGCCGATCCCTCGCTGAATGTCGTCGTCGTCGAGCGCGAATTCGCCGGCTTCGGCGCCTCCGGCCGCAACGGCGGCTGGCTTTCGGGCGGCTTCGGCTGGTCGCGCGAAAAATACCTCAAGACCTCCACCCGCGGCGCGGTCATCGACATGCAGCGCGCCATGGCCGGCACGGTGGACGAGGTGATCCGCGTCGCCGAGGCCGAGGGCATCGACGCCGACATCCTGCGCGCCGACAACATCACCGTCGCCACCAACCGGCCGCAGCTCGAGCGCGCCCGCGAGGAATACCAGTTCTATCTCGACTGGGAGATGCCGGCCGACCGGATAGAGATGCTGTCCGCGGAGGCGGCCGAAAGGCGCATCCGAATCGCCGACATTCAAGGCGCCTTCGTCATCCGCGACATGGCCCGCGTGCAGCCGGCCAAGCTGGTGCGCGGGCTTGCCCGGGTGGTCGAGGGCCTCGGCGTGCCGATCTTCGAGGGAACGTCGGTCACGCGCTTCGAGAAGGGCCGCGTGACGACCGATCGCGGCACCGTGCGCGCGCCGGTCGTCATCCGCGCCACAGAGGGTTTCACCGCCGGCTTTCCCGGCGAGGAGCGCACCTGGCTGCCGCTCAACAGCGCCCAGATCGTCACCGAACCGGTCCCGGACGCGCTCTGGAAGGAGATCGGCTGGGAGGGGCACGAGCTTCTGGGCGATGCGGCCCATGCCTATTGCTACGCCCAGCGCACCCGCGAGGGTCGCATCACCATGGGCGGGCGCGGCGTGCCCTATCGGTTCGCCTCGAAGACCGACGTCAACGGCCGGACGCAGCAGGCGACCATCGATGCCCTTCACGCCATCCTGACCCGCCTCCTGCCGCAGACGAAGCCGCTGAAGATCGACCATGCCTGGTGCGGCGTGCTCGGCGTGCCGCGCGACTGGTGCACCACGGCCGGGTTCGACCGCTCCACCGGCATCGGCTGGGCCGGCGGCTATGTCGGCCTCGGCGTCTCCAGCTCGAACCTTGCCGGCCGGACGCTGGCGGACCTCGTGCTGGACCGCCAGACGGAGCTGACCGGCCTTCCCTGGGTCAACCGCACGGTGCGCAAGTGGGAGCCGGAGCCCTTCCGCTGGCTCGGCGTGCACTCCATGTACCAGCTCTACCGCATTGCCGACGAGCGCGAATCCGCCGGACTGCCGCAGACCTCGAAGCTCGCGGCCATCGCAGACACCATCACCGGCCACTGAGCCGCCCAAAGGACATATCCATGATCAGTTTCGAGAATTTCGGCGACCTTCTCGGCCTCGACATCGGCGCCTTCGCACCGAAGCCGACCTCCATCGAAGGCGACCAGCGGGAGGCCGCGATCGTGCTCTGGTCGAGCCCGAACGGCCGGATGGAGACCGGCATCTGGGAGTGCACGCCCGGCCGCTTCACCGCCGATCGCAGCGACAATGCCGAGATCTGCCACCTGCTTTCCGGCCGCGTGACCCTTCACAACGGCGACGGGTCCGCGCGGGAGATCGGCGCGGGCGAAATGTTCGTGCTGCCGCTCGGCTGGCGCGGCGAATGGACGATCCACGAGCAGACCCGCAAGATCTACACAATGGTTGCCGGCGGCGTGTGACCGGAACGAAGGGAGCCTCGATGACCGACGCCTTTGCGAACCTGTTCACGCCCTTGAAGATCCGCGGCGTCGAGCTGAAGAACCGGATCATGTCGAGCGGCCACGACACGACGTTGCCGACGGACGGACTCGTCAACGAGGCGCTCCTCGCCTACCACGCCGCCCGCGTGAAAGGCGGTGTCGGGCTGATCGTCAGCCAGGTGGCGGGCGTGCACGAGACGGCGCGCTACACCTCGCACATGCTGATGGCGACGGACGACGACTGTATCGAGGGCTACCGGCGCCTCGCGGACCTCTGCCACGCCGGAGGCTGCGCGCTCTTCTCGCAGCTCTTCCATCCCGGCCGCGAGATCATGGAGGGCGGCGACGGCCTGCTGACGGTCGCCTATGCGCCGTCCGTCTCGCCGAACGAGCGCTTCCGCGTCATGCCGCGGGCGCTCGACAGGGACATGATCGACGAGATCGTCGCCGGCTATGCGGCCGCGGCCCGGCGCATGCATGCGGCCGGCGTCGACGGCGCGGAATTCGTGGCGAGCCATGGCTACCTGCCGGCGCAGTTCTTCAACCCGCGCGTCAACCGCCGCACGGACGACTACGGCGGCGCGCTGGAAAACCGGCTGCGTTTCGCGACGGAAGCGCTTGCGGCGATGCGGGCGGCGACGTCGGAGGATTTCGTCATCGGCATGCGCATCAGCAGCGGCGAGCGCGACGAGCAGGGCCTTGCCGATGACGAGGCGCTGGAGATCTGTCGCCGGCTGGAGCCGATGCTGGACTATGTCAGCATCACCACGGGCACCTCCGCCTCGCTCGGCGGCGCCGTGCATATCGTGCCGCCCATGGCCTATCGCGCCGCCTATCTTGCGGGTGATGCGGCGCGGTTCCGCAAGGACCTTTCCATCCCCGTCTTCGTCACCGGGCGCATCAACCAGCCGCAGGAGGCCGAGGCGGTCATCGCGAGCGGGGCGGCGGATGTCTGCGGCATGACGCGGGCGATGATCTGCGACCCGGACATGCCGGGCAAGGCGCACGAAGGCCGCACGGACGACATCCGCGCGTGCATCGCCTGCAACCAGGCCTGCATCGGCCATTTCCACCGCGGCGTGCCGATTTCCTGCATCCAGCATCCGGAAACCGGCCGCGAGATGCGGTTCGGCACGCTGGCGCCGGCCGCCCGGCCGAAATCCGTCATGGTCGTCGGCGGCGGGCCGGCGGGCCTCAAGGCCGCGGCCGTCGCCGCCGCGCGCGGCCACAGGGTGACGCTCTACGAGGCGGCCGGCCAGCTCGGCGGCCAGGCGCTGCTGGCGCAGCAGCTTCCCCGCCGCGCGGAGTTCGGCGGCATCGTCACCAACCTTTCCCGCGAGGTCGAGCTCGCCAATGTGCGCGTGCAGCGCGGCGTGCGCGTCGACCGCGCGCTCGTCGAGGCGGAGCGGCCGGACGCCGTGATCCTTGCCACCGGGGCGCGGCCCTACCGGCCGGAGATCCCGATCGACGACAGCATCCAGGTGGTCGATGCCTGGCAGGTGCTGCGCAAGGAGGTCAGGACCGGCGGCCGGGTCGTCGTCGCCGACTGGCGCTGCGACTGGATCGGCCCCGGCATCGCCGAACTCCTGACGAACGAGGGCTGCAGCGTCGACCTCGCCGTCAACGGAACGCATCCCGGCGAACTGCTGCCGCTCTATGTTCGCGACAACATCGCGGCCGAGCTGCACCGCATCGGCGTGCGGGTCACCCCCTATGCCCGCCTTTACGGCGGCGACGGCGGCACGGTCTACATGCAGCACACGGCGAGCGAGCAGCCCATCCTCTTCGAAAATGTTGAGACGCTGGTGCTCTGTCTCGGGCATGAGCCGGTGGATCCGTTGAGCGACATGATCCGCGGGCTCGTGCCGGAGGTGCATGTCATCGGCGACAGCCTGGCGCCGCGCACCGCGGAGGAGGCCGTCTATGAGGGACTGAAGGTGGCCGCTTCGCTCTGAGAGGCGAGGCGGGAACAAATCTTCCATTTTCTGCAAGGGCGGGCGGATTGATCCGCAAGGCGCGGCATCCGGTTCTCGCAACCGGGCGCCGCCGCTTCCGGCATTTCCCGGAGAAGGCGCGACGGACGGCGACACACCTACAGGTTCAGGCAAGTTCATCCCTGTATCGAGCAAGCTGCCAGATCATGATTTGTGTGTTCGTTCGCTTGCTTTTTCCAGGACTTTGCTCATGACGTCGATCGTTTCCTCGCTCAGCATCAGCCAGATCCGGCAGCTTTCCGATGCGACGATCCGGGACTGGTCGACGGACGACGTCGCCTCCCTCTCCACCGGCCAGATCGGCGCCTTTTCATCCAGGCAGATCGCCGCCCTGGAGGTCGAGGATATCGAGATCCTCAGCTCCGGGCAGATCGGCGCCATCGCGCAGAACGCGATCGTCGGCCTGTCGCTGGACCAGATCGGCGCCCTCAACAAATATACCGACGGCCAGATCGAGAGCCTGACCACCGGCCAGATCGGCACGTTCTCGTCCGACCAGGCCGAGGCGCTGACGGCCTCGCAGGTGCAGGCGCTGAGCTCCGCCCAGCTCGCCGCGCTCGATCCGGAAGACCTCGAAACCTTCTCGACCCAGGACATGGCGGCGATCAGCTACAAGGCGGTGCAGGGATTGAGCACCGCGGCCATCGCGGTGCTGTCGGCCGAACAGATCGGTGCACTGGCCCCGCTCAGCCTCGCCGGCCTCACCGCCTCGCAGTCCGGCGCCCTCACGCCCGATCAGATCGAGGCGATGACGACGGCGCAGGTCGCGCTGCTGAAGCCCGCACAGATCGCCGCGCTCAGCACCGAGGCCGTCAAGGCCTTCTCCGAAGCACAGATCGCCGCGCTCAGCACGAGCGCCATCACGGGTCTTGCCCCAGCGCAGATCGCCGCGCTCGAACCGGAGCAGATCGAGGCCCTGTCGCCCGCGCATGTCAGGGTGCTCTCCGCCCAGCAGCTCGCGGCCATCAGCCCCGAGGGCCTCGTCACCTTCTCGACCGGGGACATCGCGGCGATTTCCGGCAAGGCGCTGCCCGGGCTCGGCACCGCCGCCATCGCCGAGCTGTCGACGGACCAGGTCGCCGCGCTCAGCGTGAAGACCATCCAGGGCATGACACCCGCCCAGATCGCCGCGTTCACGCCGGAACAGACGGCCGCGCTGACGACGGCGCAGATCGCCGCCATGACCGCCGCACAGATCGGGGCCTTCAGTGCCGACGACCTCGCGGAACTGCCCGCCGGCAAGGTCGCCGCCCTGTCTCCCAACACCGTCAGGGGACTGGGCGCCGGGGTCATCGCCGCGCTTACGCCCGAGCAGGTCGCCGCGCTCACGCCCGCCCAGATCGCCGTCCTCGACGCCAAGCAGGTCGCCGCCCTTTCCGTGGAGAGCATCGAAGCCCTCTCCGCCGGCCAGATCGCGGCGCTGAGCAGCGCCGGGGTGAAGGGGCTTACGCCCGTCCAGATCAAGAGCATGAGCCTCGAGCAGATCGAGGCCTTCACGCCGGCGCAGGTGCGGGTGTTCACCGCCCAGCAGGCCGCGGCCCTCGACGGCGAGGCCATCGCGACCTTCTCGCCGTCAGACATTGCGGCCCTCTCCGCAAGCGCCATTGCAGGCCTCACCTCCGACGCCATTTCAGGCCTCACGCCGACGCAGATCGCCGCGCTCGGCCCGGCCGCGATTGCAGGTCTCAAGACGGAACAGCTCGCCCTCCTCGACGATACCCAGGTCGAGGCCTTCACACCGGCCCAGGTCAAGGTCCTGTCCGCCGTGCAGCTCCGCGCGCTCGCGCCCGATACCCTCAAGACCTTTTCCAGCGCCGACATCGCCGCGATCCAGAACAGCGCGCTTCCGGGACTGACCACACAGGCGCTCGCCGCCCTCACCACCGGCCAGATCGCAGCCCTGACAACCGGCCAGATCACCGCCCTCAAGCCCGCGCAGGTCGCAGCGCTCGACGTGGAACAGGTCGAGGCCCTCACGCCCGCGCAGGTAAAGGCGATGACCGCCGCGCAGCTTGCCGTCCTTTCTGCGGACGCCTTCGCGACCTTCTCGACGGCAGACATCGCCGCGCTCACCGCCAAGGCCGTTCCCGGTCTCGCCAGCGCGGTCATCACCGAGCTTTCGGACGAGCAGATCGGCGCCCTTGGCGCCACCGCGCTCGGCGGCTTCACGACCACCCAGATTCGCGCGCTGAGCGCCCACCAGGTCGAGGCGCTGTCGCCGGCGCAGCTCGCCTCGCTGAATGCCGCGCAGATCGCCGCGATGAACAGCGAGGCGCTCGCGCAGCTCTCGCCTGCCCACATGGCCGCGATCAACAGCAGGGCCATCGCGGGCCTTCCCACATCCGCCATCGCCGCCTTCTCGCCCGAACAGATCGCCGCCCTCAGCCCCGCCGTCATCGCGGCCCTTTCCAACACCCAGGTCGGCGTGCTCAGCACGGAGCAGGTCGAAGCGCTGACGCCGGACCAGATCCGCGGGATGAGCGCGCGGCAGATCACGGCGATCAGCGCCGAGGGCATTGCGACCTTCTCCACGGCGGACATGGCGGCGATCAGCGCGAAGGCCATGCCCGGCCTCGGCAGCGCCGTCTTCGCCGGACTGTCGTCCGCCCAGGTCGCCGCCTTGTCGACCACGCAGATCGCGGGTCTGTCGGCAGCGCAGGTCGCCGGCATGACGCCGGCCTTCCTCGCCTCGCTGACGACCGCGCATATTTCCGCCCTCTCCTCGGGCGCGGTCGGCAGCCTGACGCCCGACCAGATCGAGGCCCTGACCACCGCCCAGGTCGAGGCGCTGTCGCCGACACAGGTCAAGTCCCTGACCTCGGCCCAGCTTGCCGCCCTCAGCGCGGCCGACCTTGCGACCTTCTCGACGCAGGACATCGCCGCGATCACCGGCAAGGCCGTCGCAGGCCTCAGCGCCGAGGCGATCGCCGGGCTCTCCCTCGCCCAGATAAGCGCCCTCGGCCGCGCGACGCTGTCCGGCATGACCTCCGTGCAGATCGAAGCGCTCTCGACCGCCCAGATCGCCGCGTTCTCCACCACGCAGATCAACGCCCTCACCTCCGCGCAGGTCGCCGCGCTCGAGCCGCAGGACGTGCGCGTGCTCTCGGCCGCGCAGATCGCGGCGCTCTCCAGGGGCGCGGTTTCCGGCATCGCACCGGACATCTTCGCCTCGCTTTCCGCCACCCAGATCGCGGCCCTCAGCACGAGCGCCTTCGCCAGCCTCGCCACCGGCCAGATCGAGGCGTTGAGCTCGGTTCAGGTGAGCCAGCTTTCCGCCGTCCATCTCAAGGCGCTGACAGCGGCGCAGGCCGGCGCGCTCGACCACGACATCAAGGCCCTTTCCACCGAGCAGATGGGCTATCTCAGCTCCTCGGCGATCGGCGGGCTGCGCCCGGACCAGATCGGCGCGCTCGCCCCCAGCCAGCTCGCCGCCCTGACGACGGCCCAGATCGGGGTGCTTTCCTCCGGCCAGATCGCGGCCCTGAACCCCGCCGACGTCGCCGCGCTCACCAACGCCCAGATCGCCGCGCTCAGCGCGTCCGGGGTTTCCGGCCTCACATCGAGCCAGATCGCCGCCCTCGACACCGACCAGATCGCAGCGCTCGGCACAAAGCAGATGGCTGCGCTCACCGCCTCGCAGATCCCCGCCTTCAGCACCGTCCAGATCGCATCCCTGACGACGGCGCAGATCGCAGCGCTGAACGCGGGCAGCATTTCCGGCTTCACCTCGCAGCAGCTTTCCGTGCTCAGCACCAGCCAGGCGGAAGCCCTGACGAGCGCGCAGGTCGGTGCGCTGAACTCCGAGCAGATCGCGAAATTCGGCACCGCTGAAATCGCCACCTTCTCCACGAAGGACATCGCGATGATCAGCTCAAGCGCCATCCGCGGCCTGTCGCCGGCGACGATCGCCTCGCTGTCGACCGCGCAGGTCGCCGCCCTCAGCGCCTCCGCCATCGCGGCGATGACCACGCAGCAGATCGAGGCGCTGAGCACGGCCCAGGCCGAGGCCCTCACCCGGACACAGATAGGCGCGTTGAGCTCGACGCAGCTTGCCGCGTTCGGACCGGACGACATCGCGACCTTCTCCGTGCAGGAAATGGCCGCCATCACCGCGGGCGCGCTGCCCGGCCTTTCGACCGATGCCCTTGCCGCCCTTTCGACGGCGCAGGTCGCCGGTCTCAGCGCGGGCAGCATCGGCGGGCTCACGACGAAGCAGATCGCCGCCCTCAGCATCGCGCAGGCCGAAGCCCTCACCACCAGCCAGATCGGCGCGCTCAGCGCCACGCAGCTCGCCGCCTTCCCGGCCGACGGCATCGCCACCTTCGCGACGCGCGAAATCGCCGCCATCGGCTCGGACGCCATTGCCGGCCTCTCGACCGCGGCCATCGCAGGCCTCTCGACGGCGCAGGTCGCCGCCCTCGGCACCGCGGCCATCGGCGGGATGGGCAGCCGCCAGATCGCCGCCCTCACCAGCGCCCAGCTCGACGCGCTGACGACGGCCCAGGTCAGCGCGCTCAACGCCCGCCAGATCGGCAATCTCGGAACGGACTATATCGCCACGCTCTCGCCCGCGCAGATCGCGGCCCTCGCCACCGCCGCCGTCTCCGGCCTCACGCCCGAGCAGATCGCCGCGTTCACCACGGCACAGGCCGAAGCGCTCACCCCGGCGCAGGTCGCCGCCCTCAGCTCGCGCCAGATCGCCGCGCTCGATATGGCCAAGCTCGACACCTTCTCCGTCGCCGACATGGCGGCGATCAGCTCGGGCGCCATGGCGGGGCTTTCGACGGGCATGCTCGCCTCGCTGACGACGAGCCAGATCGCCGCCCTCGGCCCGGCCGGGCTTTCCGGCATGACGGGCGACCAGATCGCCGCGCTCTCGACAGCCCAGGTCGAGGCGCTGACGACAGCGCAGGTCGCCGCCCTCGGCTCCAAGCAGGTCGCCGCACTCGGCACGGACGACATTGCGACGCTCTCGCCCACGCAGATCGCCGCCCTTGGCTCCGCAGGCGTGGCCGGGCTGACCTCGGCACAGATCGGAGCCCTTTCGCAGGCCCAGGCCGAGGCGCTGACGAGCACGCAGATCGCCGCCCTCACCGCGACGCAGATCGCCGCCTTCAGCGCAACGAACCTCGAAACCTTCACGCCCGGCGAGATCGCCGCGATCACCTCCCGTGCCGTCGCCGGCCTGCCGACGGCGGCGATCGCCGCCCTCACGCCGGCCCAGGTCGCCGCCATCAATGCAGCCGGCCTGACGGGCGTGCAGATAGGCGCCTTCGGCAACAGCCAGCTGGAAGCCCTCACCAGCCTCCAGATGGCAGCGCTCGGCTCCGCGCAGGTGCCTGCCCTCGGCACCGCCGGCATCGCCGCGCTGTCGCCGGACCAGATCGCCGCGCTCAGCACCGCCGGCGTCGCCGCACTCAGCACCCAGCAGATCGCCGCGCTCTCGACCGCCCAGGCCGAAGCGCTGACCAACACGCAGGTCGGCGCGCTGACCTCGCAGCAGATCGCCGCGTTCGGCGCCGACGACCTTGCCCTGTTCTCGGCCGCCGACATCGCCGCCATCGGCTCGCGGGCCATCCTCGGCCTGTCGACGGGCATGATCGCGTCGCTGACGACCGCGCAGATCGCCGCCCTCAGCATGGCCGGTGTCTCCGGCCTGACGAGCGACCAGATCGTCGCGCTGAATGCCGAGCAGGTCGAGGCGCTCACCGCCACGCAGATCGGTGCCCTCACCTCGCGCCAGATCGCCGCCTTCGACGCGAGCGACATCGCCCTGTTCACCACAGGTGAGATCGCGGCGATCGGCTCGGCGGCCATCGCCGGCCTTTCCACCTCCATCCTTGCCGGCTTCACGCCGGAACAGATCGAGGCCCTCAGCCCCGCCGGGATCGGCGGCATGACGACGGGCCAGATCGGTGCGCTCAGCCCGAGCCAGACGGCAGCGCTTTCCACGGCCCAGATCCATGCACTCGCCTCCAGGCAGGTGGCCGCGCTCACCGTCGGGGACATTGCCGCGCTGACGCCCGGCCAGATCGCGGCCCTCAGCGCGGACGGCATCGCCGGCCTCACCGGCACACAGGCCGCCGGCCTCACCTTCGAGCAGGCCGAGGCCCTGTCGGCCAGCCAGATCGCGGCGCTGACCTCCGCGGCGCTCGGCGGCCTTTCGAGCGAAGCGCTCGACACGTTCTCGACGTCCAAGCTCGCGGCAATCAGCTCTGGCGCCATCAAGGGCCTGTCGCCCGCCTATCTGGCCAGCCTGTCGGAGGCCGAGATCGCCGCCTTGAGCACGGGTGCCATTTCCGGCCTCGGCAGCGCCCAGGTCGCGGCGCTCTCGACCGGGCAGATCGACGCTCTCTCGATGGCGCAGATCGCCGCGCTGGGCACGCCCGGCACCGCCGGCCTGACACCGGGCCAGATGCAGGCGATCTCGACCGAGGAGCTTGCGGCCATGAGCTCCGGCGCGATCAAGGGTCTCTCGCCGGCCGTCATCGGCGCGCTCTCGTCGAACAGCATCGCGGCCCTGGCGACGGGCCAGATCGCCGCGCTTACCTACAGCCAGGTGAACGCCATGAGCACGTCGCAGGTGGCAACGCTTTCGACCGCGCAGGTCGGCGCGATGACGGCGACGCAGGCGGCAGGACTCGGCGCCGACGACCTCGGCACCTTCTCGGTCGAGCACATCCTCGCCCTCAGCACGAGCGCGATCGCCGGGCTGAGCACGGCAGCACTCGCCGGCCTGACCAACGAGCAGGCGAACGCCTTCACGCCCGGCCAGCTCGCCGCGATGACACAGGCGCAGGTCGACGCGCTGCCCCGCGGTCCCGGCGCATCGAGCTTCTCCGCATCGGGAACCGGGACAACGTCGACCTCAAGCACGGAAAGCCCGGCGCAGACGCCTCCGTCCGCCTCCGATCCGCAGAACGAGATCGCGGCGATCATCTCGTCCTATCTCGAGATCTGAGGGTCAGGCCGGCAGGCTGCCGTCGAGCGTCGCAAGGCGGCCGTAGAGGTCCGGGCGACGGTCGCGGAAGACGCCCCAGGAGCGGCGCTGGTGGGCGATGGCGTCGAGGTCGAAGGTGGCGGTCAGCACCGTCTCCGTCGTCCGGTCGGCCTCGGCCACCTTGGCGCCGGTGGGATCGGCGATGAAGGACGAGCCGTAGAAGGTGATGCTCGTGCCGTTGCGACCCTCTTCCGTGCCGATGCGGTTGGAAGCAACCAGCGGCATGAGATTCGCCCCGGCATGGCCCTGCATCACCCGCTGCCAATGCGCGCTGGAATCGAGGCTCGCATCGTGCGGCTCGGAGCCGATGGCGGTCGGATAGAGCAGGATTTCAGCGCCCTGCAGCGCCATGGAGCGCGCCGCCTCCGGGAACCACTGGTCCCAGCAGATGCCGACGCCGATGCGGCCGGCCCGCGTGTCCCACACCTTGAAACCGGTGTCGCCGGGCGAGAAATAGAACTTCTCCATATAGCCCGGCCCGTCCGGCAGGTGGCTCTTGCGGTAATTGCCGAGCACCCGGCCGTCCGCGTCGATCACCGCGAGGCTGTTGAAATAGGACTGGCCGGCGCGCTCGAAATAGCTGAGCGGCAGCACGACGCCGAGCTCGGCGGCGAGCCTTGCAAAATGCGCGATCAGCGGATTGCCCTCGAAGGGATGGGCAAGCGCGAAGAATTCGTGGATCTGGTCCTGGCAGAAATAGGGCGCGGCGAAGAGTTCCTGGATCAGCACCAGGTCCGCCCCCTTCTCCTTCGCCTGCCGGACGAGCCCTTCGGCCCGCTCGATATTGGCCTTCTCGTCCCAGATGCAGGCCATCTGCGTGGCGGCCACCGTGACATTGCGCATTCTCTAACGCTCCCTGTTGCCAATCTTCCGGGCCGTCCGGCTTGAATTCCCGGCCGCCCCGTCTATCCTGTCCCCATGCGACCCGACCTCACCTTCGAGCAGCTCCGGCACTGGAGCAGCGGCATCACCGCTGCGGTCAGCGCCACCTTGCCCGAGGAGATCTCGGCCCATTTCACGGCCGGCGCGCGCCATCTCGTCGCCTCCGACCAAGTCTATATCGGTCTCTACCTGCGCGACAGCGCCTCGATCACCATCTACGAGCGCGATCCCGACCACTGGAACCGCAACTACGATACCCGCAAGTACCGGCAGGACCCGTTCTTCCGCCTCTTCGCCGGCACGCGGCAGGATTTCCTGCTGCCGCTCTCCGCGCTCGACAAGGGCGATTTCCACACCAGCGCCTATTACCGCGACTTCTACGAGCCCTCCGGCAGCTTCGACGAGATCACCGGCGTCTTCAACTTCGACCGCAACGCCGCCGGCTTCGTCACGTATCTGCGCCGCCGCGGCGCCCGCCCCTTCGGCACCGAGGATCTCGCGGTCGCCGAGGCGACGGCCGACGCCACCCGCCTCGTGCTCGAACGGCTCTGGCGGCAATGGCGCCCGCCCGGCGAAAGCCGCCTGTCGCTTGCCGGCCTCAGCCCGCGCGAGCGCCAGATCGCCCTCCTCCTCATCGACGGCGGCTGCGCCAAGACGATCTCGCGCGACCTCGCCATCGCCCCGGGCACCGTGCGCAACCACATCAAGACCGTCTACCGCAAGCTCGGCCTCCACTCCCAGGTCGAGCTGATGGCCGCCGTGCGGGAGAACGGGACGGCCCCTCATCCGGCTGCCGCCACCTTCTCCCCGTAAACGGGGAGAAGGGAAACGCCGCGCCGTTTTCCTCAAATCGGCGGGAACCCCTCACCAAGCCTATTGTCCGGAGACGATGCGCGTCCACATGCGGTTCTGCAGGCGCAGCAGCTTCGCATCGCTCGATTCCACCACGAAGAGCTTGGCCTTCACGTCATCCGGCGGGAAGACGCCGGGGTCCTTCGCCACCGCCTGGTCCATCAGCGGCAGCGATTCCGGGATCGGGTTGGCGTAGGAGACATAGCTGGAATTGGCCGCGGCGATGTCCGGGCGCATGTTGAAGTCGATCCAGGCGAGCGCGTTTTCCGGATGCGGCGCATCCTTCGGCACGGCCATGGTGTCGAAGTTGATCAGCGTGCCCTCCTTGGGGATGGAATAGGCGATCTCCAGCTTCTTCTCGCTTTCGGCCGCCCGGGCCTTGGCCTGCAGGATATCGCCCGACCAGCCGAGCACGACGCAGATGTCGCCATTGGCGAGATCGTTGATATAGCGCGAGGAATGGAAATAGCGGATGTGCGGGCGCACCTTCAGCAGCAGGTCCTCGACCTTGGCGATGTCGTCCGGGCTGGTCGAATGCGGGTCGATGCCGAGATAGTTCATCGCCATGGGGATGATCTCGGCCGGCGCGTCGATCATCGCCACGCCGCAATCGGCGAATTTCTCCGCGACGGTGGGATCGAAGACCATGGCAAGCGAATCGACGGGCGCGTCGCCAATGCGCTGCTTGACCGCCTCGATATTATAGCCGACGCCGTCGGTGACGGCCATGTAGGGCACGGCATAGGCATTGTCCGGGTCCGCGCCCCTGATCAGCGAGAGCGCCTGCGGATCGAGCCTGCCGATATTGGAAAGCTTCGCCTTGTCGAGCGGCTGGAAGGCGCCGGCCTTCACCTGGTTCTTGAGGAAGGGATAGGCGGAGGGATAGACGACGTCGTAGCCCGAGCCGCCCGTCAGCATCTTGGTTTCCAGCACCTCGTTGCCGTCATAGACGTCGTAGACGACGCGGATGCCGGTCTCCTTCTCGAATTTCTCCGCCGTGTCGGGCGCGATATAGTCCGACCAGTTGTAGACGTTGACGACCTTTTCCTCCTGCGCCCACGCGCCGCCCGAAGCGGCGAGAAGGGCGAGGATCGAGACGAGCGTTCTGCGCATGGCTTTTCTCCGTCAGGCTTTCGTCTGGCCGGCATAGACCGGCAGGGTGATGCAGGCGACATTGCCGCCGCCGAGCAGGATTTCACGGGAATTGTCGATGCCGACGATGCGGTGATCGGGGAAGAGCTCGGCGAGCTTGGCTTTCGCGGCACGGTCCAGCTTCTCGTCGTCGAACTGCGGCACGACGACGACGGAATTGCCGGGATAGTAGTTGATATAGGTGGCGGCGATGCGGTTGCCGGCCGGGCGCGCCCAGGTGCTGTCGACCTGATCGACGCCCGCCGCCTCCTCCGCCGTCATCTCGATGGGGCGGGGATGGTGGATGCGGTGCAGCTCGAGCGAACGGCCGCGCGCATCGCGGGCCGAGCGCAGCGCCTCCTCCACCTCGCGCACGATTTCGTATTGCGGATCGTCGCGATCCTCGGTCCAGCTCAGCGCCACCACGCCGGGCCGCACGAAGCAGCAGACGTCGTCGATATGGCCGTCCGTCTCGTCGAAGCAGAAGCCGCGCGGCAGCCAGATGACGTGCTCCAGCCCAAGATAGTCGCAGAGCTGCTGCTCCACCGCCGCCTTGCCGAGATGGCCGTTGCGGTTGCGGTTGAGGAGGCACTGTTCCGTGGTGATCAGCGTGCCCTCGCCGTCGCATTGCAGGCCGCCGCCCTCGGCGATCAGCGGCGAGCGGTAGCGGGCCATGCCCTCGGTCTCCAGCACCTTGCGGGCGGCGAGATCGTCGAGGTTCCAGGGCGAATAGAGGCCGCCGTCATTGCCGCCATAGGCGTTGAAGGTCCAGTCGACGCCGCGGACCTCGCCATGGTCGTTGACGACGAAGTTCGGGCCGCTGTCGCGCAGCCAGGAATCGTCCGTCGTCATTTCGATGAGCCGCACGCTTTCCGGCAGCATGGCGCGGGCGTTGAGCCACTGGCGGGCGGAGACGGCGATGGTGACCGGCTCGCTCTCTGCGATCGCCGCTGCCACCCTGGCGAAGAGCTTCTGGGCGGGCTTTGCGCCGAGCCGCCAGGTGTCCGGCCGCTCCGGCCAGATCAACCAGCAGCCGGCCTTCGGCTCGAATTCCCCCGGCGCGCGAAAGCCGTCGGCCTTCGGCGTGCTTGCAAGCGTGCGTACCATGGTTCCCCCGTCGCGAAATGTCGGGGGGATTAAGGCAAACGCGGCCCTTTCGGGTCAATGTCCCATTTGGGATAGGCGGTCCCATTTGGGATAGACGAAAGGCCGGGATCAGCCCTCGAAGGCCGCCAGCACGTCGCCGGCCTGGAGATAGTCGCCGTCCCTGGCGCGCAGGCGCAGGCGGCCGGCCTTGGGGGCAAGGACCTGCGTCTCCATCTTCATCGCCTCCATCACCGCGACCAGATCGCCTTCGGCGACCATCGCGCCATCGGCGACCTTGAAGGCCTGCAACGTGCCGGAGACCGGGGCGGCGATGCCATCTTCCGCCGGCTTGCCGCCAGCCGCGCCGGTGGCGGCAGCGCCCTTCCCCGCCGCGCCGAGGCCGGCCAGAAGCAGGCTCGGCAGCGCCAGCGAGACGCGCTTGCCGTCGATTTCGAGATGGGTGCGCACGAGCGACGGATCGGCGACGGGCTCCGGCCGCATCGCGGCCTCCGGCATGGCGGCGAAGTCGGTCTCGATCCAGCGGGTATGGACCTTGAAGCCGTCCGTCCCGATGAAGTCCTCGGTGTCGATGGCCGCGCGGTGGAAGGGCAGCACGGTCGCGACGCCCTCGATGCGGAATTCACGGAGCGCCCGGCGGGCGCGGCGCAGCGCTTCCTCGCGCGTCGCACCTGTCACGATGAGCTTGGCCATCAGCGAATCGAAGACGCCCGGGATCGTCGAGCCGGTGACGACGCCGCTGTCGAGGCGGACGCCCGGACCGGACGGCGGATCGAAGGCGGTGATCGCGCCCGGCGTCGGCAGGAAACCGCGGCCGGGATCCTCGGCATTGATGCGGAACTCGATGGAATGGCCGCGCGGCTCCGGCGTCTCGGTGACGACGAGCGGCTTGCCTTCGGCGATGCGGAACTGCTCGATGACGAGGTCGATGCCCGTCGTCTCCTCGGTGACCGGGTGCTCGACCTGGAGGCGCGTGTTCACTTCCAGGAAGGAGATGGTGCCGTCGGCGCCGAGCAGGAACTCCACCGTGCCGGCGCCGGAATAGCCGGCGGCGGCGCAGATCGCCCTGGCGGCGGCATGGATGCGCTCGCGCTGCTCCGGTGTCAGGAAGGGCGCGGGCGCCTCCTCGATGAGCTTCTGGTTGCGGCGCTGCGCCGAGCAGTCACGGGTGCCGAGCACCAGCACGTTGCCGTGCCTGTCGGCGATCACCTGCGCCTCGATATGGCGCGGCCGGTCGAGGAAGCGTTCGAGGAAGCATTCGCCGCGGCCGAAGGCGGCGGTCGCCTCGCGCACGGCGGATTCGTAGAGGTCGGCGACCTCTTCCATCTTCCAGGCCACCTTGATGCCGCGCCCGCCGCCGCCATGCGCCGCCTTGATGGCGACCGGCAGGCCGTGCTTTTCGGCAAAGGCGATGACCTCGGCCGCCGACGAGACGGGGCCGTCGCTGCCGGCGACGAGCGGCGCGCCGACGCTGGTGGCGATGCGCCGCGCCTCGACCTTGTCGCCCAGCGCCTCGATGACATGCGGATCGGGGCCGATCCAGATGAGGCCGGCATCCTGCACGGCTTTCGCGAATTCCGCCCGCTCGGAGAGGAAGCCGTAGCCGGGATGCACGGCATCCACGCCGGAACGTTTCGCGATGGCGATCAGCTTGTCGATATCGAGATAGGTCTCGGCCGGGCGCACGCCATCGAGGCCGTAGGCCTCGTCGGCAAGGCGCACGAAGAGCGCGTCGGCATCCGGATCAGCATAGACGGCGACCGACTGGAGGCCGTGGTCGCGGCAGGCGCGCAGGATGCGCACGGCGATCTCGCCACGATTGGCGATCAGCACTTTCTTCATGGCACTCTCCTATCGGGTCGCGGCGATTTCGGCGAAGGGGCCGATCGGGCGGAAACGGATCTTGGCGTTGATGGGAATCTGGCCGGCAAGGTCCAGATGATATTCGGCGACCGCGCCGATGACGGGGTAGCCGCCGGTCAGCGGATGGTCGGCGAGGAAGAACACCGGCTGGCCGCTGTGCGGCACCTGGATCGCGCCGGTCACCGTGCCTTCGCTCGGCAATTCCGCGCTGTCCCTGCGCTCCAGCGGCACCTCGCCGGCAAGGCGGATGCCGACGCGGCTCGATTGCGGCGTGACCTGCCAGTGCTGGCTCGTCAGCGTCTCGATGCCCTTCTCCGTGAACCAGTCCGTGCGGGGCCCGAGCACCACATCGAGCGTCACGACATCGCCCACCGACGGCAGGTCGAAGGCCGGGGCCTCGTCGAGGGAAACGCTCGCAAGCCCCTCCCCGCCCCTGAGCGCGAGCACGGTCCCGGCCGTCACCGGCTCGGGGCCGACGACGGCGAGCGTGTCGGTCGCCGCGCTGCCGAGAACCGGCGCGACGTCGAAGCCGCCGCGCACGGCGAGATAGGCGCGCATGCCCTTCTTCGGCTGGCCGATGGTCACGACGTCGCCGGGCTCCAGCGAGACCGGCTCATAGGTCGCAAGATCGCGGCTGCGGCCGACGGCATCGCGGACCGTCACCGCCGAGGCGGCGCCGGCAAGGCCGATCACGGCGCGGGCATTGCACGCTAAGGAGAAGCCGCCGAGGGTGAGTTCGAGGACCGGCGTGTTGGCCGGGTTGCCGACGATGCGGTTGGCGGCATTGAAGGCGGCGCGGTCGAGCGCGCCGGAGGCGGAAACGCCCTGCCCCGTCTGGCCGAAGCGGCCGAGGTCCTGGAAGACGGCCGGCATGGGGGCGGCGAGCACCTTGAACTGCGGCGCCTGCGGCGCGACGTCGCGTTCCTTGCGGGGCGTGGCTTGCGGGATGCTGACGGTCCTGCCCGGCTGCTCCATGTCGAAGAAGCGGACGCGGTAGCCCGGCTGGAACAGCGCGCCGGGATCGCGGTCGATGTCCCACATCCTGACCGGCGTCGTGCCGATGATCTGCCAGCCGCCGGGGCTTGCCTGCGGGTAGACGCCGCTGAAGGCGCCGGCAAGCGCCACGGAGCCGGCCGGGATACGGGTGCGCGGGCTCTTGCGGCGCGGCACATGCAGCGCCGGATCGCCGCCGACGAGATAGCCGAAGCCCGGCGCGAAGCCGCAGAAGGCGACGGTGAATTCGCTCTCCGTGTGGCGGCGGACGACTTCTTCCACTGTGAGGCCCGTCAGTTCCGCAACGTCGGCGAGGTCCTCGCCGTCATAGCGCACGGGAATCTCCACCAGATGCTCGGAGGGCGCAATCTTCGCCGAGAGGTCGCGGGTGGCGATCCGCGCGGCAAGCTCGGCGGACGTCACCTTTTCCGGGCGGAAACGGATCATCAGCGTGCGCGCCGCCGGCACCATCTCCTCGATGCCGCCGACGGGATCGGCCTGCAGCGAGGCGAAGAGCGCAAGCGTCTCGTCGAGGTCGGCAAGCTCGACGAGGATGGTGGTCAGGCTGACGGGTAGGAAGCGCATCGCGCCCTCACGCCGTGCTGGCGAAGGAGCGGATGGTAATGCCCTCCGCTTCAAAGCGGCGGCGGATTTCCTGCGTGATGGCGACGGCGCCCGGGCTGTCGCCATGCACGCAGATCGACTGCGCCTCGACGCGGATCGTGCTGCCGTCGATGGCCTCCAGCGTACCCTCGCGGGCAAGCTGCACCATGCGGTCGGCGATCGTCTTCTCGTCGTGCAGCACGGCGCCGGCCTCTCGGCGCGAGACCAGCTCGCCCTTCGGCGTATAGGCGCGGTCGGCGAAGGCTTCCGCGACGACGGCAAGGCCGGACCGACGGGCGAGATCGAGGATCGGCGCATTGGCAAGGCCCATCAGGATGAGCGAGGAATCCACGGCCTTGATGCCGTCGATCACCGCCTGCCCCTGCTTCGCATCATAGGCGATGCGGTTGTAGAGCGCGCCGTGCGGCTTGACGTAGCGCACGGTGGTGCCGGCCGCGGCGGCGACGCCCTTGATCGCGCCGATCTGGTAGATCACGTCGGCGATCAACTCTTCGGGCGTGGCATCGAGATCGCGGCGGCCGAAGCCGACGCGGTCCGGGTAGGAGACATGGGCACCGACGACAACGCCGTTCTTCGCCGCCGCCCGCACCGTCCTGTAGATGCCCGCCGGGTCGCCCGCGTGGAAGCCGCAGGCGATGTTGGCGGAGGAGACGACGGCGAGCATCGCCGCATCGTCGCCCATGCGCCAGGCACCGTAGCTTTCGCCGAGATCGCTGTTGAGATCGATAGCAGCCATGATCGTGTTTCCTTTCGCTGGTCGCGCCCTGCGGTTGCGTCCGGACGAGCATGCTCCGTCGCACAAGAATGTCAATATTGTTCAACAATAATTCCATATCGTTCCGTGTATCGGCCTTTTTATCCATCTGATAGCAAAGGATTGGCGGCGATTTTCGTCCCTGCCCTCCCCCATTCGTGCTAAGGCCACCCGTAGAGAACAGGGCATGTCCGGCCATGAGCCGGAGCGAGGGAACGCAATGACCGAGGATGGAGAGGGCCTGCCGCTTGCAGACCGCCTGGCGCGGCGCATTCGCGCGCTGCTGATCTCGGGCGAGCTTTCGCCCGGCCAGCGCCTCTCGGAAGCCGCCTTCAGCGACAGGTTCGACGTATCCCGCAACTCGCTGCGCGAGGCTTTCCGCCTGCTCACCAAGGATGGGCTGCTCCACCACGAGGCCAATCGCGGTGTCTTCGTCACCGTGCCCAGCATGGCCTCGATCATCGATATCTATCGCGTACGGCGCATGCTGGAATGCGGCGCGCTCCGGCAGGCCTGGCAGCAGCATCCGGCGATCAAGGCGATGCGCGAAGCCGTCGGCGCGGCGAAACGCGAGCGCGACAAGCGCGACTGGATCGGCGTCGCCAACGCCAACATGCGGTTCCATGCGGCCGTCATCGACCTTTCCGACAGCGTGCGGCTCAACGAGTTCTACGAGCGCATCGCGGCGGAGCTGCGCCTCTGCTTCGGGCTGCTCAAGGACCCCGAGCACCTGCACGCGCCCTTCGTCGACATGAACGACGCCATCGTGACGCTTCTCGAGGAGAACCGGCCGCACGAGGCGGCGGCGCAGATGGAGACCTATCTGAACCTTGCCGAGCGCACCATGCTGAAGGCGCTGGAACGGGCCTCCGAGCAGGCCTGAGCAGCGGCCGCCCTCCCTTACATCCCACGGCTATCGCCTATGGAATGCGGCGGCGACCCATCACCTTGTAACTTCCCTTGGCCCGCGTTTGGCGCTGTAGTGCGTGTCGCGGTGGCGGATGAGAGACCGCATGACCTTTGGGCTTGCAAGCCCGTGGGAGAGCTCGGGTCATCATCCGCCGTTCCATCGAACCCGAACAGTCGCCAGGGCCGCTCGCGAAGCCCGCTTAGGCAAGGATGGGACAAGATGGATGTGATCGTTGGCATCGATGTTTCCAAGGAACGGCTGGATGTGCATGTGCTTCCGGCCAGGGACAGTTTCTTCGTCGGCAATGATCATGCCGGCGTGGATGAACTGGCCAGGCGGCTTACCCGGGCGAAGGCCGGGATCGTGGCGTTGGAGGCGACCGGCGGTTACGAGATGCTTGCAGCCGCAGGCCTGTCTTCGACCGGCTTTGCGGTGGTCGTGGTCAATCCGGCGCAGGTGCGTTCCTATGCCCATGCCCTGGGCAGGCGCGCCAAGACCGATCCGATCGATGCGGCCGTGATCGCAGCCTTCGTGGCCGCAACAAGCCCCGAGATCCGGCCGTTGCGCGATGAGGAAAGCGAGGTCTTCTCGGCCATCGTTTCGCGCCGCCGCCAGATCGTGCAGATGATCACGGCGGAAGAGAACCGGGCGCGGATGGCCCTGGCGAAGGAGACGAGCAAGAGCATCAGGCGGCTGCTTGCCGCGCTGAGGCGTGAACTGGAAAGCCTGGATGGCGATCTGGACGGGCGCATTCGCAAATCGCCCTTGTGGCGGGTGCGCGAGGCCCTTCTGACGTCGGTGCCGGGCGTGGGGCCGACCACGGCCCGCACGCTGATTGCCGAGATGCCGGAACTGGGCAGCCTCGACCGGCGCCGGATCGCGTCATTGGCGGGCGTTGCACCGTTCACGCGGCAGTCGGGCAAGTGGCGCGGCAAGAGCTTCATCGGTGGCGGGCGCAGCCGGGTGCGGGCCGTGCTGTTCATGGCCGCTCTCGTGGCGGCCCGTCACAACCCGGTCCTCAAGGCTTTCCGTGACCGTCTCGTTGCTGCCGGAAAGCCGAAGATCGTCGCCATCGTCGCGACCATGCGAAAGCTCCTCACCATCCTCAACGCCATCATCCGGGACGGAAAACCATGGCAAAGCGCTTGACTGACAAGACAGTCGCTCTCCCCTCGGGGAGAAGGTGCCGGCAGGCGGATGAGGGGGATGCCGAAGGCAAAAGAGAAAGTCTTTCCGTACCTCGCCCCCTCATCCGACCCTTCGGGCCACCTTCTCCCCGAGGGGAGAAGAGAAGAGCGGCAACGTCGAATTCCATAGGCGATAGCCCTTACCGCCAGAGCGCGCGCACCTCCTGCCGCAGCATCAAGGCCTCCGCCCAGCGGTCCGTCGTGTCGTTGCCGTCCCTTCCGGTGATGGCATAGGGCTTGGGGCCGAGCTCGCAGGTGAAGACCAGTTCCGCATCCTCGGCTGCACGGGCGCGCCAGTGGCGGAAGCCGTCGTCCCACCAGTTCAGGAAGAGGTCGAGCCAGGGGCGGTGATGCGGGAAGGAGATCTCGATCTGCACCTGCTCGCGCGAGGCGACGCGGCCGTGGAAGGCTTTGGCATTTTCCAGGATGCGCCGGATGAGGGCGTGGTTCTCCTCCTCGACCGGAAAGGCGAATTCCCGGCCGACGAGGAAATGCGAGAGATCGGCGAGAAGCGGCAGATCGGGGCGGCGGTCGAGAAGATCGAGCGTGAAGAACAGATCCGTCGTCATGCGGTCGCGGTGGGTCTCGATGAAGACCGGAATCCCGGCCTGCTCGGCAAGCGCCATCCAGCCGTCGAGCAGCGGCAGGCAATCCTCCACCCGGCGCAGGCGGATATCGGGCTGGAGGTTGATGTGCCTCACCGGATAGTCGGCGGCCAGTTCCAGCGGCAGGCGCAGGTCCTCGACGGTGCGCGGGAAGCAGACGCCCTCGATCCCGAGGCCGGTTCCCCGCAGCGCCTCGTTCAGCGTCCTGACGTCCGCGCGCTTCATGTAATGCGCGCTGACGCCGTCGAATCCCGCCTCGGCGATCATCGCGATGTTTTCCGCAAGGCTGCGCTCGTGGCCGTCCGTATGTCGGCGCTCCATGGCCCAGAGCGACTGGAAGAACAGCAGTTTCTGCATCACGCCGCCCGCGCGCTCTTGAGGAGGGCCTTGAGGTTCACGGCGGGGTCCGCGAGCGCGGCGGGATCCGGGCTGATGCCGGCGGCGATCAGCATCTCGGCGAGCTTGATGTCCTTCGCAAGGCTGTTGCCCGGCCCGAGGCCGGCGGCGGCCACGAGACGACCGCCGTCGAGATAGAATTCCAGCTCTCCCTCCCCGGCCGGCCGCAGGATGCAGTCATGCCCCGGCTGGGGCAGGCCCGCGACCTGCAAGCCGAGATCGTACTGGTCGGACCAGAACCACGGGATTGCGGCGAAGGCTTCGCTCGCGCCCGCCATGTTGCGCGCGGCGGTTTCGGCCTGGCTGCGCGCGTTGCGCCAGCTTTCGAAGCGGACATGGCCGCCGCCGGCCACGGATACGGCCGCGCAGTCGCCCGCCGCGAAGACATGCGGATCGCTGGTGCGCAGGAAGGCATCCGTCAGGATGCCGTTGCCGGTCGCAAGGCCCGCCGCATCGGCAAGGCCGGTATCCGGCACGACGCCGATGGCCGAGACGACGATATCGGCCGGAACCCGCGTGCCATCGGCCAGCACGACGGCATCGGGCGTGATTTCGGCGATCCCCTGCCCGAGGTGGAACCGCACGCCCTCTTCGGCATGGCGCGCATGCAGCCGCGCGGCAAAGCGCGCGGGCACGGCGCGGCCGAGCGGCCTTGCCGCCGCCTCGACGACGCTGACGGCGATGCCCTTGCCGCGCAGCACCGCCGCAAGCTCCATGCCGATCAGCCCGCCGCCGACGATCGCGACGCTCGCCGCCGCCTCGGCGCGCAGGGCTACCACCTCTGGAACCGAGCGTTTCCACTCTTCCCTTCTCCCCTCTGGGAGAAGGTGGCCCGAAGGGTCGGATGAGGGGGTGCCTCGCATAAAGCCGTTGGCTTTTCCTGCCTCCGGCATCCCCCTCATCCGCCTGCCGGCACCTTCTCCCCGCGGGCGAGAAGGGGATGGGGAAACGGTTTCCTCCCCACAAGACTGCCCTTTATCAATACGGGAGAAGATCGCCGCCGCATCCGCGAAGGTGCGGAAGTCGAGCGCGCGCCCGGCGCCCGGGCAGGCGAGCCGGCGGGGGCGCGCGCCGGTGGCAAGCAGCAACCTGTCATAGGCAAGCGTCCGCCCGTCGCCGAGGAGAAGGTGGCGACGGGCGGCGTCGATCTGCGTCACCGGCATGCCGGGAAGATAGTCGATGCCGGCGGCTTCGAGAGCCTCGGCCGAGCAGATCGGTTTCATCTGGACGACGCCGTCCAGCGGCTTGGAGAGCGGCGGGCGCTCATAGGGAAGATGCGGCTCCGTGCCGGCCAGCGTGACCGGACCGGAAAACCCGGCCTCGCGAAGCGCGAAGGCCGCGCGGGTGCCCGCTTCGCCCGCGCCGATGATGACGATCCCGTTCATGAGGCTCTCCATGGAAAATGTTGCCGGCGCGCCCAAAACCCTGCTTCCGGGCGCACCGGCGGGGAGGATCAGTTCCGCGAGGAATAGTCCGCCATGTTCTTCGGCGTAACGAGCTCGAAGGGCACCCAGACCTGCCTGTCGACGGCCTCGCCGCGGGCGAGCGCCACGGCGGCGTCCAGCGCGCTGCCGGACTGGCCCCTGGCGTTCTGGAACACGGTCGCGTCGAGATCGCCGGCCGCCATGGCGGCAAGGCCGTCCTGCGTGGCGTCGATGCCGATGACGATCACGTCGTCCATGGAGACGCCCGCCGCCTTCAGCGCCTGGATGGCGCCGATGGCCATTTCGTCGTTGTTGGCGAAGACCACGTCGATGGGCTGGCCGGCGGTGATCCAGTTCGTCGTCAGGTCCATCGCGTTGGTGCGCGTCCAGGCGGCGGACTGCTCGTCGGCGATCGTCACGGCCTTGCAGTCGCCGCCCGCCAGGGCGTCCTTGAAGGAGGAGGTGCGGTCGCGCGAGGCCTGATGGGCAAGGTCGCCCATGAGGATATAGACCTGCGCATCCGACGCCTTGCCCTTCTCCTTCAGCAGCGAACAGGCCGCCTCCCCGGCAAGCCGCCCGGCATCCGTCTCCTTCGAGCCGACATAGGCCTGCTTTTCGGGAAGACCGGCGAGGTTTTCCGGCTCGAGATTGAGGAACACGAGCGGAATGCCGGCCTTGGATGCCGCCTCGCTGACGCCGGGGGCGGCGGAGGTGTCCGTCAGCGTCATGATGATCGCATCGACGCCGGCGGCGATGAAGTTGTTCACCTGGTTGAGCTGCTTGGAGATATCAGTCTGCGCGTCCTCGACCTGCACGTTGACGCCGTTCACCTCGGCGGCGCGGGCGCCGATGCCCTCCCGCAGCAGCGTCTGGAAGTTGTTGTCGAAGCTCTGCATCGAGACGCCGATCGTCTCGGCCGAAGCAGCGCTTCCCATCAAGGCGGCCAGAACGGCCGCCAGGCATAGAGATTTCATGTCATTCCTCCCAATGGGTGCCGGTTCACCCGCTCGCACACCGGAGGCCCGAAGGGCCCGATCGATGATGCGTGGCGTCAGGCGAGCGCCACGCGCACCTCGCCGTCGATCACCTCGGCGGGATAGGTCTTCAGGTTCTCGCAGGCGGGAAGGCGGAGGGCCTCGCCGGTGCGATAGTCGAAGGCGCCGGAATGCTTGGGACATTCCACCTCGAAATCCATGACGAGCCCGTCGGCGAGATGGATCGCCTCATGGGTGCACAGGCCCGCCGTGCAATAGACGCTGTCGTCCGGGCCGCGGTAGATCGCATAGGTGCGGCCGCCATGGTCGAAGCGCACGGCGCCCTCCTGCTCGATATCGTCGATCCTGCAAGCGGATATCCAGGTCATTCTGCGGCTCCCCGGACTTCGGTGCGGGCCTTGCGGGCGGCGAGCTTTTCCTTGCGCCTGCGGTAGCGCTCCTGCATGCGGGCCTCGCCTTCCGGCGAGCCGTCGTGCCAGGTGCCGAACCACTTATCGAGCGGGATCAGGGCGTCGCCGTAGTTCACCTCGAAATACTTGTGGTGCAGGTAATGCGCATAGGCGTGGCTATCGACCAGCCTGTCCTCGCCGACCTCCACCTTGTCGAAACCGACATGGCCGGGAATGGCGCCGAAGCCGGCATAGTGGAGCTGGTAGAGCATCAGCACCGGGTTGGACGGCAGGATCAGGTGATAGAAGGCCGTGCCGAGATAGAGGAAATGCTCGACCGGATGCATGGACAGCGACGACCACGGCGACGGGTTCACCGAATTGTGGTGGACCGAATGCACCCACTTGTAGAGGAAGGGCACGTGGATGAGCCGGTGGATGCAGAAGAAGTGGAACTCGTGGATGATCGGCACGACGAGCGCGACCAGCGCCAGCGTCCACGGGTTCTCCGCGAAGGTCAGCCAGGGCGCATAGCCGTTGGCATAGGCCCAGAGCATGCCAACCTCGATGGCGGTCCAGATCGTCACGCCCGACAGGAAGGTGCGCAGCATGTTGTCGACGTTCTGGCGGTCGAACCAGAAAACGTTGTTCTTCTGGTCGGAGGGGAACCTGCCATTGTACTTGAAGCGGTTCTCCTGCCGCTTCAGCACGTAGAGGTGAAGCTCGAAGGCACCGTAGAACAGGAAGACGCAGACCGCGTTCACCGCATAGAGCCAGAGCGCCCAGCCGATGGCGAGCGTCTTCATCGTCTCGACCGGGGGGATCACCCAGGCCCAGTAGGCCACCGCCGAGAGCGCGAAGATGGCGTTCCAGGGGAAGAAATAGTGCGGCAACCACTTGAGGATCGCCATGAGCTTCGGCGGGAAGGCGAACAGCGGCGCCGTCTCCACCGGATCGTTCGGCGCCCAGTCGCCGCGCTTGTTGCGCTTGCCGTATTTCAGATCGTCCATTGCGCTCTCCTTCGGGCTTTCGCCCGCACAATTGCCGGATGACGGGAGAGCGCCGCCGGCCCTCCTCCTGACTTGAAAAATATCAGGAACAGGGCGGCGCGCCGAAGGCTTCCTTGATCAAATCAGATCAAAGCCCCTCGGCCGTGATGGTGATGAAGCGGATGGGATTGCGGTCCGGCTCGATGTCGGTCAGGCCGATCCGGCGCAGGACGAGATCGAGGGCGCGCTGGGCCTGCGCCTCCGGCGCCTGGTCCAGCACCACGTCCATGATGCCTTCGCTCAGCGCCGCGCGGGTATAGTCCGTCAGCTCATGGCCAACGAAGAGGATGTCGCGCCCGCGCGGGTGGCGCTGCAGCACGCTGATCAGCGCCGCATTCGCCCCGCCCGCATTGTAGAGGCCGACGAGATCGGGGTGCCTTTCGAGCACCATCGCCAGCGTCTCCGCGCTGAAATGCTCCTCGTCGCGGGTGAAACCGAGCCATTCGAAGGCGATGGGGCCGGGATGCTTGAGGAAATAGTCGGAAAAGCCGCGGATGCGGTCGCGATGCACCTGGTAGATGGGATGACAGAGGGCGACGACCGGGCCTTGCGCCCGCGCCATGCGCGCGATGAAGAAGGCGGCCGTGCGGCCCGCCGCTTGATTGTCGATGCCGACGAACTCGCCCATATGGCCCGAGGCGCGCGTGACGACATGGACGACCGGAATGCCCCGGGCGACCACCGCCTCCACCGCCGCGCTGATCAGCGGGCTGTTGGGGACGGCGAGGATGAGGCCCGCGCGCGGCGTCTCGGTGGAGAGGATGCGCCTTGCGATCGCCTCCGGCTTCATCTCCTCGGTAAAGCTGCGCTGGACGACCACCAGCGGATCGAGCGTCGCGGCGATGCGCTCGAAGGCCCGGGAAAGCCGCCGGTAGAACGTCGTCTCCGGCCGCACCATCAGCACCTCGATGCGCAGCAGGCCGCGATGGGTATCGGGCAGCGTGCGCGGATATTTGAGAGCGCGCGCGGCGATCACCACCCTGGCGACGAGGTCCGGCCGCACGCCGCCGCGCCCGTTCAGCACCCGCTCGACCGTCGCCGTCCCCACGCCGGCATGGCGGGCGATGTCGCGGTAGTTCGGCTTGCTCACGGTGCGGCGTCCTTCGATGGCTTCAGGGCGAATCCGAGCCTAGAGCAATTCCGGCGAAAGTGCGTAGCGGTTTTGCGTCCGGATGCGCGGAAATGCTTCCCCCCGGCCCGACGCTTGCATGTGCCTCTGAAGCAGGAAATCGAAGCCGGACGCTGGACTATCTATCGCGGTCATCCCCTCACCCGCGCGCCGGAGGGATCGTAAAGCGGTTCGAAATGGATCTTCGCGGGCGTGCGCTCCATGGCGACGACGAGCTCATAGTCGCCGCCTCTCAGGAAGTCGCCGTCGAGCCCGTCGACGCGGCGCACATAGCCGTAGCCGATGTTCCTGCCGAGCGTATAGCCGTAACCGCCGCTGGTCAGGTAGCCGACAGGCTCGCCGTTCCTGAGGATCGTCTCGCGGCCGACGAGAACGATGTCCGGATCATCCACCGTAAAGCCGGCGAAAGCCTTCCTGCGCGGCTCGCCCCGCACCGCCTCCAGCGCCCGACGGCCGAGGAAATCCGTGTTCTTGCGCAGCTTCACCGCCCAGCCGAGCCCGGCGTCGAAGGGCGTGTCGTTCGGCGTGATGTCCGCCCCCCAGGCACGGTAGCCCTTTTCGAGGCGCAGCGATTCCAGCGCGCGGTAGCCGACCGGACGTATGCCGGAAGGCGCCCCGGCGGTCATCAGCGTGTCGAACACGTCCCCGACGGCGGAGATCGGCATATGCAGCTCCCAGCCCAGCTCGCCCACATAGGTGACGCGCAGTGCGCGCACGACATGACCGGCGATCACGATCTCGCGCACATGGGCAAAGGGGAAGGCCGCATTGTCGACATCGGCGTCAGTCGCGGCGGCCAGCACGTCGCGTGCCCTCGGTCCCATCAGCGAGAGGGTACCGAAATCCTCGGTCACGTCGCGCAGCGTGACGTCGAGGCCCTCGGGAAGATGGTCCGCGATCCAGCCGAGGTCGTGCGTACGAAAGCCCGTGCCCGTGACGATATAGAACGTCGTGTCCGAAAGCCGCGCGACCGTCAGGTCCGCCTCGATGCCGCCCCGGCTGTTGAGAAGCTGTGTGTAGGTCAGCCGGCCGGCGGGTTTTCCGACATCGTTGGCGCAGATCCAGTCGAGCGCCTTCAACGCGTCCGGCCCGGTCATCTCGTACTTGGCAAAGGAGGACTGGTCGAAGAGGCCGACCGCCTCACGCACATGGCGGTGCTCCTCGCCGACCGCGGCAAACCAGTTCTGCCGCCCCATGGAGTAGATGTCCCGCGGCGCCTCGCCCTCCGGCGCGAACCAGTTCGGCCGCTCCCAGCCGAGCTTCGAGCCGAAGACCGCTCCACGGGCCTTGAGACGTTCGTAGAGCGGCGAGACGATGCGCGGCCGGCCGCTCTGGTATTCCTCGTGCGGGAAGGCGATGGCGTAATGCTTGCCGTAGGCTTCGAGCGTCCGGTCGAGCACCCATTGGCGGTCGCGGTGCATCCCGGAAAACCGGCGGATGTCGACCGCCCAGAGATCGAGCGGCGCCTCGCCGTCGACCACCCATTGCGCCAGCACCCAGCCCGCCCCTCCCCCCGAGGCGATGCCGAAAGCGTTGAAACCGGCACCCACGAACATGTTGCTACATTCCGGCGCGGCGCCAAGGATGAAGTTGCCGTCCGGCGTGAAGCTTTCCGACCCGTTGATCATCTGCCTGACGCCGACCCTCTCAAGCGCAGGCACCCGGGCGATGGCCTGCTCCATATGCTGCTCAAAATGGTCGAAATCGTCGTCGAACAGCCGGTAGGCCCAGTCGTCGGGCACGTCGCCGGTCGTCCAGGGCTGCGGGTTCGGCTCGTAGCCGCCCATGACGAGCCCGCCGACCTCCTCCTTGAAATAGGTCCGGCGGTCCGGATCGCGCACCGTCGGCGCATCGCCGGCAAGGCCGGGCACCTTTTCCGTGATGATGTACTGGTGCTTGACGGGCTGGAGCGGCACGTTGCAGCCCGCCATGGCGCCGACCTGCCTTGCCCACTGTCCGGCGCAGTTGACGACCTTCTCGCAGGCGATGTCGCCGAGCGTGGTGCGCACGCGCCTGATGCTGCCGTCCTCCATTTCGAAGCCCGTGACGCGGACGTTCTCGACGATCCGCGCACCGTGCATGCGCGCGCCCCTGGCGAGCGACTGGGTGATGTCGGACGGGCTTGCCTGTCCGTCGGTCGGCAGGAAGGAGGCGCCGACGAGGTCGCCGACCTCCATCAGCGGCCACATCGCCGTCACCTCCTTCGGCGTCAGCAGGTGCATGTCCATGCCGAAGCTCTTCGCCGTGGTGGCGAGGCGGCGGAATTCCGTCCAGCGGTCCCGGTTCGTCGCAAGGCGCAGGCACCCGGTCATCTTCCAGCCGGTCGCAAGGCCTGTCTGGATTTCGAGATCCTTGTAGAGATCGACGGAGTATTTCAGCACGCGGGTAATGGAGGCCGAGGAACGGAGTTGGCCGACAAGGCCCGCCGCATGCCAGGTCGAGCCGGAGGTCAGCGTGCCCTGCTCCAGAAGAACGACATCCGCCTTGTGGTCGCGCGCAAGATGGTAGGCCGTCGAGCAACCGATGATGCCGCCGCCGATGACGATGATTTCGGCGTGGGTAGGCAGGGTCATTTGGTGCATTTCCCGTATGTCGTCCTGTACTGGTCGAGCGCCTTGTCGAGGCGCGCGAGATTTTCCGCCGCGTAGCCGGCATAGTCCGCGCCGGGCGCGGCAAGGTGCAGCTCCGATACCATGCTCCACATCGCCTCCCGCAGGAGCGAGACGCATTGCATGGCGCCGTGCGCCCGGCGGATCGCCGTGTCCGGCGGCCCGCCGAAATAGGCGTCCAGGAAGTCCTCCGCCGCCTCGGGCGAAAACCCGGCATTGGAGGTCGCACCGGCGAGGTCGAACATGGCGGTGGAAAAGCCGGCATATTCGAAATCGATCAGCCACAGCCGCTCCCCGTCATCGAGGATGTTGCCCGGCAGGAGGTCGTTGTGGCCGAAGACGATGGGCAATGGCACCTGCGCCGCCTCCAGTTCGCCGGCAAGCGCGAGATAGGCGGGAAGCTGCGGCAGCATGCGGCTGCCCCCCGCCCTCAGGGTCCGTGCATAGTCGCGCACCACATGGAACGGCCAGAAGAGGAAGGCGGCGCCGCTGATCTCCGCCGGCATTGCGGCGTGGAACCGGCGCAGCAGGTTGGCGACGCGCCGCCGCTGCGCGACGACGTCCCCTGCCCCGAAGGTCCGTGCCCCGAGATAGGCCGACACCATGACACCCGCCTCCGCATAGCGGATTTCCGGCCCGAAGCCCGCGGCATGGGCGGCGCGCGCGGTCATCAGTTCCCGCTCGCGGACAACGTGATGAAAGGGGTAATCCTTGCCGAAGCGCACCACATGGCGCCCTGCCCCGTCGCTGACAAGGTAGCTCTCGTTGCTGATGCCGCCGCTCAACGGTGCGATCTCGATGGCGCCGCGCCAGCATGGCAGGCACCGGATACGGTCTTCGACCGCGCGGGCGAGCAAGGCATGCCCGTCCATCAACGTCCCTCCCTAAGCTGGCCGGAGCGGCAAGGGCGTCCCCAGCCCTGCAATTGCCTGCCCAACCGCCCGCGCATCGCTCCCCGATTGTCCTGCCGACCGCCTTTTCACCAATGTCGTTCCGGCAACGTGAGGCTGTCAATCCCGGGATGTGGTTTTTTATGTGTTTCTGCCCGTTTATGACGCTTTCTTGCCAGCCGCCGCGGGACGGATTATGAAACGAGGGAACGCTCCCCGGATTCGACCGACATGAACCATTCCAAGCGCCACAACGACATCATCCGGCTTCTCCAGCAGCACGGGACGGTGACGATCGCCGACCTCGCCAGAAAGCTCGACGTCTCGCTGGAAACCGTGCGCCGCGACATCAGGCCGCTGACCGACAACGGAGCCGTGGTGAAGATGCACGGCGCGGTGGCGCTGCCCTCCGTCGTCGGCGAGGCGCCGTTCGAAAAGCGCATGCGCGAGAACAGCGAGGCGAAGAAAGCGATCGCCATCGCCATGGCCGCCACCATTCATGACGGCGATTCCATCATGCTCGACACGGGAACGACGACGAGCTACCTCGCCCGCGAACTCCTCAGCCATCGCCGGCTGACGGTGGTGACCAACTCGTCCGACATCGCCCGCACCCTTTCGACGGTCAACGACAATCGCGTCTACATGGCCGGCGGCGAGCTGCGCAGCGACAACGGAGCGGCATTCGGCGTCTCGTCCATCGAGTTCATCAGCCATTTCACCGTCGGCCATGCGGTGATCACCGCAGGCGCGATCGATGCGGCGATCGGCATCATGGACTACGACCTGGAGGAAGCCGAGTTCGCCCGCGCCGTCGTCTCGCGCGGCAAGCGCACGGTCGTCATCACCGACCACACCAAGTTCGGGCGGCAGGGGCTCGTTCGGGTCTGCGAGTTCGGCGCCCTCACCGACCTCTTCACCGACAGGGCCCCTCCCCGCGACATCGCCGCCGCCCTCAAGACAGCGGGCGTCACCGTAACCCTCGCCCGCTGAGTTGACCGCAGTAAACCGAAGGCCAGGCGAAAGGGTTCGCCGGGCCTTCGGTTGAACGAGCAGGTCGTTCGGCTGCGCTACCAGGATGTGCTGGCCTTCAGCATGAAGGTGCGACCCGCACCGTAACCGCAACTGCCCGCGCTCTGGCAAGACGCCACGTACCGCTTGTCGAACAGGTTTGAAGCGTTCAGTGCGATCGCCCAGTTATCCTTCTCATACCGGATCGCCGCATCGAGGAGCGTTGCGGAAGGCACCCTCAACGTGTTGGCGTCGTCCGCCCAGGACTTGCCCACATGGCGCACGCCCGCGGCAACGCTCAGCCCTTCGAGCCTCTCGTTCTGGAAGGAATAGTCGAGCCACATCGAGGCGGTGAGGTCGGGGACCTGGACCGGCATCTTGCCGATCAATGCCGGATTGAGGTCCTTGGCGACGCTCATGTCGAGATAGGTCAACGCCGCAATGGCCTTGAGGCCCGACGTGACATTGGCCTGCAGGGACGCTTCGAACCCGCGTGAGTCCACCTCGCCTATGGCGTAGTATCGCGACCGCGTGCCGTCCCATTGCGATTTGACGACATTGTTTCGCGTCGCATCGAAATAGGCGAGGCTGACAAGCCCATCCATGAAGTCAGGCTGGTATTTCACCCCGACTTCCCACTGCTTGCCGGTCTCCGGAGCCGGCAAGCCGTTGACCGGATCCACAAGCGTCGCCGGATTGAAGGACGTCGAGTAGCTTACATATGGGGTGATGCCGCTCGCGAACTCGTAGGCCAGCGCTGCCCGCCATGTGAGCTTGCCTTCGTCGGTATCGGTGGAGCCGGGAGCACCTGCCGTACGATCGTCGATCTTCGTCGAGACGAAATCGTAGCGCCCGTTCAACGTCGCAATCCAGCCGTCGCCGAATTTCATCTGGTCCTGCGCATAGAGACCAAGCTGGCCTCGCGTGAATTCGTTGTCCAGATAGGGGGAGCCGAGCGCCGGCTGAACGGCCACGCCATATGCCGGATTGTGCGGGTCGATGTCCAGGTCAGTAGCACTAAATCCGCCCGTGGCCTGTGTCTGGTCTATGTTGTAATGCCGATAATCCAGCCCGAAGAGCATATTATGCTGCAGCCCACCGGTCGCGAACTCGCCCTCAAGCTGGTTGTCCACGGTAAACAGGCTGACATCGGTGTCGTGTGCAAACCGGTAGCGGGTGAGCTTTGTCGGGTCGAGAGTCGATGGGCCATTGGGATACAGAGCATCCTCGTTCAGCGAAACATTCGCATAACGCAGGTTCTGCCGTACCGTCCAGCCGCTGTCGAAGGTGTGCTCGAACTCATATCCAACCATGGCCTGTTGACGATCGTAGGTATCGAAATCCTCCTCGCCATAGAAGAAGTCGCGCGGAATTCGGCCGAAATCCGGCGAAGGAACGACCGTTCCGACATAGGGAAGGAAGCCGGTACTCGTGTGTGTCAGGTCGACGTTCTGGTACGAGCCGAGGATCGTCAGGCTGGTCGAATCATCCGGACTCCAGGTCAGGCTCGGCGCAATCGTGCCACGGAAGTCCCTGGCCTTGTCCGTTTCCCAGCCGCCGCCGGAAATCTTGCCGGTGAGGCGATAGCTCAGCACATCGCTGCTGCCGACCTTGTCGCTGAAATCAAGTCCGAGGTAGCCGTTGCCGAAGCTGTTCACGCCTGTCTCGACGTAACGAAGAGGCTCCTCGGTCGGGCGCTTGCTGATCATGTTTATGAAGCCGCCCGGATTTCCGCCACCATAGAGCACGGAACTCGGTCCCTTGACGACTTCAAGTCGTTCAAGGAAGAACGGGTCGATGAGGAAGGTACCGAAACCGGTCTGGAAAAGGGAAAGCCCGTCGAGGAAAACACCCGTCTGCTCGGCCTGGAAACCGCGGATGAAGAACCAGTCCGTGTCCGAATCCGTGCCATATGTCGAGGTGTTGACGCCCGCCACGTAGCGCATAGCCTCGTCGAGCTTCTGCGGGCTCTGGTCGTCAAGCTGCTCGCGGCCAACGACCACGACCGACTGAGGAATCTCAGTGAGGGGGGTGGCGGACTTCATGCCAGACCGGGTCGTTTTGGCAACAACGCCCTTTACCGGACCGACGCCGTTGGTATCGCCTTCCGCATTGCCTTGCTCGACGCGAATTTCCTCAAGCTGCGTGGACGGCGTGCCATCCTGCGCGTGGGCAGGCAGCGGTGCCAGCAGGGCGATTGCGGTTCCGCAAGCCAGAGCCAGCCTTGGCGATTGTAGTTTCCTCGACTTCATTATCATCAGCAGACACCCCGAACAGGCCGCCCATCCCAGGCAGCCGCAATAAGCTGAGTGATTAACTCAGATTTATTCGGCGGGATTGTCGCATTCCGCGAAAATTGAACGTTCTTGGGCAATTCTCCCGATGGCGGATATTCGCCCGCAAACGCCTCAGGCAATTTGCGTCTTCTGCCAGTGGGCGGGCGTCGTTCCGACGTTCTTGCGGAAGACGCGCGTGAAATGGGCCTGATCGGCGAAACCGGTTTCGGCCGCGACCTCTGTCAGGGAGTATTCTCCATTTCGAATCAAGAGCTTGGCGCGATCCAGCCGCGCATTCATTTGCCATTGGTGGGGCGCGATGCCGGTGGATGCCTTGAAGGCGTGGCTGAAATGGGACTGGGAAAGGCCGACGAGGACTGCCAGTTCCTCCAGGCGGATATTGCGCAGGCAGTTTTCCTCGATGAAATCGGTGGCGCGGCGCAATTGCCAGCCGGCAAGCCTGCTGCGCTTGCGGCCCGGCGCCTTGGCGAGCTTCATGACATCGATGATCAGGGCAAGCGAGAGGCCGTCGCCGTAGAGATCATGGAGCGGCCGCGGGTTGACGCATTCGGCGGCGATGAGCTGCGCGAGGGAGAAGAGCCTGCTGTCGGAGAAGAAGAGCTGCGGCACGGAAAGACGCTCGGGATCGAGATCCTCCGCAAGGCGCCGGCTGATCGTCTCGACGTCGAAATGCAGGTCGAGATGACGCATGAACTGATGATCGACGAGGTCGGCCCAGAGCTCGAAATCGGCGGGGATATAGGCGATCGGGCGACGCCCCCAGTCCGCCACCGTCTCCTTGCCGCCCGGCGACATGCGGATGCGCGACTGGCCCGGTCCTCGCTTGTCGAGCAGAATGAAGAGCCGCGGATCCTGGCCGACATAATAGCCCCCCGCAAAGGGCGCGCATTCCACGTCCCATACGTCGGCGACGATGCCGTTCCAATGCCGGCGGTTGAGATCCCCGACGACGGAAAAGCCTTCGATCCGGTTCTGCATGCGCGGCTGGAATGTCATCTCGCCGATCAATACCTTCTAACTCCCATCAAGTTTTATCGTGCACCAGGCCGCAATGCAATATCCCGGAAATCGGAAGGGGACCGGCTGTGACCTCACGCGCGAATCAGGGCCATTGCGACGGCTTCCGATGGCGGGGAAGGGAGAAACGGACGTGGTATGGGAGAGTTTACGGCGGTAAACCGGCGTTGCGAGAGTTGCCGTGCCGGTATTGGCTTGCCAGTATGGACAATCGCGCTTCCGGCTTTAGGGCCGAGCGGGCGCTGCAGGACATAAGGAGAAGGGGATACAGGCTACCGCATGGCCGGCAAGGAACATGCAGGGCCGGTGGCTTTTCTTCAGACCCGCCGTGCACGCCGCGATGAAGCAAACGACAGCACGGCAGCGCTAAGACCACGGTATGAGGCCGCCTTATTGGACGAAGGAGTCCCACATCATTCCGGCGGGACGCCTTGGTCGATCCCCTACGTGCTCATTGAGAGGGGAGGGGAGAACTCACTCCGGCAGGCGCGCGTCGCCGAGAGCGATATTCAGGAACGACGCGATCGCATCCGTGACGATCGCATGGTCGATCCGTTCCGGCACGCCCGATACCGTCACGGCGCCGACGCAGCCGAGATCGCCGACGAAAAGCGGAAAACTGCCGCCATGGACGGAGAAGTCAGCATGGGAAAGGTTGCGCGCTTCGAGCTGATCGCGCCCCGAAAGCGCCAGCCGACGGCCGACGAGATAGGAGGCGTTCCACAGGCGCAGCACGGTATTGCGCTTGCGGCGAATCCATTCGGCGTTGTCGGTCGTGCTGCCGGGCAGGGCGGTATGAAAAAGCGTGCGGTCGCGCAGCGAAATGTCGATCGCGACGCCGGCGCCGCGGGCGAGGGCGGTTTCGCGAACACGGTTTCCAAGCACCCAGGCGTCCTCCACACCGAAGCTGCTGAATCGCAGGAGACGCTCTTGTTCTTCCAGTCGCCGGATGTCCTGCGCAATCGTCTCCGTCATCGCCGCCTCCCTCGGTTTCACCTGACCGCTTCTACCGGGACTCGCTATCGAGGGGAAGGGCGGCTTGACGGAGATCAAGGATGCGGTGCACGAAAACCCTAGTGTGGGCCACCTCAATCGACCGATGGATTTCCGATGCCGGACAGTTTCTTCGCTTTCGCCATTCTCGCGCTGCTCTTGACGCCGGGGCCGACCAACACGCTGCTGACCGTGGGCGCGGCAGCGCGTGGCCTGCGCGCCAGCCTGCCGCTGCTTCTGGGCGAGATTCTGGGTTATCTGGTCGTCGTTGTCCCGTTGGCGACCATTGCGACCTCCCTTCTGGAAGGTCGCCCGGCACTTGCCGCCGGCCTTCGCCTGCTCGCCGCCTGCTGGGTGCTGTTCCTGGCGATCCGGCTCTGGCGGGTTTCCTCCGTCGAGAAGGCTCGGAGTTCATCGGCGCCCGTAACGGTCGGCCAGGTGTTCCTGACCACGCTTCTCAATCCGAAGGCGCCGATCATCGGGCTCGTCATCATGCCGCACGGAGCGCTTGTTGATATCGCACCGGCCCTCGGCCTTTTCAGCCTGCTCGTGCTTTGCGCCGGAACCGGTTTCCTGACGCTAGGCAGCCTCGCCGGCCGGACACCGCTGCTTTCACCGCGCCTGATCTACCGGATCGCGGCCTTCTGCCTCGCGGCATTCTCGATCGGGCTTGCCGGCAGTGCCTCCGGCATGATCTGAGGTCAGAGGTCTTCCGCAAGGTGCATGCGGGAAAGCTCCTGCTGCACCTCGTCCTGAAAGGCGAAGACCGCCGCTCGCGCCTGGTTTTCGCTCGTTCCGAGCTTGCGCAATTCCTCTGCCAGTTCGCGGCAGACTTTCATCCAGTAGAGGCGGGCATCCTCGCCCTGCAGGCCGTCGAGCTCCCCGGCGCAGCGCCGCACATGCGCGGTCCTCCGCTCGGCGGGGAAGGGCACGATGGGGCCGGACTTGGCGGCAATGGAGCGGCGCGGCTGGGCCGAGGCAAATGACGGCATTGATTCGGGCTTCCTTGTCTTCCGCCCATGATTAGGAAGCGCATGGTTAACATGCGGTTTCCAAAGCGGATTCGTGGCGCCTCCTGCCATCATCCGGCACGCTTTGCCGGCGCGCCGTTCGCTCGTGCCAGGGCCATCAGCATCGGGCCGAGCGAGAATTCACCACGCTCAGCCCTGCGGGTGAGATCGCGCAGATAACCGCCCGCCGAGTTGATATGGCCGGCGCGCTCGAGAATGCAGGCGATCACCGTCGCCGCATTTTCAGGGCCGAGCGCCGCGCAGGCCTCCTCATAGGCCGACGGGCTGACGGCCAGCATCGAACGCACCACGACGGCCGCCGTCATGAAGTCGCGCCAGTTCGAAATGCAGCCGCCAGGCCCGAAGGGCACGATTTCAGGGCAGGCCTGCAGGACGAGGGGCAGCGGGTAGGGCTTGTGCGGATCGGCCCCTGACGAAAGATGACCGTGATTGCGGCGGACCGCCTGCATCCGCGCTTCCGATTTCAAAGGTTCGCCTTCGGGTGCCGCCGACGTCTCCCATCCTGCCGCCGGTCGAGGTGGGGTTTCACCATCGCCACCCGGCTTCTTTTCGAAGCGAGGTTCAAAGTCAGAGGTGGAGTCGGATTTTGAATTCTGTTTGTGCCGCTCAGTATGGTCGGCATTGCCAGCCGGATTCTTAAAAATTACCTGCTGGTCCAGGCATTTAAGGACGTCTGCGCGCAGGGTCTCGAGCGCCGCGAGGATCGGCGCCAGTAGTTCTACAGTTGCAACGCGCGGCAGCGCCTGGACCTGGCGGTGGTATTCCGCCTCGAATCCCAGCCAGTCGCCGGCCAGGCCGTCTTCCAAAGCGGTCTCGATCAGCTTGGCGATGTCGCGGCGGACCAGCGTCACGCGTTCGCGCAGCCGCTGCAGCAGGAGCCGTTCGGCCGAGACTTCGGCGGCCAGCGTCTCGATCTCCCCGGCCCGGGCGAGCAGCGGCGCAAGGGAGAAGCCGAACGCTTCGCCGATCGTGCCCTGCTGGTCGCGGCGCACATAGCGCTTGCCGTTCGGGCTGTCGCGGCGCGCCAGCAGGCCGGCCTCGACAAGCGCGGCGAGATGGCGGCGCAGCGTCGTCTCGGCCATGCCATGCGTGCGCAGCGAAAGCTGGGCATTGGAGGGAAACACGACCAGCCCCTCGCTGCCGACGAGGTCGGTCTTCGGATAGAAGCTCATCAGCGCATTGAGCACCGACAGCGACCGATCGCTGATGCCGAGCTTCGGCCGCGCCTCGCAGAGCCAGCGATAGAGCTTCCACTTGTCCACGCTCGCCTCGGGCGAGACCGTCTTGGCGATCGCCTGGCTTGCCAGCATGCCAAGCGTCATCGCACGCCGCCCGAAGGGCGTCGTTATGCCGTCCATCTCCATGTCTCTTCACCTTTCAACAGGCAAAAGAGACCCCATCACCGAAACCGGCGCCGAAAAGGCTTGACTGTGATTCGGGGAAGTGCGATTCTCAGGCTGCTAAACGATGAGAAGGGCTTCCGCGACGGTAACGTTGAGGGGGCCTTTTTCTTTTGCGGATCAATCTCCTGATTTCTGATTGTTTTCAGAGCGGTACGCCTCGTAGAGGCGATCCAGATTACGGGTGATGTAGGCGCCGAAGGCGGCCGCTTCCGCCGCTTTCAGCGCGATCGTGTACTGGCGGCCGTTGGTCTTGATGCTGGCCTCGACCGGCCCATCCTTGCGCCGCCATGTGGCCGGCGCCGCCTTGGCGACCACGAGCGTATCCGTCCGCGCCAGATGGCTGCCAAGAAGGTTGAAGCGCTCTTCCGGCGAACGGGCCTTGATACGCTCGCGCGCCAGAAACTCCACGGCCTTGTCTTCGTTGGCGGGGTCGTCGAAACGCGTCGCGAGCTCGTGCCAGCGATCGCGGCCGATGGAGAGCGCCGGACCGATGCCGGAACGGACCGCCTTCGGTATCCGGTTCACGACCGACAGCATTTTCGAAAGGGTCGTCTTGTCCGCGCTGAGCGCCGCCATGATCGTCTCGCGGTCGAAGCCGCGCGCTTCCAGTTCTCCCGCGAAGGTCGCCCGCTCCAGGAAGGAAAGATCCGCCCGCGCGCTGTTCTCCTGGCCCTGGGCGATGACGTGGTCGCGGTCGGTCAGCACCTTGACCACCGCGCGGACGGGCCGGCCGAGCAGGCGGGCGGCCTTCGCGCGCCGGTGGCCGAAGGCGATCTGGTAGATTCCGTCCTTTGCGGGATGGGGGCGCACGAGGATCGGCGAATCCTGGCCGCGCACGCGCATTGCCTCGACGAGTTCCTGGAACTGCTGGTCGGAATGCACCAGACGGTCGGAAATGAAGGATTCCTCGATCTGGTCGGGCTCGAGCTCGATGACGACCTCGCCGGCCGTCAGCTTCGCCTCGATTTCCTTGGCGGCGTCGGCCTTGGCGGCAAGCGCGTCGATGCTGCGCGTCACGGCGCCGAGCGCACCGATCCCCTTGTAGGTGACGTGCTGGCGCGGTTCTTCCGAAACCGGGTTTACCGGCGTCAACTTCTCCGGCGCCGGGTTCATCAGGTTGGAAAGAACGTTCTTGCGCGCCATGATCAACGCCCCCATGCCTTGTGAATGAGATCGACGATTTCCGCGTTGACCGCTTCCATGGATTCCAGCGCGCGGTCGTAGGTCGCCCGCGTGAACTGGCTGCGGTCGACCTCGTAGAGCGTCTGGTTGGTCAGCGCCGCATCCGCGATGGCGACGCTTCGCACCATCGGGTTGGTCAGAACATGCTGCTTGAACAGCGAGCGCATGAAGGCGACCATCTGCGTCTGCGGGCCGTCGGCCGGGTCGTAGCGGGTGACGAGGTAGCGCAGCCAGTCGAGGTTCATGTTGCCGCCGGCGCTCTTCAGCGTGTTCAGCACCTCGCCCAGCATCTGCAGGAACTGGCACATGGACATGACGTCGAGCATCTGCGGATGAACGGTGATGAGCACCGCGGTGGCGCCGCAGATGGCGCTCATCGTCAGGAAGCCGAGCTGCGGCGGGCAGTCGATCACCACCACGTCGTAGTCGTCGGCCACGGACGAAAGCGCCTCGTCGAGCCGCGCGAAGAAGATCCGGCCGTAGTCGCCGCTATTGCCCTGCGCGAGAATGCGCGGGGTGTCGTGCTCGAACTCCATGAGCTCGAGATTGCCGGGCACGATGTCGAGGCCCGGGAAATTCGTCTTGCGGATGATCTCCTTCAACGGTCGGCGCTGGTCGTCATAGCGGATCGCGCCATAGAGGGTCTCGTTCTCGTTGACGTCGAATTCCGGCTGGAAGCCGTGGATCGCCGAAAGGCTGGCCTGGGGGTCGAGATCGACGGCAAGGACGCGGTGCCCCGTCAGCGCGAGATTTTGCGCCAGATGCGCCGTCGTCGTCGTCTTGCCCGAGCCGCCCTTGAAGTTCACCACCGCGATGACCTGCAGATGCTCGGTTCCGCGCCGCCGCGGCACATAGCGCTGGCCGCGGCTGTTCTGTTCCAGATACTCGCGCATTTCCTGCAACTGCTCGGCCGTATAGGAGCGGCGGCCGGACGGCGTGACCTGCGGCAGCGGCCCCTTGGATTCGAGCGAAAGATTGCGCAGGTAGCCGCTGGTGACGCCGAGGAAGTGGGCAGCCTCGCTCAGCTGGAACTGGCGCAGGGTCTTCTGCGCAACGGGCGGGAACATCTCCAGCCGGTGCTGCTTCAACTTGTCTGACAGTTCGTGCGCCTGCCCGATGATCAGTTGATCGACCTCGGAAATTGCCTGTCCGAACATTGCGGCCATATTCATGTCGAGAATCTCAAAATGCGATTTCAAGCCCATATGAGGGATTAAACCGCATTTAGAACCGATTCTGATGTTAGAGCAAGGCATTAATGGTTAACGGAAAGTAACCGCGAGCCCTCGCGCGCCAGCGTTTGCCGGGCCGCAGGCATTGCTTGCCATACTCTTCTAGCGTGGCGCGGCGCCGCCAGACAGATGCAGGCGACGTTACCCACCGTTTATTGCCGTACCCATGGAGGGGTGGAAAACGGGCCGGTATCCGGCAGCCAGCACCAGCACCGTCGAAGGCGGCGTGAGAAGCCCGTCGGCCCTGTCGAGGCCCTGCGGCAGGGCGTAACCGGCTTCGGTCCAGCGATAGGCAAGTCCAGCGCAAAGCGTGAACGCGTCCTTTCCGACGGCGACGACCGTGCCGTCGGGAAGCGCCACGAGGGGGCCTGCAATCGGATGCAGCCGTTTCTTCCGTCCCACAAGGCGCTCACCATGGAGCGTGGCGTCGATCGCGGCGGCGGAGGGAAGCGGTTCCCGTTTTGCCGAAACCCAGAGGGCGCGGAATGCCTCCGCCGCTTCGCGCCGGCAGAAGAAGCAGGGCCTGTGGCCGGCGGCGAGGGCGACGGCCTCGTCGAGGAAAAACAGCTCGGTCCAGCTTCTGCCGCCCATCACCACGCGGCGACGGTTCCTGTATTCGCAGGTGCAGATCAGCCACGCCTTGCCGGCCCAGCGTTTGCCGAGAAGCGTTCTGGTCGCCGGATCGTGAATGATGCCGCGATTGCCGGTGAAAAGGCCTCGCTGCGCGATGGCGACGATCTCGCCGAACGGTGTGACACGGTTTTGAAGCGGCATGCCTATCCGACCTGAATGACGACCATCGCGAGGGGTCTGCAAACCATAGTGCGCAGCGCCACCCGGCGCCACCCGCTTTGCATCGCACGTCAGCACGGCGTTTTCGGTTGACGGCGGGATGGTAAAACGGTGGTGCTGCCGCCAACCACCGCCAAGGGAGAATCGCATGGCCGAAAACAACGCACCCTTCTTCATCGAGGATACGGACGAGGGCGAGATTTCGTCCGACGTCGCGGGCCTGGGCAACCTCCTGATGACGACACATATTCCGCTTCGCGCGGACGGTTCGCTGGAAACGGGTGACATCAGGACGCAGAGCGTCGCCACGCTCGAAAGCCTGAAAGCCTCGCTGGAAAAGGCCGGCAGCAGCCTCGCCGACGTCATACACCTGACGATCTATCTCACCGACATGGCCGACCGTCCCGCCTTCAACGAGGTCTACTGCAGCTTTTTCAGGAAGCCCTATCCCGTCCGCTGTGCCGTCGGCGTCAGTGCGCTCGCCGATCCCGGCATGAAGGTGGAGGTGACGGCCATGGCCGCGCGGCGCGGGTCTTTCTGATGCCGGCCATGCCGCGATCCCCGGCGTGCAAGGGCCTTCCTGGGAACATCGGCCATCGCGCCACCCTTCTATGTTCATATTTTCTATAAAAATAGTCAATTAAAGAAAGCCGTGCCTGCTGGCCCCCGTTTTCGTTTGGTATCCCTATAAGCCTCAGGGGTCTCCAGCGGAGCGGGAACGATGAATGCCCATATCGAGAACACGCATTTCAACATCCGCGGTACGGTGCCGCCGGACCATCCGGCCGATGCCGACACCCTGAAGGCTGCGCTGCGCACGCTGGGCGGCGGGGTCAGCATCATCACGGCAGGGGAGGGGGAGACGCGAACGGGCGCCACCGTCACCTCCGCGACCGCGCTCTCCGTCGAGCCGGCGCGCATGCTCGTTTCCCTCAACCGCACCTCCTCGACCTGGCCCGTCGTCGAGCGATACGGCCATCTCGGCATCAACATCGTCGGCCCCGCCCATGAGACGCTTGCCGACCAGTTCGCCGGCCGTGGCGGCCTGCGCGGTCCCGATCGTTACCGCGGCGCGGAATGGACCACCGCCATCAGCGGCGCGCCCCTGCTGGTCGATGCCGTCGCGGCCATCGATTGTACCGTCGAGGAAGCCATCGAGCGGCACAGCCATGTGATCGTCATCGGCAAGGTGCAGGCGATCCGCATCGGCACCGGTCACTCGCTGCTCTATCAGGACGGCCGCTATCACGCCGTGCCTCGGTAACGGCCGGGCGGCTTCCATCAAGCGACATCCAGGCATGGACGACCCGCCCGTCGGCGGGAACGCGAAACTGCGGCCAAAGGCGGCCACCTTCGAAAAGAAGCGAAAGGAAACAAGATGACACGCAAGATCAGGCTTGGCGCATTCCTTCCGGGCGGCGGGCAGCACATCGCCTCGTGGCGGCATCCGGACCAGCCGGCCGACGGCGCAACCAGCCTCGACTTCCACCGGCAACTCGCCCAGACGGCCGAACGCGGCCTCTTCGACGCCTATTTCCTGGCCGACAACCTCGCCATCGGTTTCGGCGGGGCGAGGGAGGGCGGCAACGCCCGCGTCGCGGGCTTCGAGCCGGTGACGCTCTTCTCCGCGCTCGCGCCCTTCACGAAGAACCTCGGCTTCATCGCCACGGCATCCACCACCTACGAGGAGCCGTACAACACGGCCCGCAAATTCGCCTCGCTCGACCTCATTTCGGGAGGCCGGGCCGGGTGGAACGTCGTCACGACGACGGGCGATCCGACCGCGCAGAACTTCAACCGCGAGACCCAGTTGCCGCACGCCGCGCGCTATCGCCGCGCCGGCGAGCATGTCGAGGCGGTCAAGAAGCTCTGGGACAGCTTCGAGGACGACGCCTTCATCCGTGACAAGGAGAGCGGCGTCTTCTACGATCCGGAAAAGCTGCACGAGAGCGAGCATCGCGGCGAACATTTCCAGGTGCGCGGGCCGCTCAACGTTCCCCGCTCGCCCCAGGGCCATCCGGTCATCGTGCAGGCGGGCCAGTCGGATGACGGGCGCGGGCTTGCCGCGGCCACGGCCGAGGTGATCTTCACCGCCCACCAGCACATCGAGACGGCGCAGGAATTCTACCGCGACATCAAGGCGCGCGCCCGGGGCCTTGGCCGCAACCCGGACCACATCCTCGTCATGCCGGGCGTCGCCCCCTTCGTCGGCCGCACGCAGGAGGAGGCACGCGAGAAATACGAGCGCCTGACCTCGCTGATCCTCGAGGAAGACGGCGTCGGGCTTCTCAACGGCCTGACCGGCGGGACGCTCGACCTGCGCGGCTACGACGTCGACGGCCCGCTGCCGCCCGCCCCGCCCACCGAAGGCATGAAAAGCCGGCAGGCGCTCATCCGCCAGATCGCCGACGAGAACAATTTCTCGATCCGCCAGCTCTACCAGTGGGTCGCCACCGCGCGCGGGCACTTCACCATCGTCGGCACGCCCGAGACGATCGTCGATACGTTGCAGGAATGGTTCGAGAACGAGGCCGCCGACGGCTTCAACATCCTGCCGCCGTGGCTGCCGACCGCGCTCGACGACTTCGTCGACCTGGTGATCCCCGAGCTCCAGCGCCGGGGCCTGTTCCGCACCGCCTACGAGGGCGCGACGCTGCGCGAAAACCTCGGCCTGCCGTTCCCCGTCAACCGCTGGGCCGGCGCGCGCAATGCCGTCCAGGCCGCCGAATAGGAGGGCGCCATGTCCTATGAGAACGTCAACTCCACCCTCGGCGCGGATTTCCGCCTGGCCGCGCGTCCACGTACGGCGCCCGCCCGGGTCGGACGGCTGAGCGCCGCCCTGTCGCCCTTCGTCGCCCGCTACGGCATTGTGCTGGGCTTCCTGGCGCTCTGGCAGATCTCGAGCACGCAGGGCTGGGTCAACCCCTCCGTCTTCCCGCCGCTCGACACCATCCTCGCCGCGCTGTGGGACAGCATTTCCAGCGGCGCGCTCGTCGACGACATCGCGATCAGCCTCCAGCGGTCCGGCATCGCCTTCCTCGCGGCCGTCGCCATCGGCGTCCCGCTCGGCCTCGTCATGGGGCAGGTGCGCGTCGTCGAGCAGGCGCTGGATCCGCTGCTGCAGTTCTTCCGCCAGACGTCCGCGCTCGCACTCTATCCCGTCTTCATCCTGCTGCTCGGGCTCGGCGAAACGTCGAAGGTCTTCGTCATCTTCTGGGCGACGCTCTTTCCGCTTCTGCTTGCGACCATCGGCGGGGTGAAGGAGGTCGACACCAAGCTCATCGAGATGGCGCGAACCTATGGGGCGAGCCGCTTCACCATCTTCCGCCGGGTGGTGCTACCGGCCTCGGTTCCCGCCATCTTCGTGGGCCTGCGCCTGTCGGCCACCACGGCGCTCCTGCTCCTCATCGCCGCCGAGATGATCGGCGCGAACAAGGGCATCGGCTTCCAGGTGATGAACGCCCAGTACAATTTCCAGATCCCGCTGATGTTCGCGGCGATCCTGCTGCTCGCCCTGCTCGGCCTTGCCGCCAATGCCGTGCTCGTCCTTCTCCAGCGCAAGCTCTGCCGCTGGTCGCAGCCGGCCGCCTGATCCTGCTCCCATTTTCCGAAAGGACACCGAAATGACCTTCCATTCCCGCAAGCTCCTGCTTTCCGCAGCCCTCTTCCTCGGCCTTGCCGGCGCGGCCTCCGCAGAGGAGGTCAAGCTGCGCTATCTTGCAAGCCAGGGCGGCCTTTCCGCCCATGAGCTGGCCGCCGAGCTCGGCTATTTCGAGGGCACCGGCATCACGCTCGAAAATGTCGGCTATGCCGCGGGCGGCCCGGCCTCGCTGATCGCGCTCGCCTCCGGCGACGTGGAGATCGGCAGCGCGGCGACCTCGGCCGTGCTCAACTCCATCATCGGCGGCAACGACTTCGTCGCCGCCTATCCCTCCAACGGCATCAACAAGGAGGTGGAGTCGATCTTCTACGTGCTGGAAGACAGCCCCATCAAGGACATCAAGGATATCGCCGGCAAGAGCATCGCGGTGAACACGCTGGGTGCCCATCTCGACTACACGATCCGCGAGGCGCTGCACTCCGTCGGCCTGCCGTCGGATTCGGCAAACCAGGTCGTCGTGCCGGGTCCGCAGCTCGAACAGGTCCTGCGTTCCGGCCAGGTCGACATCTCGGCCTTCGGCTACTGGCAGACCACCTTCGAGGGCGCGGCCAGGAAGAACGGCGGCCTGCGCGCGGTCTTCGGCGACACGGACGTGCTCGGCGAGATCGCCGGCGGCTTCGTGGTGCTGCGCCGCGACTTCGTGAAGGCGCATCCCGAGGCCGCCAAGGCCTTCGTGGAACAGTCCGCCCGCGCGCTCGACTATGCCCGCGAGCATCCGGAGGAAACCCGCCAGCTCCTCGCCAAGGCGCTGAAGGAGCGCGGCGAGAACCCGGACATCGCGCAGTATTTCCGCGGCTACGGCGTGCGCGCCGGCGGCCTGCCGGTCGAGCGGGACGTGCAGTTCTGGATCGACGTGCTCGTCCGCGAGGGCAAGCTGAAGGAAGGCCAGCTTGCGGCGAAGGACGTCCTCTACACGCCCGACACCGCAACGAACTGAGGCAGGACCATGAGCCTTTCCGCCGAAACCGTGCGCGGAGAGGTGGCGATCCGTCACCTCTCCAAGTCCTACACGCTGGACGGCCGGCCGCTGCCCGTCCTCAGCGACGTGAACCTGAACATCCGCTCCGGCGAGAGCCTTGCCATCGTCGGGGCCAGCGGATCGGGAAAGACGACGCTGCTGCGCATCCTCGCCGGGCTGGAGAATGCCGATGGCGGCGAGGTGCTGATCGACGGCAGGGCCGTGGAGGGCGTCGGCGCCGAGCGCGCCGTCATCTTCCAGGAGCCGCGGCTCCTGCCCTGGCTGACCGTGCTGGAAAACGTTGCCTTCGGCCTCGACACGCGCGGCGTCGGCCGTGCGGAAGCAAAGAACCGGGCGCGCCGCTATGTGCAACTCGTCGGCCTTCAGGCCTTCGAGAACGCCTATCCGCGCCAGCTCTCGGGCGGCATGGCGCAGCGCGTCGGCATCGCCCGGGCGCTGGCGGTGCAGCCGGAGATCCTGCTGCTCGACGAGCCGCTCGGCGCGCTCGACGCCATGACGAAGATCGGCATGCAGCAGGAGCTGACGCGCATCTGGCGCGACGAGGACGTGACGACCATCCTCGTCACGCACGACCTCGAAGAGGCGGTCTATCTTGCCGACCGCATCCTCATCCTGCCGCGCGAGAAAAACGCCGCGCCACGGCTCATCGAGATCGACCTGCCGCGCCCCCGCGACCGCAGCTCGCCCGAATTCGTGCGCCACCGCGAGGAACTGCTGAACCTCTTCGGCCTGCATTGACGCATGATTGCCTTTGACCCCGCCCGCTCCGGCCGATAGACGAACGTCATCCGGCCGGGCGGGTCTCTTCACGCCCCGGTCGGAATGAAAGAGCCTTTCGACGGGGGATCCCATGACCGATCTTTTCGATGCCGCGCCGCGCACCGGCTCCATGCCGCTCGCCGCGGAACTGCGCCCGGCGACGCTGGACGACGTGATCGGCCAGGAAAAGGTCATCGGCCCCGGCACGATGCTGCGCCGGCGCATCGCCGCGGGAAGGCTCGGCAGCATCATCCTCTACGGCCCGCCGGGACTCGGAAAGACGTCCATCGCCCGCGCCATCGGCAACATGCTGGGCAAGAACTTCCGCCCGCTGCACGCCGCCCACAACAATGTCGCCGACATCCGCAAGATCGCGGACGAGGCGCGCATGCGGCCGACGCTGCTCTTCGCGGACGAGGTGCACCGCTTCAGCGCCACGCAGCAGGATCACCTTCTGGCGCTCTGCGAGGAGGGCGTCGCGGACTTCATCGGCGCCACGACGGGCAATCCTTACCACACCCTGACCCCCGCTCTCATTTCGCGCTCCTCCATCCTGAAGCTGGAACCGCTCGCCATCGAGGAGATGGAAGAGGTGGTCCGGCGTGGCCTGCATCACCTTGCGGCACGCGGCATCGAGGTCACGCTGGAGCCGGCGCTGCTGCGCCGCATCGCCGGCCGTTCCGGCGGCGACGCCCGGCGCGCGCTGACCGTTCTGGAAAGCCTTGCGGTCGGGCACGCGCCCGGCGCACCGGTCGTCATCAGCGAAGCCATGGTCGAGGAGGCCTATGCGGCCGCCCCCGTCAACCACGACCGTTCGGGCGATGCGCATTACGACGTGGTCTCGGCCTTCGTGAAATCCATGCGCGGTTCCGATCCCGACGCGACGCTCTATTGGCTCGCGCGGCTCGTCCATGGCGGCGAGGACCCGCGCTATATCGCTAGGCGGATCATGATCCACGCCTCAGAGGACGTCGGCCTTGCCGACAACACCGCGCTCCAGACCGCCGTCGCGGCGCTGCATGCGGTCGAGAAGATCGGCTATCCCGAGGCGCAGATCGTGCTGGCCCATGCGGCCCTGCACGTCGCCCGCGCGCCGAAATCCAATTCCGCCTGCCGCGGCATTTCGCTGGCGCTCGCCCATGTGGCGAACGAGGTGCCATCCGCCGTGCCGATGCATCTGCGCGATACGCATTACAAGGGCGCAGCGGCGCTCGGCCATGTCGGCTACGCCTTCCCGCATGACGACGGGCGCGGCTGGAGCGACCAGGCCTATGCGCCGGACGTGCCGCGCGGCGCCTTCTACCAGAGCGACGCGCGCGATGCCGCCACCTTCGAGCGGCGCGCCGACGAGCATTGGGAACAGGTGACCGGCCGGCCGACTCCGGCCCGCTTTGCCGGAAAACGCTGACGGCTCAGTGCGCGGCAAGCCCCGCCCGGACGCGGTTGACGACGGTCCAGACGAGCAGCACGCAGGCCATCGGCTGGATATGCCACGTCCAGGCCGGCAGCGTGCCGAAGGCCGCGACGAGCGCGCCCAGCGCCCCGAACAGCAGCGCCCGGTCGCTCTTGCCCATCGGCCCCTCGTAGCTCCGCCCGTTGCCATGGGCGACGCCGAGCACGCCGGCAAATTCCGTCAGGGTCGCCAGGAAGACGATCGCCGCCATCCAGGGCAGAGACAAGGGGCCGACCATCGCGAAGGGCATGTAGAGCGCGGCATCGGAAACGACGTCGGCGATCTCGTTGAGATAACCGCCGAGCGCGCTCTTCTGGCCGTGCTCGCGCGCCAGCATGCCGTCGATGGCGTTGAACGCCATGCGCAGCAACATCCAGACCGGCACGAGCGCGAAGAGCGCCGGCTCGGGCCGGGCGAGAAGAAGCGCGCCGATCCCCACCGAGACGATGGCCGCGACGAGCGTCACCTGGTTGGCGGTGAGCCCCATGGTGGCCAGGCGCCCCACCAGCGGGCGGAGCAGGGCCTGGAAGGACGATTTCAGTTTATAGATCGACATGAAAGCGCGAATCCGCTCGATTGCTGCGACTGAAATGAAAGCGCAGCCGATTGGAAATCAACTGCGAATACGGGTCTTCATCCGTATAGGGGAGGACGATGTCTGTGCAAGGGGATGACGGCATGATCGAAAAGGCGTTTGCGAGCCATGACGGCGTGGAGCTGTTCTATCGCGTCTGGCCGGCCCGCTCAGGCACCGCGAAGGGCGCCATCGTGCTCCTGCATCGCGGCCACGAGCACGGCGGGCGCGTCGCCCATATCGCCGAGGAACTCGGGCTCGACGACTTTGCCTTCTATGCCTGGGATGCGCGCGGCCACGGCCGTTCGCCCGGCGAGCGCGGCCATTCGCCCTCCTTCGCCCATTAGGTGCGCGACCTCGACTGCTTCGTGCGCCACATCTGCGCGACCGACGGCTTCGCGACGAACGAGATCGCCGTCGTCGCCCAGAGCGTCGGCGCGGTACTTGCCGCGACCTGGGTGCACGACTACGCCCCCGACATCCGCGCGCTGGTGCTCGCCTCGCCGGCCTTCGACGTGAAGCTCTACGTTCCCTTCGCCAAGGAGGGCATCGCGCTCTGGCAGAAGCTGAAGGGTACGTTCTTCGTCAACTCCTACGTCAAGGCCCGCTTCCTGACCCACGATCCGGACCGCATCGCCTCGTTCAAGGGCGATCCGCTGATCACCCGCCCCATCGCCTCCAACATCCTGCTTGAGCTTTACGAGGCGGCGGATCGCGTGGTGGCGGATGCGCGAGCGATCACCGTGCCGACGCAGCTTCTGATTTCCGGCAGCGATTTCGTCGTGCGCCATGCGCCGCAGCACCGCTTCTTCGAGAACCTCGGCAGCACGATCAAGGAACGCCATGTCCTGCCCGGCTTCTACCACGACACGCTCGGCGAACGGGACCGCGCCAAAGCGCTGGAGAAGGTGCGCGCCTTCATCGCCGCACGCTTCGCCGAGCCGCCGGTCGTGGCGGACGTGCGGCGGGCGCATCTTTCCGGCTACACGCGCGACGAGGCGGACCGGCTGGCGACCCCGCTTTCGCCTGTCTCGCCGCGCGGGCTCTACTGGGTGCTGACGCGCGCCTCGATCCGCCTCGGCGCCCTCTTTTCCAAGGGCCTCGCCACGGGCGTGCGCACCGGCTTCGATTCCGGCTCGACGCTGGACTATGTCTACGAGGACGAAGCACGCGGCCTCGGCCCCGGCGGGCGGCTGATCGACCGGCAGTTCCTCGACGCCATCGGCTGGCGCGGCATCCGGCAGCGGAAGATCCATCTGGAAGAGCTGATCGGCACGGCGCTCGCGCGTCTGAGGGCGGAGGGCAAGCCGCTGCGTGTCCTCGACATCGCCGCCGGCCACGGGCGCTACGTGCTCGATGCCGTCGCCGCATCCGAGGCGAAGCCCGAGAGCGTCCGGCTGCAGGATTTTTCGCCGGTCAACGTGGAGAAGGGCGCGGCGCTGATCGCCGCGCGCGGCCTGGAGGCCATCGCCTCCTTCCACCGCGCCGACGCCTTCGACGCGGATGGCCTTGCTTTTGTCGAGCCGCGGCCGACGCTTGCCATCGTCTCCGGCCTCTACGAGCTCTTCCCGGACAATGGCCTGATCGAAGCCTCGCTCGATGGCCTGTCGCGGGCGCTGGAGCCCGGATCGCTGCTTCTCTACACCAGCCAGCCCTGGCATCCGCAGCTCGAAATGATCGCACGGGCGCTCACCTCCCATCGCGGCGGCGAGGCCTGGATCATGCGGCGGCGGACCCAGCAGGAGATGGACCAGCTCGTCGCCGCGGCCGGCTTCCGCAAGATCGAGCAGCGCATCGACAAATGGGGCATCTTCACCGTCTCGCTGGCCGAGCGCATCTGAGGCCGACGATGGGGGAGGGTGTCGCATCCGCTCGTGCCGTCGACCGCCGCGCCGTTTTCCGCGCGGCGGCGCTCTGGCTGCTGTTCCTCGCGCCGTTCTTCTACCTGACCTACGGCACGTCGAACTGGCTGGCCTCGCTGGGAACGGCCGTGCCGAACCTTGCCTTCGGCTGGGAAGGGCACATCCCTTTCATCGCCTGGACCATCGTCCCCTACTGGTCGATCAACGCCTTCTACGCGCTCTCGCTCTTCGTCAACGACACGCCTGACGACGTCGGCCGGCTGGCGCGACGGTATCTCACGGCGCAGGTCGTCGCCGTCGCCTGCTTCATCGCCTTTCCCCTGCAGGCCATCTTCGTGCGGCCGGAAACGCACGGGCTGCCGGGCTTCATGTTCGACGTGCTCGGCGGCTTCGACAGGCCGTTCAACCAGGCGCCCTCGCTGCACATCGCCCTCGTCGTCATCGTCTGGGATCATTGGCGCCGGCGGCTCGCCGGGACATGGCTTGCGATATGGCACGGCTGGAGCCTGCTGATCGGCATTTCCGTGCTCACCACATGGCAGCATCACGTCATCGACATCCCGACGGGCGCGCTGCTCGGCCTCTTCGCCCTCTGGCTCTTCCCGCAAGGACAGGCCTCTCCGCTTGCCGGCTTCCGGCTGACGGAGAATGCGAAGGCCCGGCGGCTCGCAGGCTGCTATGCAGCGGGCGCCGCGTTTCTCCTCGCGCTGACCGTTCCGGCAACGCGCGTTTCCGGCGCGGGCCTCCTGCTTGTCTGGCCCGCTCTCGCGCTGGCCATCGTCGCGCTCGGCTATGCCGGCGCGGGAGAGCGCGTGTTCCAGAAGAGCGCGGACGGCCGGATGAGCCTTGCGGGCCGCTGGCTGCTCCTGCCCTGCCGGCTGGGCGCGCGGCTGAACATCCGCTGGTGGACGCGGCGGCTGGCGCCGGCGGCGGAGATTGCCGACGGTGTCTTTCTCGGCCGCATGCCGGCGCGCGGGGAACTGGCGACCTATGCGTCGGTCGTCGACATGACGGCGGAGCTGCCGGGCCTGTCGGTGCCGGGCCTCGCCTGGTACGCCTTCCCCTCGCTCGACCTGCTGCCCGTACCCGCCGCACGCATCCGCGCGGCCGCCCTGGCGGTCGAGGCGGCGCGCCGGCATGGCCCGGTCCTCGTCTGCTGCGCGCTCGGCTTCCAGCGCAGCGCGGTGGTCGCGGCGTGCTGGCTGGTGCGCGCCGGCCTTGCCGAAAATGCCGCCGCGGCCGTGGCGCAGATCAAGGCGGCGGGCCGACCGGTCCATCTGCCGTTCGAGGCCTATGCCCTCATCGAGGAGGCGGCGCGATGACGGTGTGGAAAACCGCAACCAAGAGCGCCGCCCGCCGGCTGCGGCGCAACGGTTTCATCGGCGGCGGTGCGGCGTTGCTGATCCTCGCCCTTGCGCCGCCGACCGCGGGCGCCCACGGCTTCGCCGGGCCGCTCGCCTGGTGGCTGCTGCTCGCCTTCTGCCTGCTGCCGCTCGCGTTCTCGGTCCATCTCCTGTTCGATGCCGCGCTCTTCCGGCTCGCCGCGTCCCACGACGCGGAGGAAGCGAGCCTTGCCGCCATCGACGATGTGCTGGCGCGCATGGGCCTGCGGGCAGGGGACGGCGTCACGAGGACCTTGCCGGAACGCCTTGCCGGATGCCGCCGGCTCGTCTGGCTGCAACGGATCTCGCTCGCCGTCGGCACGGCACTCTACGCTATCCTTCTGCTCGATGCGGCGGGAGGCGGCGCATGACCGGCGGCAAGGCATCTCTCCTGCAAAAGGCCTGCGGCGCGGTGCTTGCCGGCCTGTCGCGTGCCGTCACCGGCGTCCGGCCAATCTGGGCGGGCGTCAAGCCGAACGGCCGGCAGCGCATCTATTTCGCCAACCATGCCAGCCACGGCGACTTCATCCTCGTCTCGACCTGCCTGCATCCTGCCGAGCGCAGCCGCACAGCCGCCGTCGCCGGTGCGGACTACTGGAAGCCGGCACCGTCCGCAGCTTCATCTCGGGCAAACTCCTGCGCACCGTTCTCGTCGAGCGCAACTGGGTGGAGCGCAAGGCCGATCCGCTGCAGGTCATGCTCGCGGCGCTCGATGCCGGCGAATCCCTGATCTTCTTTCCCGAGGGAACCCGAAACATGACGGAGGAACCGCTGCTGCGCTTCCGCTCCGGCCTCTACAACCTCGCCGCCGCGCGGCCGGATGTCGAGCTCGTGCCCTGCTGGATCGAGAACATGTCCCGCGTGCTGCCGAAGGGCGCGCTGCTGCCGGTGCCGCTGCTCTGCCGCGTCGTCTTCGGCGAACCGGTCGCGCTGGAAGAGGGGGAGGACCGGAAGGTCTTCCTCGAGCGCGCCCGCGCGGCACTTCTTGCCCTTGCGCCCCGAAAGGATGGACACCGCCGATGAGCGACGACACAACCCGCCTCTTCCTCGGCCTCGTCGCCGTTCTCGCCACGGCGAGCCTCGTTGCCGGCATCCTCTCCTGGCGCAGCTCAAAGCCCCTGCCGGCAACGCTCGACAACCTCAATGCACGCATCAAGGCGTGGTGGATCATGGTGGCGGGCATCAGCATCGCCTTCCTCTTCGGCAAGGGTGGCGTGATCGCGCTCTTCGCCTTCGTCTCCTTCGCCGCGCTTCGGGAATACGTGACGCTCACCAACACGCGCCATGCCGACCGCTGGACGCTGCTCGGCATGTTCCTCGTCGTGGTGCCGGCGCAGTACTACCTCATCTGGATCGACTGGTACGGGCTCTACTCGATCTTCATTCCGGTCTACTGCTTCCTCGCCATGCCGGCCGTGACGGCGCTGCGGGGCGATACGTCCCGCTTTCTCGAGCGGGTCAGCGAGCAGCAATGGGGCATCATGCTCTCCGTCTACTGCATCAGCCATGTGCCGGCGCTGGTGACGCTGCCCATTCCCGGCAACGAGGGCAGGGGCCTCCTCCTGATCGCCTTCCTGATCGCGACCGTCCAGGGCAGCGACGTCCTGCAATATATCTTCGGCAAGCTCTTCGGCCGCCACAAGGTCGCGCCGTCCATCTCGCCGTCGAAAACCTGGGAGGGGCTCGTCGGCGGCATCGCCAGCGCGTCGCTGATGGGCGCGGGGCTCTACTGGCTCACGCCGTTCTCGCCGCTGGAGGCCGGGACGCTCGCGGGCCTTGCCTGCATCATGGGCTTCTTCGGCGGCCTCGTCGCCTCGGCGATCAAGCGCGACCGCGGGGTGAAGGACTGGGGCCACATGATCGAGGGCCACGGCGGCATGCTCGACCGCGCCGACAGCCTCGTCTTCGCCGCGCCGGTCTTCTTCCACATCGTGCGCTACGCCTGGGCCTAGCCTTGCTTTCTCCCGCCGGCCGAATCCTTTAGAACCGTGGGCAGTATGCGGCCCGCAGGAACGAACGGCCCGCCGGAGGAACCGAGATGACGACGAAGACCTTCAACCAGCCGCTCGGCGGCAACGAGATGCCCCGCTTCGGCGGCCCGGCCACCATGATGCGCCTGCCGACGCAGCCGACCACCGAAGGGCTCGACGCGTGCTTCGTGGGCATTCCCATGGACATCGGCACGTCCAACCGGCCGGGCACGCGCTTCGGGCCGCGCCAGATCCGCACCGAGAGCTGCATGATCCGCCCCTACAACATGGCGACCCGCGCGGCCCCCTTCGACAGCCTCCAGGTGGCCGACATCGGGGACGTGGCGATCGACACGTTCAACCTGCCGAAATGCGTCGACATCATCACCGATGCCTATCGCGGCATCATCAAGGACGGCTGCAAGCCGCTGACGCTCGGCGGCGACCACACGCTCTCCTATCCGATCCTGCGCGCCATGGCGGAGAAATACGGCCCCGTCGGCCTCATCCATGTCGACGCCCATGCCGATATCAACGAGCACATGTTCGGCGAGCCCATCGCCCACGGCACGCCGTTCCGCCGCGCCGTCGAGGCCGGCGTGCTCGATACGAAGCGCTGCATCCAGATCGGCGTGCGCGGCACCGGCTATGCCGCCGACGATTTCGACTGGCCGCGCGAGCAGGGCTTCCGGGTCGTCCAGGTGGAAGAGTGCTGGCACAAGTCGCTGACGCCGCTGATGGAGGAGGTGCGCGCACAGATGGGCGACCGCCCGGTCTACCTCTCCTTCGACATCGACAGCCTCGACCCGTCCATCGCGCCCGGCACCGGCACGCCCGAGATCGCCGGCCTCAACACGATCCAGGCGCTGGAGATCATCCGCGGCTGCTGGGGCCTCAACCTCGTCGGCTGCGACCTCGTCGAGGTCTCTCCGCCCTACGATCCCTCCGGCAACACGGCGATAACGGCGGCGAACCTGCTTTTCGAGATGCTCTGCGTCCTTCCGGGCGTGCAGAGACGCTGACGCCGGGCGGGCTGCGCGTTGCACTTCCTCAGCCTTTCGGGCATGGATGCCGCGCGGCCACGCATACGGCCGAACCGTTTCGTTCCAAAAGGAGGACATCCATGATCAAGCGTATCAAGCCCGGCCAGCGTTTCTGCGGCGCCGTCGTCGTCAACGGCGTCGTCACCACGGCCGGCGTCACCGGCAAGGGCGCCGACACGGTCGCCCAGACCCGCGACATCCTGGCGCAGATCGACGCCCTGCTCGCCGAGGCCGGCACCTCCAAGGCCAAGCTGATCAGCGCCAGCATCTGGCTGCGCGACATCGCCCATTTCAGCCAGATGAACGAGGTCTGGGACCAGTGGGTCGACAAGGACAACCTGCCGGTCCGCGCCACGGTGGAAGCCCGCCTCGCCACGCCGGAACTGCTGGTCGAGATCCAGGTCACCGCGCTCGCCTGAGCCGGCCAGGAACGACAATCGGGGCCGCGGCTGCGGAAGCGGCCCCGGCCTTTTTCGTCAGCCCATGACGAGCGGCTGGCTGTGCAGGTAGCGCGCAACCTTGCGCTTGGCCGCGATGTCGGCCCAGACCAGCTCGACCTCGCCCGCCTTCAGCCCCGTCGCCTCCGCGATGGTTGCGGCCGGCACGGCGTTCTCCAGGCCGTAGAGGCAGATGTCCATCTTGTCGTAGGGCAGGGCGAAGTAGAATTCCTCCTGGGTCTGCGGCAGCGAATAGGTATCCGTCGTCGGCGGGCGGGAGAGGATCTCGGCGGGCACGCCGAGATAGGCGGCAAGCTGGTAGACCTGGGACTTGTAGAGATGGGCGATCGGCTTGATGTCGGCCGCGCCGTCGCCGTTCTTGACGAAGAAGCCCTGGTCGTATTCGAGCCGGTTCGGCGTGCCGAGCACGGCGAAGTTCAGCCGGTCGGCGTGATAGTATTCGAGCTGCTTGCGGGTACGCTGCTTCATGTTCGTCGCCGCGACGATGCCGAGATAGGCGCCCGCGCCGAGGCGCACCTTGCGCGTCTCGCCGTCAGGGGACCGCACGACGAGGGAGGAGATGTTGTAGCCGCCCGACGTCATCGGATTGTCGAAGACGATCTTGGAGGCCCAGCCGGCGCCATATTCCGGCACCGCCTCACGGATGAAGGCGTCGCGGCGCTCGTAGCAGCCCATGGCGGCAAGCGTCGGCCCGATGTCTTCCACCACGCTTTCGATGCCGAAGGTCTGCGCGACGCTGCGCCCGAGCCGCAGGCTCTCCGGGTCGGAATCGTTCTCCGGCATGAAGAGGGCGAAGACGTTCTTCGCCCCGAGGGCGCGCGCGGCAAGCGCGGCCGAGAGGCTGGAATCGATGCCGCCGGAAAGGCCGAGCACGAGGCCGCGCTTGCGCAGATCGAGACGCAGCCGCGCCCGCATCCAGGCGGCGATGCGCTCGACCTCCGCTTCCGGATCGAGCACCAGCGGTGCGAAGGAGGGCGTGCGGGACATCGGTGCTGTCATGGGTTCGATCCTGTCAGAGGGCGGCGGCCAGCCTGCGGCTGGCCTTGCCGGATTCGGTTTTCGGCAGGAACTGCCGGAATTCGACGATCTTCGGGACCATGTGGTCCTCCAGGTTCTGCGCGCAGAAGCGCATGACGTCCCGCTCCGTCAGCGCCGGGTCGGTGGCGACGACGAGCGCCTTCACGGCCTCGCCGAGAACCTCGTGCGGCACGCCGACGACGAGCGCCTCCGCGACCCCCGGCATCCGGTGCAGCACGTCCTCCACCGCCTTCGGCGCGACCTTCTCGCCGCGCGACTTGATGATGTCGTCGGTGCGGGCGACGAAGGTGAGATAGCCGTCGGCGTCCGCCGTGAAGAGGTCGCCGGTATGAAGGCGGATCGTGCCGGTATTCGGATCGGGCCGAAGTGCCTTGCGGGTTTCCGCCTCGTTTTTCCAGTAGCCCCGCATCACGTTCGGGCCGCTGACCACCAGTTCGCCGACCGCGCCCGGCGGCACGGCCAGTCCGGCCTCGTCCACCACCTCGGCCTGCAGACCGGGAATGGCGATGCCGACCGAGCCGCGCCGGGCGTCGATCTCCTCCGGCGGGAGATAGGTCGCGCGGGTGCATTCGGTCTGGCCGTACATGCAGAAAAGGCGGGCATGCGGCAGGAAGGCGCGCAGCCAGTCGAGATGGGCGGGCGGCAGGGGCGCGGCCGCGCTCGTGACATAGCGCAGGCTTGCAAAGAGCGACGGATCGAGTTCGCGCGCCTGCATCATCATGGCGGCCATGGCCGGCACCAGCGCAAAGCCGGTGACGCGCTCGTCGCGAATCCTCTCGAAGACCGCCTGCGGAAAGGCGAAGGATTTTTCGATGACGAGCGTCGCGCCGCAAAGCATGGCCGTCACGAGCTGGTTGAGCCCGTAGCCGAAGGACATCGGCAGCACGACGAGGATCGTGTCGGCCGCGGTGTTGCCGAGATAGGCCGAGATCGAGCGTGCGGCCGCATCCATGTTCTCATGAGCCAGCATCACGCCCTTCGGCACGCCGGTCGAACCGGAGGTATAGATCAGGGCCGCAAGATCGGTGTCCGGAAAAGCTTCGCCGGCAAACGGCGCGGCCTCCAGTCCCGCTTCGAAGCTGCCCGCCGCGCCCGTCACCAGCCGCGGCACGGCGGAAAGCGCGTCGACATCCGCGACGAGCCTTTCGAGCCGCCCCTCCGCCACCACCATCGCAGGCGTGCAGTCCTGCGCGATGTGCTGGAGGCGGGGCGCCTTGGACGCCGGATTGACAGGGCAGATGACCGCCCCCGCCAGCCAGGTGGCGAGAACCGTCACCGCAGCCTGCCAGCCGTTGTCGAGCAGGATGAGGACGCTGTCGCCCCGGCCGACGCCGCGGCTGCGAAGCGTCGTCGCCATGCGGGCGGCAAGGTCGAGAAAGCGGTCGTAGCTCAGCCGCACGTCGCCCGCGACGATTGCCGTCCTGGTGCCGCCGCGCGCAACGCTGTTGCGAAGATAGTGCTCGATCCGCATGGCCGCTTCCGCCGTCAGGCCGCCTGCTTGCGGGCGATGAAGCCGGAGATCCGTTCGATCGTGTCGAGATTGGCGGGCACGATGTCGGCATCGGCGACCTTGATGGCGAACCGCTCTTCCAGGAAGCCCACGAGCTCGAGGATGCCGGTGGAATCGATGAGGTCGTTGTCGATCAGCGACAGATCCGCCGGCAGCGGATGGCTCTCGTCGCCGAACAGGAAATTCTCCACGATGAAGGCGCGGATTGCGGCCTGGGTCTCTGCGGTCATGCTCAGCTTGCCCCGATGTTCGATAAGGTTTGTGACGATTGCGCGGTGTCGGTTCCGCGCAGCAATTCGGTCGAAAGGATGCCGATGAAGGCCGCGTTGTCGCGGAAGCCGGCGACCTGTTTCCTGAGGACCTTTTCCTTCAGCTTGCCCACGGCCTGCACATTGAAAAGCCCGCTTTCCGCCAGCCGCTCCGGCGCAAGGACGGTGTCGAGGAATGCCGCGGCGCCGGAAAAGGCCTCGGCGTCCGGCGCGCGGTAGGGCTGCTTGGGGCGGTCGATGATCGCGGTCGGCACGATGCCGCGCGCGGCTTCCTTGAGGACGTGCTTCTCGCGCAGCCCGAGCAGCTTGGCATCGGGCGAAAGGCCTGCGGCGAAGGAAACGACCCGGTGATCGAGGAAGGGGAAGCGGCCTTCGACCGCATTCGCCATCATCACGCGGTCGCCCTGGCTGGACAGGATATAGCCCGGCAGAAGGAAGGCCGTCTCGATATATTGCGCCTGATGCAGCGGATGCCAGCGAGCGAAATCGGCCGGCAGGCGCCCGGCAAGGTCGGCGGCGGCATCGTAGTCGCCGATGGCCTCCTTGAGACCGGCGGAGAAGAACAGTTTCGCCGCGGCGGTGGACCGGAAGCGCTGCCGATGGGAATAGAGCGGGTCGTCGAGCGCTTCGGACCCGAAGGAAAAGAAGCGCGCGAGATATTCCGGCGTCTGCTGCCTGAGGCCCGGCAGATAGGGATAGAGCCGCTGGAAGAGCTGCGTGCGCCGCGCCGATCCCGGCTGGCGCCCGCAGAAACGCCGCACCCGCGCTTCGCGGAAGATGTCGTAGCCCGCGAAGACCTCGTCCGCGCCCTCGCCGGTCAGCACCACCTTCATGCCCCGCGCGCGCACCCGCGCCGACAGCAGGTGAAGCGGAACGGGCGCCGTGCGCAGGATCGGGCAGGCGACATGCCGCATGACATCCGGCATGCGCGCGACGATCTCTCCGCCGGTGCATTCGACGCTGTCGGCCTCGGCGTCGAGCGTCGCGGCAACCTGCCGCTGCCAGGCGCTTTCGTCGTGCTCGGCGCTGCGGAAGGTCAGGGAGAATGTCCTGAGACCATGCGTCACCCTTCGCGCCGCCAGCGCCGCGATGAAGGACGAATCGAGGCCGCCGGAAAGGTAGGCGCCGACCGGCACGTCGGCCCGCAGGCGAATGCGCGTGGCATCGTCCAGCAGCGCGCGCAGTTCTTCGGCCTGCGTCTCCACCCGGCCGGCGGGGGGCGCATCGGCGCGGTCGGGATAGGAGAGTTGCCACCACGGCCGCACCGTGCGCCGGCCGTCCTGCGCGATCATGACGTGACCGGGGGGAAGCTCGTGGATGCCGCGATAGGCAGTGCGCGGCGGAATGGGGCACCAGAGCGTGAAGATCTGGTCGAGTGCCAGCGGATCGATCTCCGCCGTCACGCCCGGCAGGGCGAGCAGCGCACCGATCTCGGAGGCGAAGAAGAGCATGCCGCCCTGCTCTGTATAGAAGAGGGGACGCACGCCCATGCGGTCACGGGCGAGCACCAGCGTGCGGCTGCGGGCATCGTGCAGGGCGAAGGCGAAGTCGCCGTTGAAATCCGCAAGGCAGTCGAGGCCCTTCTGCGCATAGGAGGCGAGCAGCACCTCCGTGTCGCAGGTCGTGCGGAAGCGGTGGCCGCGCGCCTTCAGGTCCTCGCGAAGCTCCACGTAATTGAAGATCTCGCCGTTGAAGGAGACGGCAAGCCCGCCGTCCGCGCTGGTCATCGGCTGCGCCCCGTCGGCAAGGCCGACGATGGAAAGACGCGTATGGGCAAGGCCCGTTTCACCACGAACGAGGATGCCGTCACCGTCAGGCCCGCGGTGGCGCAGCGCCCCGACCATGCGGCCAAGGCGATCCACAGCCTCGCCGGGTGCGATGGTATTTCCGTTATATCCTGCTATCCCGCACATTGCAGCTACCCGAACCGATCGCCGATGAGGCGCGTCCAGCCTTCCCCGACGAGGCCGTTGAGAAAGGCCCTGCCCGACGTCATCGCCTCGAGAAGGGCGGGGTCGCGGGAGTGCACCACAGTGGAAGAGGCCTGGAGGAAGGCGCATTTCTTGCCGATCATCGCCTCCAGAAGCGTCGGCTGGGTCTGGCCGCGGATCGCGGCGAGACCGCGCTCGTGCGCATTGCGAAGAAGGCACTCGACGACGATCGATTCCTGGCCCGGCGCCGACAGGACCTGCACCGTCCGGCCTATGCCGCCGGCATCGCCATAATAGAGATACGCGCCGATCGCCTTGCCGGAGCGGGTCTTGACGAGATGCTGCACCCGCTCGCCATGCAGCGCCTTGCGCGCGGCGTGCCGGAGCATGGTCTCCAGTACCGACCGCTCCCAGCGCGGGCGCAGGGAAAATCCCTGCACGAAAAGCGGCAGGGCATCGATGAATTCGCCGTCGGAGGCCGGCTCGTCGAGGAACGCGTCCGCCTTGCCCGCGAGCGGCGCGTAATAGGTCCATGCCCGCCGCCTGCCGCGCCTGCACAGCACGGCATCGGCCGCCTTGGCAAGGGGCCCTGCCAGCCTTGCCGCCGAAACGCGCCGCGCAGCCGCCTCGACGGCGAAGGCGGCCGGCCGCAGGACGCGCAGCCATTCGAGGCTATAGGGGCCGAGAACGCGCGCCCGCATGCTCCGCCACATATCGGTGGAGACGTCGTTCGACGTTTCGCTGAAGGAAAGGTCCTGCGGCCCCGACAGGACGTCACGCAGCAGGCGCGCGCCGGCGAACGGATCGCAGTCGCGGTCGTCGCTGACAAAGGAGCCGCAATTGGCCGCCAGAACACGGCGCCCCTCGAATTCCATTTCCACGGGAAGAACGCCGATGAAGCCGGATACCGTGCCGTCGGCGCGGACATGGACGCGCGAGCCGAGGCGGGCGTCCCGGCTTTCGGCGCCGAGATAGAGCGCGCCGAGATAGTCCTTGAGATCGGCGCTTGCCGGGGCGCGGTCCTTGCGCAGCAGCCGCTGGAAAATATCCGCGACAGCGTCAACGTCACCGGCCTCGAATGAACGTACGTTCGACATTGAAATCCACTTAGAACCTGCCCGTTCCGGTTCCCGGCGTGCGGCCACCGCGACCTCTCCTTACGCGAGGAGCATGAAGAAAAGGTCAAAATGCCCGACTTGCCTTGCCGCGCCTTCGCGTGGCCGGCCTAAAGCTCGGTAGCCGGGGCAGGTGAGCGTAAATTACGGTAAATGATATGTTAACTCATCGAAAATACCATCGCGCCGAGCAGCCGTGATTCCCGTCGTCACGGTCCGCAAGACCACCCAACGGTGCCGAAGCATGGTCGACAGCAACATTTCACACGCCGAAAGAGAGGACGGGCAGAGCCCGGGCGCCATTCCGCAGATCGATTTCGCGCATGTGTTTTCCGTCCTGCGCAACCGCTTCCTGATGATCGTCGCCCTCACGGCCCTTTTCTGCGTGGCGTCCGTCTTCCTTTCGCAGCTCATGAAGAACTATTACGTCTCCACCGTCAGCATCCTGGTCGACCCGGAAGGCTCGCGGATCGTGGACGGCGAGATCAACGGCGAGAGCCGCGCCACGGAGGCGCGCACCCTCAACCAGCAATACATCCTGACCTCCGTGAAGGTCCTTTCCGCGGTGGTGGAATCGCAGGGCCTTGCCGACGACCCGGATTTCGGCGCGGCGCAACCCTATGAGCCCGACCGGGAGAAGCGCGCCCAGCGCGCGCTCGCCACGCTCCAGGGCGCGATCGCCGCCACGCTCAACAAGGCGAGCTTCGTCATCGACCTCTCCGTGACGTCCTATGATCCGGAAAAGGTCGCGCGGATCGCCAATGCGATCGCCGACACCTATATCCAGACCCGCCTCGAAATGAACAACGGGCTGGTGCGCCAGGCGACGACGGACCTTTCGGCCCAACTGGCGAGCCTGGAAAAGGCCGTCGAGGAAGGTGACCGCGCGATCCAGGCCTACAAGGCGGAACACAACCTCGTGGATGTCGCGGGCCGGCCGACCGCCGAGCAGCAGATCACCGAGACCAATACCGAGATCACGCGCATTTCCGCGAGCATCGCGGAGAACGAGGCCCAGATCGCCGAGCTCGCCCGCGCGCGCTCCAACCCGGAATACCTTCGGTCGACGCCGGATTCCTCCCTGACGCCGGCGATCATCGAACTGCGCACGCGCTACCATACCGCGCTCGAGCAGCAGTCGGTGCTCCAGTCCTCCTTCGGCGAGCGCCATCCGTCCCTCATGAGCGCCAAGGCAAGGACGCGCGCGGTTTCCGCGCTTCTCGAAGGGCAGTTGAAGGACTTCACGACGGCGCTCGCCAGCAACGGCGAGAAGTTGAAGAACCAGCGCGAGCTGCTCCGCAAGAACCTTGCCGCGCTGAAGGGGAGCCTGAACGAGTCGGACCAGTCGATGGTTCGCCTGCGCGAGCTGGAGCGCAAGCTCGCCAGCGACCGCGCGGTCTACGAATCCTTCCTGCTGCGCACCCGCCAGCTCTCCGGCCAGGAGCGCACGGTCAGCGAGAATCCGCAAATCATCTCGGTCGCGCAGGTGCCGCTGACCAAGGCGGGCCCCAAGCGCTCCCTCATCATCGCCGGCGCGACGGTGCTCGGCCTGTTGCTCGGCTGCGGCATCGCGCTCGCCCGTGACCGCAAGCCGCTTGAGGACGACCGGCCGGAAGAGGCAGCCGACGCGGCAAGGCGCCCGGCCGGGGAACGCCTGCCGTCGCGGCTGCTTGGATGGCTGCGCCGCCGCAGGAAACGGGAACGGGCGCCTCCGGCGCACGACGACGCCGACCGGCAGCACACCCTGGCCTTTCCGCTGCCGCGCGATGCGCGGCAGGCGCCATCCGGAGACGCCGTGGAGGGCAGCCATTTCGACATCGCGCAGCGGCTCGTCGCGGAAGCCGAGGGCCGGTCGAACTACTCGGTCGTCCTCTACTCCACGCAGGTGCAGGGCAATGCCGCCCGCACCGTCTTCCAACTGGCGCGCACGGCCGCCCGTTCCGGCAGCTCGGTTCTCCTCGTCGATGCGGACGCCGAAGCCGCCTTGACGCGGCAGGCATCGGCCGTGGGGCTTCCCGGCCTGCTCGATTCCGTCTCCCTCCAGAGAATAGAGGGGGATTTCGTCACTCTCTCCGACACGGGAGGCTTCTGGCTGATGCCGGCGGGGCGCAGGTCGCCCCGTGTCTCGACACGGCGAGGCACCGAAACGGGCGCCCTGGTGGACTGGCTGGAGGCGAGCGGGTGCCGCTTCGATCTCGTCATCGTCCATGCCGGGCGTTTCGATCAGCAAAAGCCCATTGCCGCCGTGGAAATCGCAGCGGACCGCTTCGCCGTCCTGGGAAGCCGGTACAGCCGGAAAAGCGTTGAAAGCGCGGTTTCGCTCCTCAGGCAGCGCGGCCTGACGCCGGTCGGCCCGATGATCGTTCAGGAAGAGCAGCGCAGCGTTCCGCGCGCCGGCTGAGCCTGGCCCGGAAGCAACGCCCCCGCGCATGGGCGAAAGGTAATGAAGGGTAATCTTATATTGCTATTAAACATACCTTCAATATGCAGGCGCCCCGGCGGCGGCGGGCAGCCGTTTTCCCGCTGCGTTATCGATATCGAGACGAACGCGCGCTAACGTGGCGAAGGGACGCCGCTCTACCTGCGGTTTCCCGTCGATTCGTCGTGCCCGGGGGTTGATCGTGCCTGTCGTCGAAGGAAAACCGGAAATCGTGACCGCCATCGCGGCGCCGCGCTGGCGTCCCGTGGCCGGGGTTCCTCGCATCGTCGGCTTCCCCGTCTTCCATGCATCGGGGTATCGATGAGCGCCGTGACGCCCATATCGCGTGTCGTCCTGCTCAACGACTTCTCCATCGCACGGGGCGGAGCGACCACGCTCGTGCTCCTGCTCCTGCGGCTTTTGAGGGCACGCGGCATTTCCGTCACGATGATCGCCGGAGACGACGGCGACAACCCTGCATTCGCCGAACTCGGCGTCGATGTCGTGACGCTCGGCCAGAAGGCCCTTCTTGGCGGCAATCCGCTGGCATCCGCGGTCAATGGCATCAACAACCGCTCCGCAAGCGCGCTGCTTTCGGACTGGATCGACCGGAACGACACGCCGGGCACGGTCTACCACACCCATGTCTGGTCCCAGATCCTGTCCCCTTCGATCTTCGTGCCGCTGCGCAGGGTCGCCGGGCGCACGGCCATCCACGCGCACGATTTCTTCCATGCCTGCCCGAACGGCGCCTTCATGAACTATCGCCGGGAGGAAAGATGCATGCGCGCGCCGCTGAGCGGGGGCTGCATCGCCACCCACTGCGACCGGCGCTCCTATGCGCAGAAGCTCTGGCGCACCGCCCGGCAGGCACGGCTGTTCTCCGCCATGGGGCGGGACGTGCCGTGGGGCAGGATCGTCCTCATCCATGAAAAGATGATCGAGGGTTTCACGCGCGCCGGGTACCGGGCACGCGACCTGCGGGCGGTGCGCAACCCCGCCATGCCGTTCGTCGCCGGCCGCATCGCCGCCGAACGCAACGAAAGCTTCTTCTTCATCGGACGCCTCGAGCAGGAAAAGGGCGCGCAGGATGCACTCGCCGCGGCGCGCCTGGCCGGCGTGCCGCTCGAGATCATCGGCGATGGTCCCATGCGCGCCGAACTGGAGGCGCGATATCCGGAAATGCGGTTCCACGGCTGGCGCGAGCAGGCGGAAATCGGCGGATTGATCGGCAAGGCGAGGGCGCTCGTCATTCCCTCTCGCCTTCCCGAGCCCTTTGGCCTCGTGGCCGCGGAAGCGGCGGCGAGCGGCATTCCCCTCATCCTGACGGACATGGCCTTCCTGGCCGACGAGGTGGTCGAGCGGGGGATGGGCGTCGCCTGCAACACGCAGGACAACGCCGCCTTCGCCGCGGCGCTTCGCGCGATGGCCGGCATGGCGCCGGAGGCGATGCGTGGAATGAGCGAGCGCGCGCGCGCAAACGGGATGACCCTCGCCAATACGCAGGACGCCTGGGCCGAAGCGCTGATCGACCTCTACGCGGAGTTGCTGGGCGCCGGCCGCCCGCAGAGCCAGCCGTCCTCAGCCCTCGCCCGCACAGGACGTGAAAGAGCCTAGGAAAGTGAGCGCAGGCGTCGTTTCACCCCGCGGTAGACGCGGCGCCAGAGCGGCAATTGTCCATCGAGCCAGAGAACGTTGACGGGCAGGGACGCCATGGTCCCTTCGCCGGCGCGAAGCGGTGCGTCCGGCTTGGTGACCTCGTAGAAGCATTCCCGGTCGGGCCATTCATAGCCGGCATCCCAGGTCCAGGCATCATGGGCCTCGTATAGCTGCTTCAACTGGCTGCAAAGCGCCTTGTCGGTCGGCAGCATGGCGGATGCGGGACCGAGGCGCGGGATGTTCCTCTCCATGAAGTGAAGCACCCTGTCGCTGACATAGCCCGTCACGAACAGGCGGAAATCCTTCTGCTGCCGCAAGGCGGAAACGGCCCGGTAGACCTGAACATGTTCCTCGTGGCCGTACTCGCCCCAGGGATTGTGGGTGACGACCAGATCGCCGTCGTCGAGATGCTCGCGCAGTGCGTCCGTCACCAGCCGGAAATTCCGCGCATAGGCGCCGTCGCGGCCGCAGCGGATGCCGTGGGCGGTTTCCACGGGCCGGCGCCAGTCCGCCATCTTGTAGACGCGGGCTTCGGTTATATCGAGGCTGACCACCGATTTCAGCGGGAACTGGCGAAGAAGGGCACGCCGGCCTGCGCTGACCTGCGCGCTTTCCGGACTGTCGCCGTAGCACATGATGATCTTCTTCGCGCAAGCAAGCAGGGAGCTCGCCCACAATATCTCGTCGTCGGGATGCGCCACGACGACGATACAATCCTTGAAATCATCGAAATTCATTGTCGAACAGATCTCTACCAGCAATTTTTCTTGAGAAGGAAGCCACGAAAACATTAAGAAAGTGGCGCGCGGCAGTCATGAGATCCCGATCCGGCCGGCATGACGCATTCTTGCTTCAAATCAGGTCTGCCATCGGGTAAACCCCGGTCGATTTTTAGTGAATCGTTAATCCTGTTTGCGTTTCCACCCCCGGTTTTTCCCGGATTCGATCAGGAAACACCTTCCGGATAGGCTTTTACTCGAAGTCTAACGATCCTTTTCACGGTTTCTCGATATTGTTGGCGTAACCCTCGCTGGAATACACAACCAGCCCGAGGGAGTTCGCGGTGAAGGTCGCCCTGGTTCATTATTGGCTCGTCGGCATGCGCGGTGGCGAGAAGGTTCTCGAAACCTTCTGCGACATCTTCCCCGAGGCCGACATCTTCACCCTCGTCGCCGATCCGGAAAAGCTGTCGCCGAAGATCCGGCGCCACAAGCTGACCACGTCCTTCCTCCAGAAGATCGGCGGGCGGAAGCATTACCAGAAGATGCTGCCTCTCATGCCATACGCCCTGGAATCCCTCGACCTGACCGAGTACGATCTCGTCATTTCCAGCGAGGCGGGCCCGGCCAAGGGCGTCATCACGCGGCCGGATGCCGTGCATGTCTGCTACTGCCATTCGCCCATGCGCTACATATGGGACCTCTATCCCCAGTACATGGCCGAATCCGGCTTCCTCGCGCGCACCGTGCTGGCGCTTGCCGCGCCGAAGCTGCGGCAATGGGACGTCACGACCTCCCACCGCGTCGACCATTTCATCGCCAATTCCGGCTATGTCGCAAAGCGCATCGAGAAGTTCTACCGGCGCGACGCGGCCGTCATCCATCCGCCCGTCGAGGTCAGCCGCTTCAGGATCTCCGACGGCCCGAAGGACTACTATCTGTGCGCCGGCCAGATCACACCCTACAAGAAGATCGAGCTGGCGGTCGCCGCCTGCACGCAGATGAACCTTCCGCTCGTCGTGCTCGGCGACGGCGCCTCCGCCAAGCTCAGGCAATCGGCCGGCCCGACGGTGCAGTTCCTCGGATCGGTATCGGATGCGGAAATGGAGGCCCATTTCTCCGCCTGCAAGGCGCTCCTTTATCCGGGCGTGGAAGATTTCGGCATCGTGCCGCTCGAAGTGATGGCGAGCGGCCGCCCGGTGATCGCCTTCGGCCGGGGCGGGGCGCTGGAGACGGTGGTGGACGGCAAGACCGGCCTCTTCTTCCACGAGCAGAGCGTCGAGGCCCTGATGGCCGCGCTCGCCCGTTTCGAGAAGGAGGCCGGCCGGTTCTCCCCGGCGGAAATCCGCGCCCACGCCCTCAAGTTCGAACCGCGGCGCTTCGAAAGGGAGCTTCGCAGGTTCCTCGGCAACCTTCCTGGATTCGCCATGACGGCGGAAAACATGAGGCTTACGGCATGAAAGCGCAAACCGGCATGACGCCGATCGTGTTCAACGGCAAATTTCTGGCGGCGGCCCCGACAGGCGTCCACCGCGTCGCCCAGGAGCTCATCCAGGCGCTGGACCGCCTTCTGGCGCCTCTGGACGGCGCGCCCGAGACGCTCGTGCTCGCCCCTGCGACGGCGAAAAGGAACCTTGCCCTCTCAAGGACGCGGATCGTCAGGACGAGCTTTCTGAGCGGCATCGCCAAGGACATTCCCTGGGAGCAGATCAGCCTTCCCTGGCTGGCGCGCAAGGGCACGCTGGTCAGCCTGTGCAATCTCGGGCCGGTTCTTCACCCGCGCGCCGTGACGATGATCCACGACGCGCAGGTGCACCTGACGCCGCAATCCTATTCGCGGGGCTTTCGCCTCTGGTACAAGTTCCTCCAGCCCCTCGTCGGGCGAACGAACCGGCAGATACTGACGGTCTCGGAATATTCCAAGCAGCAGCTCGTGCGCTACGGCGTCGCGCCGGCCGACAGGATCACGGTCATCCACAACGGCTGCGACCATGTCCTGGCGTACCGCCCCGCTGACAGCGTCATCGCCGCAAACGGCCTGGAAAAGGGCCGCTATGTCCTGGCGCTGGCCAACACCCAGGCACACAAGAACATCCCGGTATTGCTGGAGGCCTTTGCGGATCCGCGTCTCGGCGACATGACGCTCGTGCTGTTCGGCGCCGCCTCGCGCGAGGACTTCCAGCGCCTCGGCGCGTTTGTGCCGGAAAACGTGCGCTTCATCGGCCATGTCGACGACGCGCAGCTTGCCGCGCTGATGATCCATGCCTGCGCCTTCGCATGCCCCTCGACCACCGAAGGCTTCGGCCTGCCGCCGCTCGAAGCGATGATCCTCGGCTGTCCGGCCGTCGTCGCCCCCTGCGGCGCCCTGCCGGAAGTCTGCGGCGAGGCTGCGCTGACCGCCGATCCGCACGACGCCGGCCGCTGGGTCGAGCAGATCCGCGCGCTTGCCGACAATGCCGAACTCTCGGCCCGGATGCGGGACGCCGGGCGGCGCCAGGCCGCCACGTTCACCTGGGAAAACGCCGCGCGCAAGCTGGCGCACGTCCTCGGCCTGCCGCTTGCCGATCGCGACGCGGCAGACACGGCTCCAGAACGGATAGCGGCGGAATAATACCGGCGGCAGGATGATGCCGCGGTTCGGTCAGGGATGAAACTGCCGCGCGGTCTTCTCGAGCTCGGCCTGCCAATATTGCCGGGCCGGCGCGGTCGTCAGGTTGTGGTCGGCGTCGGCGAGGAAGGCAAGGCTCGTATTGTCGTAGCGTGCGAGCAGATATCCCCGCTTGCCAAAGCGCGCCTCGAGATTGGGCACGCCGATGTCGCCCTCGCTATAGATCAGCGATACCCGCGTCCCGTTCGCGGCGACGGCCTTGAAATCGCGTGCCGCCGCGGTCACGTTGCGTGACAGGAACGGGAAGCGCACAAGAAGCGGCAATGCGGTCGCGGTGCCTTTGGCAAGGATCATCCGCGACAGGTTGCGCACGCCCCGCACCACATCGACTTCCCCTCGCAGGACCCGTTTCCAGAATCCGCCGCTGCGCATTTTCTCGCCATAGCTGGCGAGCGGCTGGAGCGACGCGTTGATGAGGGCATCGACGTCCTTATCCGGTGCCAAGGCGAAGTCGAACGGGTTGACGGGAACGACGGCCTTGACCGCCCCGTAGCGGATCGCGCTTCTGAAGGCGGTGTAGCCGCCGCTGCAGCGGCCGGTCAGGACGACCGGCGAGAGCCCGCGCGCCTCCAGGAAGGCCAGCGCCTCGCCGACATCGCTGACGAGGCTTTCGCTGTACATGACCTGCGCGGGCGCCTGCGGGCAGGGCGGGCTGTCCGCGACATTGGCGAAGTCGAAACGGAAGGCCGGAATGCCCGCGCGCGCGAGGTCCCGGCAGATGCGGGTGGTGATCCGGCCCCATCCCGACATGCGGTCGTAACCGGTCGACAGCATCATCACCGTCGCGCCCCGGCGCGGGCCTTGCGGCTCGCACAGCACGCCATAGAGGCGCTCGCCCTCGCCGAAGCGGACGGGCGTCTCCGTGAAGCCGTCGCCGGCAAGCGGCCGGCTTTCCGGCAACGCCGGCGCGGCGGGCGTCTGCGTCCCCTTCAGGCCGCATGCCCAGTCCACCAGGCGGCCGATCGCCGCGCGCGGCGGAATGGACAGCAGCACGTCGCGGACGAAGAGGTCGTAGCCCTCGAACGGCGCGGTCCGCACCTGCACTCCGAGCGAACCCAAGTGGTCGAGGAAGGCGGCATCGGCGCGCCCTTCCGGGGACAGGACGAGGACCTCGGGGGCCGCCGCCTTCTCCCTCCGGGAAATGTCGAGGGCGCGGATACCGGCGAGAATGGCGTCCGGAATGGTCTGCTCGCCCATGGCTGGCCCGCCGGGCGGCGTCGCATGCTTGATCGCGCCGTGATCGGCAATGCGGCTGAGGGCCATGAATTCGCGCACCCAGCGGCGGCCGGAGGTCGCCGGCGCGGCCATGGCGATGCCCGCGACGTCATCGATCATCTCGGCCGCGCGCCATGCCAGCGCAGCCCCGATGCCGTGCCCCATGAGCAGCAGGCGCCTGCCTCCCGAAAGATCGCGAAGCGCCGCCGCCGCAGAGGCGATGCTTTGCAGCCAGATGTCGAGACCGGCGGAGCAGTCCTCCGGGTCGAGTGCGTCGCCCGTCCCCGGAAAGTCGAAGCGCAGGCTGGCGATACCCTGGCGTCCCAGGTCCTCGGCCAGCAGCCGCCAGAACTTGCGGGCGCACAATTCCTCGAACCCCCAGGAACCGACGAACAGCACGGCCGTATCGCTCGCCTGTACGCGCGCATCGGCAGGCATATAGAGGCCGACGGTTCCGGCGAACGTGACGGGACGGCCGGCCTCTGCGGGCCTTTCCCCGGCCTTTTCCGCAGCAGGCGCCGCGGGCAGGGGAGGGATATTTCGAGCGGACGTGCCGTGCATTGCCAATTTTCCCGATACACCGATCTGCCGGAATTTCAATCGGCCATAGCAAAGCGGAATTTCATTAAGAAACCGGGACCGGATCGCGACTTCGCGTTGCACATCGCACAAATCTTCGCCATTCGAACTCCGAAGCACGGCAAGCCATTTACGCTCTGCTCACCAAGACCGGCTCCGGGCGGCCCTTCAGCCGGCTGTTTAAGCAATTATGCAGAAGTTGCACCTATTAAAATCGTCGTGCGCCTTGAATTTCCCGCGCCCGTTCTGTCTCAGGAGGCAATCTCGATGGTTGGTGAAACGCCCAGGAACGACGTCGTTTTCGGCGGTTCCGGCTTCATCGGAACGCATCTTGTGCGCCGGCTGGCGGGCGAGGGACACCGTGTCGTCTCGGTCGACATCCGGCCGCCGCGCGAAAGGCTGGACGGCGTGACCTATCTGACAGGCGATGTCCGCGATCTCGCGGCCTTCGACCCCGGCATGCGCATCGACCGCATCTACAATCTCGCGGCCGTTCACACGACGCCGGGGCATCCCGCGCACGAATACTACGAGACGAACATCCTCGGCGCGACGTCGATCACGGCGCTTGCACGGCGCTTCGACATCCGCGACATCGTGTTCACCAGCTCCATCTCCGTCTACGGCCCGGGGGAGGAGACCAAGCGCGAGGACTCCAGGCCAGCGCCGGAATCGCCCTATGGCTGGTCGAAATACATGGCCGAGCGCATCCAGACGGCATGGCTGGAGGAGGACGACAGCCGCCGCCTCGTCATATGCCGCCCCGCCGTCATCTTCGGTCCCGGCGAAGGCGGCAACTTCACGCGCATGGCGAAGCTGCTGAAGAAGGGCTTCTTCGTCTATCCCGGCCGCAAGGATACGATCAAGGCCTGCTTCTATGTCGGGGACCTGCTGGACGCCATCGAGCTCGCCACCCGGCGAGAAGAGCGTCTCGTCCTCTTCAACGGCTGCTATCCCGATCGCTATACGCTCGAACAGATCGTCGAGGCGTTCCGCGCGCAGCACATGCGCGGCGCCAGGACCTTCCTCGTGCCGCGCGGCGTGGTGACGCTGGCCGCGACGCTCCTGCGCCCCTTCTCCGTCATGGGCCTCGGCATCCATCCCGACCGCGTCATGAAGCTCGTGCGCTCGACGGACGTGGTGCCCGGCTGGCTGGAGACGGTGGGCGAGGCGACGCGGGGAAGGCTTCCCTCTGCCATCGACAGGTGGAACGCCGAAAGCGGCGGCCGCTTCGTCTAGAGCAATTCCAGCAAAAGTGCGCAGCGGTTTTGCGTCCGGAATTGCGTAGAAACAAAAGGATAGAGCGTTTTCGCGTTTCGAAGAAAAGCGGAAATGCTCTAGCAATCGCGCGAACCCTGCAATGCCTCGAGTGAACAAGGACCGGACATGAACATGCGCAAGGACGGCCTGACCATAGCCGTCGCCATAGCCACGGCGGGACGCCGGGATATTCTGACGCAGACCATCACGTTCCTCAACAACCAGGAGCGCAAGCCCGACGAGTTCTTCGTCTGCCCGTCGCGCCCGGACGACGTGGACGTCGAAGCGCTGTCCGCCTACGACGGGAGCATCGAGATCCTGCCGGGCCCGGTCGGCCTGCCGCATCAACGCAACGTGATGATCGCGGCCTCCAGGGCCGACGTCGTCGTCTTCTTCGACGACGATTTCCTGCCTGCCGCGAATTTCCTTACGGAAGTCGAGAAGCTGTTTGCGGGCAATCCGGACATCATGGTCGCCACCGGATACGTCATCGCGGACGGCGCGCGCGGCGCGGGGCTGGAATTCGACGAAGGCCGCAGGCTGCTGGAGGCGGATGTACTTCGCCGCCCGCCCGCCATCTCGCCGACATTCAACGGCTACGGCTGCAACATGGCCATCCGCCTTGCGCCGGTGCGCGAACATGCCATCCGCTTCGACGAGAACCTGCCGTTCTACGCCTGGCTGGAGGACCTCGACTTCTCCCGGCAGCTTGCCGCCTATGGCAGGATCGTGCAGGCCGACCAGTTGCGCGGCGTGCATCTTGGAACCAAGAAGGCCGGCAGAAGCCCCGGCAAGCGGCTCGGCTATTCGCAGATCGCCAACCGGATCTATATCCAGCGGAAAGGCAACATGTTCTGGTATCAGGCCTGGGGCGGCAGCATCAGGAATTTTGCCTCCAACCTCGTCCGCAGCTTCAACCCGGAACCCTGGGTCGACCGTCGCGGCCGGCTGCACGGCAACGTCCTTGCCCTGCGCGACTTCTTTACCGGCCGGCTCGACCCGCGCAACATCCTCGACATGTAGGGGCCGAAAGGCCTCCCGTTACCGCCGGAAATAGGCCGTTGCCTTGCCGGCGAGATAGGATTCGAGCCCGTCGGGCCGCCCCGTCACCCACCAAAGCCCGTACAATCCCGCGACATAGAGCATGCCGTAGACGAGGCCGACGACCGCGATGGCCGGGTAGAGGTAGGGGCCGGACTGCGTGAGATCGGGCACGCCATAAAGGAACGCGACGGCGGGAACGAGCGCGACCATGGGATAAAGGCTGCTGCGGAGCTGGTCGCGGATCGGGATGCCGGCGACGGATCGCACCGAGTAGAGCGTCATCAGCAGCAGCGCCACGCCCGCGCCCGCCTTCGCGGCGATGGCGCCGGAAATCCCGTAGAAGATGATGCCGACCACGGTGAGCGGCACGCGCGCCGCCAGTTCGACCAGCGAGCGGAAAGCCACGAGGCGGGGCCGGTCCAGCACCAGCACCAGCGCGGACATGGGAACGGTCGGCAGGACGAAGAGGCTCGTCAGGGCGACACCCGCGAGGATGGGGGCGCCACTCGCCCAGGCAGGCCCGAGCAGGATATGGATCACCGGGCCGGCCATCAGCGCGATGAAGCACATCACCGGCGCCATCAGCATGACGATGCCGGAGCAGGCCTTGAGATAGGCGCCGACCAGGCTGCCCTTCTCGCGCGCATTGACCAGCGCCGAAAACAGCGGGACCGCCGTCGGCTGGACGATCGCCTGGAAGGGCAGCCCCGCGATGTCGTTGGCCGTCGTGAAGCGCCCGAAGGAGGTGACGTCGATATAGATGGGCAGGATGAGGCGGTCGACCTGCCAGTTGAGCGCCGAGACGATCTGCGACAGGAAGTTCCAGCCCGTCATGTTGGAGAAGATCGGCCAATCGGCCAGCGAGAGGCGCGGGCGCATGGGCGCCATCACGTAGGAGACGATCATCATCACGACCGGCGCGGAGATCGTGCCGGCCGCCACGGCCCAATAATTTCCCGTGCTCACGGCGATGAAAATGGCGATGGCGCCCGCGGCGGCCTTGCCGAGAAGTTCGAGCGCGCCCTTGCGGCGGAAATCCAGCGCCTTCTCGAAGATCACCATGCGAGGGCTGATCAGGCCGCGGGCCGCGGGCGCGAGCGCCAGGGTGCAGATGAGCGGCATCAGGCGCGGGTCGCCGTAAAGGGAGGCGAGCGGCCACGACAGCGCGGCCATCAGGCCGGCGACGAGAAGGCCGCGGATCAGGCCCAGCGTGAAGGCCGTGTCATACATGCGGTCCGTCACCTGCGGCAGGCGGACGAGGACGAATGTCAGCGGCAGTTCCAGGATGGCTTCGACGATGTAGATGACGGTCATCGCCGTCGCCACCAGGCCGAAGTCGGCCGGCCCCAGCAGGCGGGCGAGGACGAGCAGGACCGCGAAATCGATCAGGCGGGAGGACAGCCGCGCTCCGACGGTCCAGATTCCGGCCCGGATCGTCCGCGCGGAGAGGGAAGCGCCATCGGCGGCAGTCATGGGCGAGGCCTTTCCGGATAGGCGAAGGACAGGGAATGGGCGGGCAGGGCCCGCGCGGGAACCGGCCAAGCGGTCGCCGCCGCGAGGGCATAGATGCAGGCGTTCATGATGCCGAAATCGGCTGACGTGCCGACCAGCGTCGCCATGATGAGCACGGGCGGCATGTAGAAGCGCACGGCGTTGAGGATGGCCGCACCGGTCGCATCGCCCGGCCGCGCGCGGCGCAGGAAGGTCTGGAGCATGAAGCCGTAATAGAGCAGCCCGCCGACGACGCCGCTGTTGCTGAACACGGCGACGATCCCGTTCGAGGCGCGGGTCGCACCCATGCCGACGCCGAGCCCCCAGGTATCCCACAGCGCCTGCAGGGAAACCGCCGTCCACATGCTGCGCTCCTCGTAGGAGTCCGAGGCGGTCTTCTGGAAGATGATCGTGTCGATCAGCTTCAGGAACGGATCGAAGGCCTTGGGATAGACGAGCGCCAGCAGATAGACGGCGCCGAAGCCCAGAAGGACTGCCCAGAACTCCACCACCAGCCCCTCCCGCGCCACGCTTCCCTTGCCCGCCGTCAAAAGGCGCCAGAACCATTCGGCAGCGGCCACGCAGCCGAAGACGGCGATGCCCGCATAGGCCGCGGACGAGGTCGAAAGCAGCGAGAAGAACGTCAGCAGCACGATGAGGAAGGGCGCGCCGTAGAGCCGCAGCCAGGGCGCGGCGATCGCACGGCGGAAGAAATAGATCGCCGAGAGGAACGACACCGCCAGCGACCCGTAGGTCGAGGCTTCCGGCATCAGGCCCACGACGCGCTTGACGTCGGCAATGTCGACATCCGTCAGATAGGAATATTGGGCGGTGCGGAACATGTCGAGATAGGGGCCGAGGCCCGCCAGGTCGACAATGCCCGTCAGCACGACGAGGCACCCGCCGACGCACAGGGCGGAGAGGAGGTGCTGGCGCGCAGGCGCCGAACGGAAGGCCAGCGCACAGGCGAGCACCGTCACGATCGAGATCGTCAGGTACATGAGCTGCGAGATGTTCTGCTGCGTGGGATAGAGCGGAATGCCGCTGGTCCATTCCTCCAGCCGCATCGGGATGATCGTCACATGGCCCGCGAAGATCCGCGGCATGAACAGCGTGACCCAGACGGCGACGAGCCAGAACAGGAACAGCAGCAGGCACTGGGACGGCCTCAGAGCGATGTCCAGCATCCGCGACAGGCCGTTCGCCCCACCGGCATAGATGAAGACGATGGCGAGGGCGACGATCGGGGGAGGGGTGAAGCTCAGGCCCTGCGTGATCTCCGGCGGGATGACCGCGAAGGAGCCAAAGGACATCGAGCCGAACAGCAGATAGAAGATGAACGGCCCCCGGCTTGCCATTCCGACGAGCAGCAGTACCCAGAACAGAATGACGGGTATGAAGTCCATTTCGCGTCCTTTGAAGGCCGCCCGCACGCAGCACGGGTCCATCAGGAAACGACCAAAGCACAGCGCCGTGAATCTTTGCTTAAATCCCGCCCGCGTCCCTCCTGCTGCCGTTGGTTTCACGTCCCGTCATGCAGGGCGGCGATCCATCCCGAAGTGAGACACAATCCGCTGGAACCGCATCCTCAGCGTGCAAACTTCATGCAGCCGTTAAATGTCTAACGGATTTTTCAACCGGCTTCTCATCCTTGCCGCCTATGTTGCCGCCAGGGTTTGAGTGGAATGGAGCGAAAATCTTGGTTTTGAAGCTACTCGTGGCAGGTGCCGTCGCGCTTGCCGTACGCCGCACGTCGGACAGTCCCTTCGCGCGGCAGCGTGTGAGAACGGTGTGCAAGCGTGCGCCGGACCTTGCGATGCGGGATGCCCCGATCGAGCCGGACTGGATTCTCGAAGGCGCGCCGAGGGCGCGCGCGGCCGACCATGTGCGCAGCGCGGACGATTCCGCGTTCTCCGCCCTGTGGGATTGCACCGCCGGCACCTTCCGCTGGTATTTCCATTGGGACGAGACGGTCGTCATCCTCGAAGGCGAGGTTCATATCACCGACGAGGACGGGACGTCCTATACGTTGCGGGCCGGGGACATGGGCTATTTCGCCGCCCGCACCTGGGCGACCTGGCGCATCGACGACTATGTGAAGAAGGCCGCCTTCATCCGCCGCCCGTTCCCTTCACCCGTCGCGGCGCTCTATCGAATGCGCAATGCCTTGCGGCAGAAGCAGCCGAGCTTCTGACGGAGCGAGGCGGTTCGAGATTGTGGCGGAATGCCGGGCACCATGAAGGCGGCCGCGGCATTCGCACCCAGGTGCTCGCCTGGCGCTACGTAACGCGGTAGAACGCAGGATCGGGCAGAGACTGCTCCTCCCGGCCGGCATTGCCCGCTCCAGCATCAGGATGGAATGGATGAGCATGAAGATCGTACCCGTGATCATGGCCGGCGGCAAAGGGACGCGGCTTTGGCCGCTGTCTCGCGCCTCGGCGCCCAAGCAGTTCCTGGAGTTCCTCGGCGAGACGACGCTCTTCCAGAAGTCGCTGGCGCGCGTTGCCGACAAGGCGCTCTACGCCCCGCCCGTCGTCGTCACCAACAACGACTTCCGCTTCCTCGTCGCCGAGCAGGCCCGCGCCGCCGGCGTCGACCTCACCGCCATCCTGCTCGAGCCCGTCGCGCGCAACACCGCCCCGGCCCTTGCCGCCGCCGCGGCCCTCGTCGCCCGCCTCCACGGCAACGAGGCGATCATGCAGGTGCTCGCCTCCGACCACGAGATCGACGCCGACGACACCTATCTCGACTGCATCGCCAAAGCCGCGAGCGCCGCCCGCGCCGGCCGCCTCGTCACCTTCGGCATCACCCCGACGGAGCCGGCCACCGGCTACGGCTATATCGAGACCGGCGAGGACCTCGGCAACGGCGCCCATGCGGTGCGCCGCTTCGTCGAGAAGCCCGACCGCGAGACCGCCGCCGCCATGCTGGAGACCGGCGGCTATCTCTGGAACTCCGGCATGTTCATGCTGCCGGTCGGCCTCTTCCTGCGCGAGTTGCAGCAATATGCGCCCGACGTGCTGAATGCTGCTGGTGAGGCGGTCGCCAAGGCGCAGCACGACCTCGACTTCGAGCGGCTCGACGAGGCCGCCTTCGCCCGCGCGCCCGACATCTCCGTCGACTATGCGATCTTCGAGAAGACGCCGATCGCCGCCGTCGTGCCCTCGCCGATCGGCTGGTCGGACCTTGGAAGCTGGGATTCGGTCTGGAAGACCGGCCGGCAGGACGCGGACGGCAACGTCGCCGACGGCAGCACGACGGTGCTCGACACGCGCAACTCGCTGGTCATCTCGCGCGACATCCATGTCGCCGTGCAGGGCCTCGACAACATTGCGGTCGTCGCCAGCGAGGATGCGGTCTATGTCGGGCGGCTGGAGGACAGCCAGAATGTCGGCAGCCTCGTCAGGCATCTCGCCGCGCTGCCGAAGACGGCGAAGCTGACGCAGGCGCATCCGACGGCCTACCGTCCGTGGGGCGGCTATACGTCGGTGCTGAACGGCGAGCGCTTCCAGGTCAAGCGCCTCTTCGTGACGCCGGGCAAGCGGCTGTCGCTGCAGAAGCACCACCACCGCTCGGAGCACTGGATCGTGGTGCGCGGCACGGCGGAGGTGACGATCGGCGACAGGACGATCCCGCTGCGCGAGAACGAATCCGTCTACATCCCCCAGGGCGAGCTGCACCGCCTTGCCAATCCCGGCAAGATCCTGCTCGAACTCATCGAGGTCCAGACCGGGTCCTATCTCGGCGAGGACGACATCATCCGCATCGAGGACGAGTTCGGACGGGGGTGACTTGCGACGCGGGCGCCGGACGCGCCCGCTTCTTCATTTTGACGCAATTGCAGATGCAGAACCGCTGCGCACTTGCTGGACTAGAACTGGGCAGACGACGATGACAATCCGCCTTTTCCGTATCGGCGCATGGCTGGCGCTGGCCGCCATCGTCTTCGTCACGGTCTCGCCGATCGGCTACAGGCCGCGCGACCTCGTATCGACCAATTTCGACCGGGCCGCCGCCTATGCCGTTCTGTCAGCCCTGTTCGTCTTCGCCTATCCGCGCCACCGCTGGGCGGTCGCTGCCCTGGTGGTTCTGGTGGCCGGCGGGGCGGAATTCTTCCAGTACCTCTCCCCCACGCGGCACCCGCAATTGATGGACGCCGCGGTGAAGGCGGCGGGCGGCCTTGCCGGGTTGATCGCCGGAACCCTGCTGCATATGGGCATGTCGCAACACGGCTCGGGAGACCGGAGCTGAGGCGAGCCGTCAGCCGATGCCTCAGCCCTGCGGGCGCCAGTCGGCCGGCGGGATGCTGTTGATCAACCACGGCACGCCGAACCTGTCGACCAGCGATCCGAAACCGGGCGACCAGAAGGTCTCGCCGAACGGCATGACGGCCTTGCCGCCTTCGGACAGCGCATCGAACCAGCGCTTCGCCTCGGCCTTGTCCGTCGTGTGCAGCGTCACGTCGAAACCGTTTTTCGGTTTTCCGACGTTGGGCGCCCAGGCCGAATCCATGTCTGCGCCCATCAGCGCCTGGTCGCCGACCTCCAGCCAGCAATGCATCAGCCAGTCCCTGTATTTCGGGTCGCTGAGCGGCATGTCCGGCGGCCCCTCGCCATAGGGGAATGCCGCGGTGATCTTGCCGCCGAGCACCTGCGCATAGAATTCGAACGCCTCCCGGCATTGCCCCTGGAAGCTCAGGCTGGTCACGATCTTCATGGTGGTCTCCTCCTTGTCCCTGCCATCCGCACGTGTCCGCGGGGCGGTAAGTCAATGAATTGATATCAACGTAAATGCTCCCGCAAGTCAACCCGCGCACGACTGCCGACTATCCCCGGCATCATGCAAAACCGCCGCCCGGCGAAAACCGGACGGCGGCGGAGGCAGGAGGGGCGGGCGGGATCAGCCGGCCGCGAAGGGCACGGTCACGAAGGTCTGCTCGTCCTGGCGCTGTACCAGAAGCAGCACGGCCTTGCGGCCCGCCTTGCCGGCTTCCGCAACGGCCGTTTTCGCCTCCCTGGCCGAGGTGACCGGCTTCTGGTTCACCGAGAGGATGACGTCGCCCGGCTGGAGGCCGGCATCGGCCGCGGGCTTGTCCGGATTGACGCCTTCGACGACGGCGCCGCGCTCCCCGCCCGGCAGGCCGAGCGAGTCCCGCAGGTCCGCCGTGAGGTCGCCGAGTTGCACGCCGATTGTCGGCACGCGCTGGGCCGCGTCTCCGCCGGGTGCGCCGCCCGCATCGGCGACCACCGGGTTGTCGCCCGCGTCATTGGTGCCGACGACGATCGAAAGGTCCTTGTCAGCGCCCCCGCGCCAGACTGTAAGGCCTTCCCGGGCGCCGGGCGCGAGGTCGGCGACCATGCGCGAGAGGTCCCGCGGCGAGGTCACCGCCTTGCCGCCGAGCGCCGTGATGACGTCGCCGGGCCTGACGCCGGCGAGGGCGGCGGGGGTGCCGTCATCGACCCTGGCCACCAGCGCGCCGGCCGGCTTGGCCAGCCCGATGGCGTCGGCGACATCGGATGTCACCGGCTGGATCTGCACGCCGATGAAGCCGTGCTCGATCGAGCCGTTCTTCATCAGCTTGGCGACGATGCCCTCGGCCTGATCGGACGGGATGGCGAAGCCGACGCCCACGCTGCCGCCGTTCGGCGAATAGATCGCGGTGTTGATGCCGACGACCTTTCCGTCGAGGCCGACGAGCGGGCCACCGGAATTGCCCCGGTTGATCGGCGCGTCGATCTGGATGAAATCGTCATAGGGACCGCTGTGCAGGTCGCGGCCGCGCGCCGAGACGATGCCGGCCGTCACCGTCGTGCCGATGCCGAAGGGATTGCCGATGGCAAGGATCGGATCGCCGGCGCGCAGCCTGTCCGAATCGCCCCAGCCGATCGTGGCGAGCGGCTTGCCGCTGTCGATCTTCACGACGGCAAGGTCCGACTTCGGATCCGTGCCGACGAGCTTGGCCGGCAGCTCCGTGCCGTCGTCCAGCGTCACCTTGATCGTGCTGGCCTTGTCGATGACGTGGTTGTTCGTGACGATATAGCCGTCGCTTGTCAGAACGAAACCGGAGCCGAGCGCCTCGGCCTTCTCCTGGGGCCGCTGCTGCGGCATCGGCGCCTTGCGCTCGCCGAAGAAATCGCGGAACTGCTGGTCGAAGGGCGTGTCGTCTCCGAACGGGGAGACGCCGTCCGCAGATGCGTTCTCAGCCTTCAACGTCGTCGTGATGGTGACGACGGCGGGCTTGTCGACCGCGACGATCGGCGCGAAGGAGCCCTGGGCGAGCGTGGAATTAAGAGTGTCCGGCGCCGCCGCGGCGGCTTGGGCGGCCGGTGTGCCGAGAAGACTGGAGGCTGCCACCGGCACCACCAGCAGGGCAACGCCGAGAAGCGCTGCGACACGATGCTTTTCAAGAATCCTGGTCATGGTCGTCTTCCTTTTTCAGCGCTCGAATGCCTGTGGTGCCGGCAACGGGCGCGCGGAACCTGACCGCGGGCAGGGGCGGCCGGTTTCGTGTTCACGATGGAGGTTGCAGGAGGGGCAGGGCGTCGGCGCGACACCCGCCCCGCTCGCCGGCCGCGGCCAAAGGCGATGGCGGCCGGATCGTCCGGCGGACCTTGCAGGCCCGCCGGCAGGCGAGGATCAGCTCAGCCGGACAATGTCCCGGTCGAGCTTGCGGATATCCTTCTGCAGGCGCTGGTAGCTCGCCTCGGGGATCGCGCCGTTGTGGGTGTCGGCGACGGCCATGGCGCGGCTGCGTATGCCGCCGGCCTCGCCTTCCAGCCTGCGGTATGCGCTGGCGGAAAGCCTGTGCATGGCTTCATCCCGGCGGATCGAGCGCTGCGCGGAGCCGAGTTCACCCAGCACCCGGTCGAGACGGGCATGATGAACCATCGGGACCATGGTGGCCGGAGCGTCCGAGGGTTCCACGGTGGAATAGTCGAAGTCGCCGGAATTCTCGGTCACGGCCTGCATCGGATGGTGGTGGTCGCCGTGATGCGAATGGCCGGCGGCAAAGGCGCCTCCGGCACCGACCGAAAGAGAAAAAGCTGCAACGGCGATGGTCTTGAATGTCGAGCGCATGATGCGTCTCCTCGAAGAGGGGAAAGGTCTCGCTTTCCCGCCGGCTGTCCGATGCCGTCGCGTCGCGGGCTCCTTCTCCCGCCGGCGGCATCCAGCCTGACACCATCTATAGGCCCGCCGCGCGGGCCAAGTCATGTTACAATTAAATAAGATTCCGGAGGGCCGATCTGCCAAATTATTGCCGGGATCGGAGAGTTCGCGGCCAACTCCCTGGCGCTTTTTCCTTGGATCTCAAGCACCTGCGGAAGTGGCGGTGCGGGCCGCATTGCGCTGCGACCCGTCACATCATGAACGACCTGTAATCTTCCGCGATCGCCGCAGGCTTTGTCACTTTCCAAGGCGCTGCTTAAGGCCGGCGATGATGCGTTCGGCGAGCGCGTCATAGTCGCCGTCGAAATGGTGACCGCCGTCGATGCTGATCGATTCGACGCCGGACGCCTTCAGCGAGGGGCAGGGATCATCATCCTCGTCCGCGCCGTAGATGCATTGCACGAGCTTCGAATCGATCTTCGCGATGTCCTTCACCGGATCCCCGCCCGCGCCGGCGCCCGCGACACCCAGCCAGCCGGTGACCGAAATCTCGTAGTCCACCTGGCGTGAAAGGGCCATGAGCGTCATCTGCGCCACGCGCGCCCTGTCCTCCGGCGTGAGGAGGTTATAAGTCGCCGGCAGAACGTCCGCGCCGAAGGAATAGCCGATGAGCAGCACATGCTCGACGTTCCATTCCTTGCGGAAGGCGTCGATGATGCGAGTGAGGTCGTCGGCCGTTTCCTGCGGCTTGCGCTCCGACCAGAAGTAACGCAGCGAATCCACCCCGACGACGGGGATGCCGCGCTGCTGCAGGGCGCCGGCCACCTGCTTGTCGATGTCGCGCCAGCCGCCATCGCCCGAATAGACGACCGCCATCGTATCATGCGCCGGCTTCGCCTTCAGGACGGCAAGCGGCAGGCCGAGCGGCGTGTCGGTGTCGCCAGCCGCGTCCATCCGGTCGGCAAGCGCCTGCGACAGCGCCTCCGTCGCGGACGAGGACACATCACGGATGTCGATGTCGGCATGGGCCGCCTTCAGCGCGGCGACGTGATCGCGGCCGCCTTTCGGCGCCTTTCCGGTAAGAAGCACGGTCACCGTGGCGGGAAGCGGGCCGTCGCTCAGGCCGTAGACCGTGCGGCCGTCCGCTTTGGTCTTCGAGGCCGGCGTGCAGAGGATCTTGTCGAGCGGGATTCCGGCCTCCGGATCGACGGCGATGGCTTCGTCGATGGTGGCGGCCGGGCTCTGCGCGATCATGGCGAGTGCCAGCGCGCCGCCTTCGCCGATCCCGGCGATGACGGTCGGGCTGTAGCTCGTCGCACCGCCGGCCCGCTGCACCTGATGGGCGAGCGATTCGACGTCGGAGACCATGTAGACGCAGTCGCCGTCGTCGGCCTGCAGAGCCTTCAGATAGGTCGGGAAATCGATGCCCACGACGGCGGCGCCCTTGTCCACGAGGTCGGCCGCTTCCTTCTCCTCGTCCGCCCCCCAGCCCGCAGCGTCCGAGATCAGGAAGACGCTCGCCTCGGGCGGGTCCTGCGGCATGAAGATGTGGCCGCCCGGGATCATGCCGGTGGTGAAAGCCTGCGGGGTATCCTGCGCCATGGCCGCAAGCGGCAGGAATGTCGCGACAATGCCGGCCGCGGCAACACGATGGATCATGCTCATTTGGAAATCACTCCCTTGACGCCGCCGCCGATGAGAAAGGTCACGTCCATCAATGCCAGTGCCGCCCCGGTGCCGTTCGACACGGCAAGATAGCGCGGTTCCCAGCGGGGATGGAACTTCGATTTGAAGGCACGCAGGCCCTTGAAGTTGTAGAAGCGCTCGCCGTGCTCGAAAAGCGTCGCGCCGACCCGGTCCCAGACCGGAGCCGCCTCGCGCCGCGCCATGCCCGAAAGCGGCGCCATGCCGAGGTTGAACTGCCGGTAGCCCTCGCCGCGCAGATATTCGAGAATGCTGGCGAAGAGGAAATCCATCGTGCCCTTGGGCGCTTCCGGGGCAAAGCGCATGAGGTCCACCGTCGCCTCGGCCTTCGTATCCGTCACCATCAGTGTGGCGAAGGCGACGATGCGTCCTTCGAGCCGCACCACGGCGACCGGCTGCGAGCATACATAGTCGTCGGCGAACGCCCCGAGCGAGAAGGTCTTTTCCTTCGCATTGTGATGGGCGAGCCAGGCGTCGGAAACCGCACGGAGCTCGGGCAGGATAGCCTCCACCTCGCCGGGTCGGACGACGGAGAAGCTGAGACCGTCGCGCGCACCGCGGCCGTAGGACTGCCGGAGGTTCGCGAAGCGGCTTCCCTTCATCTCGAAATGCGTGAGGTCGATGACCGCCAGTTCGCCGAGCTTGAAGGCCCTGAGGCCGACATCCGCGCAGGCCGACAGCAGGGCCGGCGAGATCTGGTAGAAGGCCGCCCGCCCGCCGCCGGCACGCGCCGCACCGACGAACTGCCAGACCAGTTCGGCAAACTCCTCCTCGGCGCCGATCGGGTCGGCGAGCGCGATCCAGGAGCGGCCGTGAATGCCGTACATGATGTAGGACCGGCCGGAGGCGGAGAAGAGCAGCCGCTTGTCGCCCATGCGCACGAGGTTGGCATCGGCCACGTCCTGACCCATCGTGATCGCGACCGCCTGCTGCAGCTCCTCCGCCGTCGGTCCCTCCGTGCGGAAATGCGCGGGCCGCAGCAGGCTGGACAGCGCGAGCGCCGAGGCGGCGATGGCAAGTCCCAGCAGCGCGCGCAGGCCGCGCGGCGCCTCCTCGGAGAATTCGAACTGCCACCACAGTTCGTGCGCATAGTCCGTATCGCGGTAGACGAAGAGCAGGATGACGAAGGCGGTGACGAGGATGACCGCGATGGCGGCGAGCCAGGATGGACCAAGCGCCTGCCGGAGCAGCGAACTGTGGCGGTCGAAGGCGCGGGCGTTGGCCAGGAGCGCGACGATGAAGAGGGCGAGCAGGGCGGCCTCGAAGACGGCGACCGCCTTCAGGAAGGCGAAGGCGAAGGCGACGCAGGCGCCGCCGAGCGCCACCCACCAGGCGCCGTCCAGCCGCTGGCCGAGGCCGCGGGCGGCGACGATGAGGAGCAGCCCGAGCAGGCTCGACAGGAAATGCGCCCCCTCGACGATCGGCAGCGGCAGGTAGTTGGAGAGGAAGTCGAGATCCGAATCGGGTGTCGGCACGACGCTGGAGAAGATCAGCATGGCGCCGAGCACCAGCGAAAGCGTGGCGATCAGCGCCGGGGCGAGCTTTCCGGCAAGCTGCACCGCTTCCGCCACGCCCGGCCTCAGCACCACGCGGCGCATCTCGGTGATCAGCAGGAGCACGGTCGCCAGCAGCAGCGGCAGGACGTAGTAGATCAGCCGGTAGAGGACGAGGCTGCCGAGCAGTTGGTCGATGCCGATGGCGTTGGAAAGGCCGGCCATGATCACGGCCTCGAACACGCCGAGGCCGGCGGGGACATGGCTGAGGACGCCGAAGCCGATCGCGACCGCATAGACGGCGAGGAATGTCGGCCAGCCGACATGGGTGTCGGGCAGAAGCACATAGAGCACGGATGCGGCCGCGGCGATGTCGAAGGCGGAAACGAGGAACTGCCGGGACGTCGTGCGGCTGTCCGGCAGGCGCAGCCTGAGGCCGGCAAAGCCGACCACCCGTCCATTGCGCCCCAGGTAGAACACAGCGACCAGCCCTGCGAGGATCAGGACGGCGATGACGCGCAGCCAGAACGCATCGATACCGAGAATGCCGGCGACGCGCGGGGCGACGGCAAGCGTCGCGAGCGCGCTGACGGACAGGAGCCCGAGGCCGAAGGACAGCGTGACGAAGGCGATGACGCGCGCGATGTCGCCCGGCGAAAGGCCGAGGCGGGAATAGGCGCGGAAGCGGATCGCCCCGCCGCTGAGCGGCCCGAAACCCACCGTGTTGCCCACCGCATAGGCCATGAAGGCCGTCACCGCGACGGCCGGGAACGGTCGCTTCCGGCCGATATAGTCGAGGGCGTTGGAATCATAGAAGATGAGCGCCAGGAAGCTGAGGCCGGTAAAGAGCGCCGCAAGCGCGATGGCGCGCCAGGAGGTCGCCGAAAGCGCATCGAGCACCTCGTCGTAGCGCACCTCCGCCGTCAGCCGGTAGATGCCGAACGCCACCAGCGCGAAGACCAGCAGGCTCGCCGCGCCGAGAATATAGAGCCTGTATGTCAGGAACACCCGGACGAGCCAGGAGGCCCGACCTTCAATAACCACGCTCTTCTCGTGCGCCATCTTGCAACTCATGCTGAAACTTCGGGCGCATCCTAGCCGCAGATGTGGCAAATATCGGACGCTTTTCGCATGAGGAAAAGAAATGCGTCAGGACCGCCCCATTACCGCGGCGGGCCGGCATGGCCGATGCCGCCCGTCGCGGTGGGCAAGGGTGGCCGCTCAGGCGGCGACGCCGTATCGCTGCGCGGCCGCCGGCTGTTCGAGCCGGAACTGCGAGAGCAGTTCGTTGAGGTTCAGGCTTTCCTGCGCCAGGGTCGCGCCCGCCGCATTCATCTCCTCCACCATCGCCGCGTTCTGCTGGGTGGTCTGGTCCATGTGGTTGACGGCTGTATTGATCTGCAAAAGGCCCGCGGATTGCTCCTGCGCCGCCGTGGCGATCGCCTCCATGTGCTGGTTGACCGCCAGCACGATGTCGCTGATCTCGCTCAGGCCCGTGCCGGTATCGCCGACAAGGCGCACGCCTGCGCCGACCGCCTCTTCCGAATTGCCGACGAGTTCCTTGATTTCCCGGGCGGCCTTGGCCGAACGCTGGGCGAGTTCGCGCACCTCCTGCGCGACGACGGCAAAGCCCTTGCCCGCATCGCCCGCCCGCGCCGCTTCCACCCCGGCATTGAGCGCAAGCAGGTTCGTCTGGAAGGCGATCTCGTCGATGACGCCGATGATCTGGCCGATCTGGCGCGAGGCATGATCGATCCGCTGCATCGCCGTGACGGCATTGCCGACCACGGCCCCGGAGGCATCGGCCTTGCTGCGGGCATGGCGCACCATGTCGCGCGCCTCCGCGGCGCGCTTGGAGGTCGCCGAGACGTTCGCGGTGATCTGCTCGAGCGCGGCGGCCGTCTCCTCCAGCGAGGCGGCCTGCTGCTCGGTGCGCCTGGAAAGCTCGTCGGATGCCGTGGAGATCTCCTGCGAGCCGTCGGTGACGGTAGCGACCGCATGCCCCACGCCCTGGAGCGTTTCGCGCAACTGTCGGACGGAATCGTTGAAATCAGCGCGCAGGGCCTCGAAGTGGGAATCGAGCGGCTGGTTCAGCTCGCATGCAAGGTCGCCGGCGGCAAGGCGCTGCATGCTCCTGGCAAAGATGGTGGTCGCCTGGACGAGGCGGGCTTCGGCCTCGGCTTCCGCGGCGCGCTGCATTTCGGCGCGCTCCCTCTCCGCCCGCTCGCGCCGCCCGGCCTCGGCGGCCTCCAGGTCCCGGTTGCGGATCGCGGCCTCGTGGAAGACCTCGACGGCCGCCTCCATGTCGCCGATCTCGTCCTTGCGGCCCGTCGCGACGGAGGCGAAGTTGAGGTCACCGGATGCCAGGCGCCGCATGGCTTCGACCATGCGCCCGATGGGGCGGACCACCGTCATCGCCATCAGGCTCGAAAGACCCATCATGAACAGCCAGCCCGCCAGGCAAAGCGCAGCAAGGAGGAGGAAGCTTCTATAGGCCGTGCCGGCCGCCGCCGCCGCCGTCGCGCCGATCTCTTCCAGGGTCGCGTTCTCGATCTCCTTCATGGCATCGATGCGCCGTGTCGCGGCGGCAAACCAGCCGGCGCTCTCCAGCCCGGACAGGTCCGCGTCGGCGCCGCCGGAAACCAGGCGGGAGCGGATATCGGCGACCTCGCCGGACGCGCCGGCAAGCAGCGCCTCGTAACGCGCGCGATGTGCCTCGTCCTGCGCTGACAGCGCGGACGAGATCAGCGCCTCCTGTGCGCCCGCGTAGTTCGTGAACTTGTCGAACCGGGCCGGGTCGGCATGGCCGGACACGATGAAGCCGTTGCCCATGGCCCGTTCCTGCCCCGCCATTTCCTTGGCCTGCATCAGGTACACGTAGCCCGTCATCTGCTTGGCGATGGCGGCATCGCCCGCCGTCTTCGAAACCTCGCCGGCGAGCGTGACGATGCTGCCGATGGCGCTGGCATAGGTCGAAAGGACATCGCCGCTTGCGGCGCTCAGGTCGTCGACCGAACGGCGCAGGTCGGAGACGGCCGAAAGGCGCGCCTGAAATTCCTGGCGGACGGCGGAAAGATCGATGGCGGCGGCATTGGCGAGATTGTCCACGACCGCAGAGAACCCGGCCGTCGCCGCGTCGGAGGCAGCACGGGCATCGCGCAGCTCCGCGGCATTCTTCACGCCCTTCGAGCCGAGGAACCCGGCCGTCAGGCCGCGCTCGACCTGCAGGCGGTGAACGATGTCGCCAAGGTTCACAAGCTCGTGGCTGACGGCGACGATTTCCCGCATCTCGCCATAGGTATGGAAGCGATCCGAAATCTGGGCGTAGGCAAGATACCCCGCCGCCAGCATCGGCAGGGCGACGGCTGCCCAAAGGCGTTTATTGATGGAAACGTCGACCATTCGCATAACAGGCACTCCCTGGAAGAGGCGTCATGCCTTTCAAAAGCGGTTCATCCACCCCGCCGATATGCAAAGCTCGGTCTTAAGAAAAGCCTGTTGACATTCGTCATGTTGAAACCCAGGCGCGAAGAATACCCCCATAAATTGCGAATATTTCCGATGCACGGCCTTGCTGCGGCAACCCGCCGCAAGGCCGTGCATCGGTAAAATGACGCAAGGGCCTCAGCCGTCGAGCCCGAGCGGATCCTCGACGCGCGGCCAGATGTCGAGGCGGGCCTTGCGGTAGGCCGTCTTCGCGGGGTCGGTCGGGTAGGAGGTCGGGGCGGCGATGTAGACGATCTCGGAGGAGACGGGCTGGAAACCGGCGTGAAAATGGTTGGTCGACTTCACCAGCAGGAAGGCCTTTTCGGCAAAATCCACCCCCTGGTTGGAAAAGATGTCCGGTTCGTAGGTCTGGGTGCGGCTGGTGATCAGCACGATGTCGATGGTCGTGCCGACGGGTCGCACCACCGCCGTGCTGCCAAGCGTCACGCGGCTGTTGCGGAAGCTCTGCCAGCCGGCAGCAAAGACACCTTGCACCGTGACGCGCAGGTCGAGCGGCTCGCCGCCTTCCGGCCCAGACTTGCCGCCGAAGCGAAGGGCCAGCTCCGCCCCCTCGCCGGCGGCATGGCAGAAGGAGACGGCAATCGGATCCCAGATCGTCGCCACCGCGACATTTTCGAAGCCGCGCTCGATCATCCGGCGCAGGATGAAGGTCGCATCGCCCGCGACCCCGCCGCCGGGATTGTCCCAGACGTCGGCAATGACGACCGAGCGGTCCGGCTGGCCGGTGCGCACCGCGAGCGCCCGGTCCAGGCCGGCCTCCGTGTCGAGCATCGGCATGGCCGTCTTGCGGCGCAGGCGGTAGAGTTCCTGCCCGAGCCGTTCCGCCAGCGCGTCGCCCTTCGCCTTCTCGCCGTCGGTGACGACGACGATGCGCGTGCCCATTTCCGGCACATCGCCGGCCATGAAGCCGTGGATGACGGAAATCGACAGGATGCCGTCCCGGCCCTCCATCGCCTTAAACCGGTCGACGAAGGAGCGCATCGGTTCGCGGCTCGTCGGGTATATGGTGATCATGCGGCAGTCGAAAGTGGAGACGGCCGGCCGGATCTCGCCTCTCAGCGTGCGAAGCGCCAGTCCTACGACATGCTCGCCGCGCTCCTCGAAGTCCGTGTGCGGAAATTCGAGGAAGGCCGCCATGATGTCAAGATTGGCAAGGCGTCTGGCCGTGAGATGGCTGTGCGGGTCGAACTCGACGGCAATCAGCACCTGCGGGCCGACGAGCGCGCGGATGTGCGAAAGGAAATCCCCTTCCGGGTCGTCGTATCCCTGCGCCACCATCGCGCCGTGCAGGCCGAGCACGACGGCATCGACCGGCAGCGCGGCTTCGAGCTCGCCGAGGATCCGCTCGCGCAGCGTCTCGTAGGTCTGCCGCTGGATGAGGCCGGCGGGTTCCGCCCAGCAGGACGTGCCCTCGATAACGGTGAACCCCTCGGCCCGCCCGCGCCGTCGCAGGATGGGCACGACGGACGAGCAAAGCGTCGGCGTATCCGGATGCTCGCCCGGGCCGGCGTAGAAGGCGGCCTTGAAGGAATTCATGTCCGTGGGGACGGGCGAGAACGTGTTGGTCTCGGTGGCAAGCGAGGCGGTGAAGATGCGCATCGGTGGGCGGTCCTGACGATGGGCCCGGCCGGTCCTGGGCGTGACAATCCGTTATCTATTTTCTCAAATTCTGGATTCTTGCAAGAATTTTCATTACCCACCCCGAAAAGAGACTAAAATTATGAAATTCATTTTCAATAAGCCGGCATATTGATGCCGTCGCGCCCTGTGTTATGACGGTTTACGGCGGGAAACGCATTTTCAGACAGGCGGAGGGCGCTTCGTCGGCAGGGAGCGAATGGATCTTTTTCACGCGCTGACGGATGACGAGGGCGGCCTTTCCGGGCTGGACCGGGCGCTTGCGGATTTCGTGCTGGAGAATGTGGATTTCGCCATGAACGCCTCGATCGGCGACTTCGCGGCGCGCGCGGGGGTCTCGCCGCCGACCGTGACGCGCTTCTGCCGCCGGATGGGATGCAAGGGATTTCCGGACTTCAAGGTACAACTCGCGCGGCTGACCGCGGTGGGCCTGCGCTACGTTCGCCCGGAAGTGCTGACGGAAACGGCGCAGGAGGTTGCCGACGACGTGCTGGCGAATGCGCAGGCGGCGCTGTTCCAGTTGCACCGGCAGGTCGATCTTGCCGCCCTGGAAAAGGCGGCCGGGCTGCTGCGCGGCGCCGAGTTCATCCTGGCTTTCGGCGCCAGCGGCAATTCCTCGATGGTGGTCAACGAGTTGCAGAACCGGCTTTTCCGGCTCGGATGCCGCATCGCCGCCTCGAACGATCACAACATGAACGCGATGCTCTCTGCCGCGGCCCAGCCGGGCTCGGTGGTGTTCGCCTCATCCTTCACCGGCCGCGACCGCGCCCTCGTTCACTGCCTCGAACTTCTGCGGCAACGCAGCGTTCCGGCCATCGTCGTTACCCGGAGCCATTCGCCGGTCGCGGCAGCGGCCGACGTGGTGATCGCGATCGACCTGCCGGAGGGAACGAACATCTTCCGGCCGACCTCGACGCGCTACGCCTATCTCGCCGTCGTGGACATGCTGGCCAACCTCGTCGCCTATGCCGACAGGCCGAAGGCGGCGAAGACGCTGCGCGCCATCAAGGAAGACCTCGT